>CAUSWF010000034.1:0-2568 GCA_963535465.1 uncultured Erysipelotrichaceae bacterium | reverse complement strand
TTTTTATTGAACCATTGTATGGATTATATACAAATAACATTGTTACTACACATGAAATTATTATACACAATAACCCAACAAGATTATATCCATTACTATACTTATAAGCATCATGTCCTTTTAAATTATAAGCTGATTTTAGCGATAATTTTCTTTTTCTAATTATAAAATAGTCTACTAATATCATACCAATAATTGGTCCTTGTACATATGCTGCAAGCGAAATGAAAGCACCAAAATATTTTTCAACGCCTCCCCATACAGTAAGAATACTTACATAAATCATCGCTATTATAACAAGTAACTTATAGCTAACTTTAGGTAATCCACTCTTCACAATCATACAATTTACATATGATCCTGTCCCTTGAGTACCTATATTAGCAAATGCTACTAGTAATAAACTTAAAAGACCTATTGTTGGTGATGCTAATACTGATAACATTGTTGTAGGATCACTTTCATAAACACCTGTTTTTACAAACATTGCTAAAGTCATAACTCCACCAGTTGCAACAAAGAATGGTGCTACAACACCATAAGAAAGTGTTGTTCCCCAATATCCACTTCTTTCTGTTTTAGCTAATCTAGGCATAACTAATGCTTGCGTTGACCAAGAAAATGCAAAAGCGACATTTCCTTCAGCTGACATCATAAAACGTTCTAACGCACTAATCTCATCTTGATTAACAGGTTTTACTGCTAATATTTCTGAAAATGGCACAGATGTTATACTGATGAAGAAAACTATTACTCCTACTATCAGCAGTGCAACAACAAGAAATCTATTAGTCCACTTTATCACTTCAGGTCCACCTATAGCTATTATAGTTCCTATAACAACACACATTACACCCAATACAGGATTCCATAAATCTTCATTTAACGTTACTCCAAAGTTCTTCATAAGATTAATCATAGAAGAAGAAAATAAATTAGCAGCAACTGCATACCATCCAAAATTTGCCAAACTAATAACAATTGATAATATAGCAACACCTTTATTTCCTAATACAGCCCTTAACCATATCCATAAATCAATACCATATCTTACCGCAAAGAAAATTGGTAAACAACTCACTAATACCCAGATTAAGTTAAATGCAAAAATATTAATTAACATTTGCTTAAATCCTAAAAATTGTGCTACATATGCCCCTTGTGTATAACACCATGTTGCAATAGCAAATCCACTTGTTGATAAGAATAAATCCATAAATGAATATTTTCTTTCATTACTTAAAACTGGCACTACTCCAGTAATTGTTTCTCTTTCTATATAACTACCTTGCATTACTTAATCACCTCACTCATACATAATATTATTAACACTAGGCTTGTAATTATTATACTTGCTATAATATAGCCATCTACCTTAGTAATTCCTTTTGGAAATTTATACTCCTTACTTTCCATTATATCTAGTTTTCTCTCTGTTTCTTCATATATTAATTCTTCTAGATTTTTACTCATTACTATTGACTCCTTTTAATTTTAATGCTTCTTTTCCATAAGTTTTCGTGTACTTATACCATATGTATAAATATTTACCTACATTTTTTCCTAAGCTATCTTGATGTAGCGCCCATAAAAACCAATAGAATGAAATAATCGCAGTATATCCTAAATAAGTTTTTAACTTATTTAGAGTATAACTCTCTCCTAAATATTCTTTAATCACCTCAATAGCCTCTTCTACTTTATAATCTGAACAAGCAATAAATGTTCCTAAGTCAACTGCTGGGTGAGTCATACCTGAGTACTCCCAGTCTATAAGATACATATTATTTTCTTTATCTATTAAAAAGTTAGGATCATAACTATCACAGTGACATAAGCAATATTCTTCATCATCTGATAATTCATTCTTTAATCTCTCTACTAAATCTACTAAATCATTCATATCTTCGAAGTCATCTCTATTATTTTCTGCTAATAGGTGACGGAAACCATCTATCTGCTTCCATATATCAAACTTATATTCTGTTTTTTCTCCACTATTATGTAATAACTTTAGATATTTTAAAGCTTTAGAGACATCTTCTTTATTATGGTAATCTAGATTTCTAGCATCATCTACAAAATGAGAAATCTTCCAACCTTCCTCATCCATATAAATATGAGTATTATCAATACCTAATTTCTTAGCTACCTCCATTGAGGCCGCTTCACTTTTTCTGTTAATATAATCTTCCGTCCCTTTACCAGGGTGTCTGTATACATATTGTTTTCCTAATACAGAAAATTTAAAAGATGTATTCGTTAATCCTGCTTTTATAGGACTTATCTGCTCAATATCTTCTTCTTTACATCCCAATATACGTGAAATATTTGATAAGATTTTTGAATTAGTATTTTTTAAATACTCTCTATCAAATTCTCTTAATTCCTCTAAAGAATCAAACTCTCTTATAATATCCTTGCTATATCTTCTTATACGTAAATCTAATTCTGACATAAATTTAATATATAAATCTTCCCATAATGATTCTTTTACCGCTTGTTTTTTAAATTCTTCTCTAAGAATTGAAGAAAACTTATTACTAAATTCTCGATCAAAATATACAT
>CAUSWF010000033.1:0-2619 GCA_963535465.1 uncultured Erysipelotrichaceae bacterium | reverse complement strand
CAGGACTAGCTGTCATACCTAGATAAAAAGTAGGTTTAAAATAATCCATTACCCTAAGATAACTTTCGGCACCTGCCCTATGCACTTCATCAATAATGATTTCGTCAAAATAGTTTTTAGAAAAACTTTTATAAACTTCTTTCTTTGATATAGTCTGAATCATTGCAAAAATAAAATCCGCTTCGGTATTTTTATTCTGTCCAGTTAATAATCCATATGAACGACTATTACCAAAAATCAGTTTAAAAGTCTCTAGAGCCTGTCTTGCTATTTGTTCACGATGCACAATAAACAAGACTTTCTTTGCATCTATACTCTTCATCCCAAAGGCTGCGGCAAATGTTTTTCCAGTACCAGTCGCAGAAATCAACAATCCTCTATTGTCTTGTTCTCTTAGCTTCTCTAAATTTTTTATAAAACTTTGTTGCATTTTATTAGGATTGATTTCCTCGAAAATGATCTTTTCTTCTTTTTTATCTCGAGTATTATTAACACTAAAATCTGCAATATACTTTTCTCTAATATCACTATATTTTATAGATTGATTCCATAATGAATTAAACTCTTCTAGCACTTTAGAACTATGTTCTAAATCTTCCTGAACTAACGTATTCCATTCTTTATTAATAGTTAAGGCCGCACTCGTCAGATTTGAACTACCCATTAAGATATTCCATTTATAACCTTGTCTAAAAAGATACCCTTTTGTATGGAATCCATGCTTATTTTTTTCACTATCATAAATTTTTAATTCAATATTTTTAAATTTATTTAATTTATCTAGCGCTTTAGGGGTATTAAAATACAAATAGTTTGTCGTTAAAATTTTACCCGGAATATTTCTTTTTTCCAAATCTTCTAAAGTTTGAAGCAAGCTAGTTAGACCACTCTCAGAAATAAATGCTACACTAAAGATAAACTCATCACATTGTTCTAATTCTTTTTCTAAAGTACTCAGGACCTTTTGGGCTTCTAAATAATTATTATAAATAAATGTATTTTTCATTGTCACCCTCCTTTAGAATTATTAACCATTAATTATTTCATAAGTCATTAAAGCTTCTTTCATAACTTTAACATTATGTACCCTAACCATTCTCGCTCCGCGTTTTACCGCTTCTATAGATAAAGCTGCACTTACTATATCCCTATCTTTTGGATTAGTATTTCCTCCTAAGACATAATCTGTAGTTCTTTTTCTACTTACCGCATATAAAATTTCACAACCTAGAGTATTAAGCTGGTCTAGTTTGCGAGTTATTTCTAAATTAGCTTCTGCAGTTTTTCCAAATCCCATACCTGGATCTAAAATTATATTTTCTTTTTTCACTCCTGCTTTTAAACAAATATCTACACTTTCACTAAGTTCACGAACTACCTGTTCAATTTCATGACCTTCTTCAACACCGCCATTATGCATTACAAAGATTGGAATATTATATTTAGCCGCAACTTCAGCCATATTACTTCCTTTGACTCCATTAACATCATTTAAAGCATCAATACCTTCTTTAATCATATATTCAGCAACTGTCGGTTTATATGTATCAATACTAAAACATACATCAGGAAATTCTTTTCTCAGTGTTGGAAATACACTTTGTAGTCTAGCTAGTTCATCTTCCTCACTTACAACAGTTGAGCCTGGGCGTGTTGACTCCGCACCGATATCGATAATATCAGCACCTTCTTCAACCATCTTACGAACACCTTCGATTGCCGCTTCTACATCATAAAAATCTCCACCATCAGAAAAAGAATCTGGAGTAAAGTTCAGTATCCCCATAATCAAATATTTTTTTTCATTTAAAAGTTTTCTAAGTTTATTCATGTTTTCACCTTATATAATTTTTTCTAACTATTCTATTATATCACTTTATAGTATAGTTTTCAGTTGAAATATTTTACTTATAATAATTAGCTCTTTACCCCAATAATGCTATTATTTTAAAATGTATGATATAATATTAAATACTATAATAATAAGTTAAGGAGAAACTATGCAAGATTTTATCGCACAATTTGGTGATTATGCACCATTAATATTTTTATTACTAGCATCTATTCTCCCTATTTTTTTATTTCCACCTGGAATATTTTCTATTATAGGTGGTTACTTATTCGGCTTTAAACTCGGAGCTATTCTTACTATTACCGCAGCAATTGTATATACTAATGTAATGTTTCTTATTTCAAGATACTTCGCGAGAGATTATATCGAAAAATTTTTAGTACGAAAATTATCATTAAAACAATTTAATAGAATTTTTGGTATTAAAGAGAATAAGCTAGCTGTATTTTTAATAATATTTAGACTTGTCCCTATTTTACCTAATAGCGTTGTGAGTTATTCATATGGACTTACTAGAATTTCATTTAAACATTATTTTATAGCTAACCTTATCGGACTCATTCCCGGACGATTAATTTGGCTAAACTTTGGTTCTACACTTAATAATATTTGGAGTTTAGAATTTCTACAAGCTCTTTTATTAGTATTAGTATTTATTGGGATTGGAGCTTTTGTCACAAAAAGAATGGATTAATATAGCAAAAATGCTAAACAATTTATATTTGCTTAGCATTTTTCATAATATATTTTAATTCTGGAGATCTTAA
>CAUSWF010000032.1:0-2625 GCA_963535465.1 uncultured Erysipelotrichaceae bacterium | reverse complement strand
ATTATAATTATGATATTTCTTGACATAGCTCTTTCTCCTTTTCTTTTTTAAATTTTTTTGTTAATTTATTATTAAATTATACTTATTACCAATACTATGTATATTTTTATAATAAATATACCTATAAATTTTTTTATTATTTAATTCTATTATTTCAGTTTTTCTATCATTTTTTTTAAATTTTAACTTCTCTACTAACTTTAATGATACTTTATTATTTGAATACACTTCTCCAGCTAGATTCATAATTTTATATTTCTCCTTTACATGATAAGAAAGTATATTAATTATCTCTCCAGCTATATTTTTACCTCTATATTTCTCGACTAAAGCTATTCCTATCAATACATAATCTTCTACTTTATTTATTTCATATATTAAAGTTATTCCTATAGGTTGCTTTCTTTCTAACACTATAAAAAAATCTAACTTGTTTTTTTCAAAATATTCAAGAGTATTATTAATTTCCTTTTCTGTAATTTTTCCAGAATCTACATTCAACGAAATATCTTGTATAGTTTTATCATTGTATAACAACTCTAAAAATTTCAAATCATTTTTTGTTGCTCTTCTCAAAGAAATTAAACTATTCATAATTTTCTCCTCCTATCCTTTTCAAACTTTTGATATTTTTTATACTCTCATTAAATAACCAATAAATCCCTATTATCAATATTAAAAATGTAGCCGAAAATATTACAACCTTATTATCATAGTATCTACTCATAAAACTTGTTCCTAATGCACCTAGTGGAGATAGTGCTGTTGACAAACCTAGCATAGCTGATAAAACAATTGTTACTTTATCTCTTGGTGTGGACATTTGAATTACTGTTTGAGAATAAATATTCAGTATACCTATTAATACCCACCCGATAAAAAACAATGCAAATACTATTAATTTGGAGATTAAACTGTCATTATTTATAAATATCATCCCCATCCAACATAGTGATATTATTAATATAAACATTATATACAAAAAACCTAATTTTATACTCTTTAATATTTCTAAATTTGATAACATTGATCCTAATAAAACTCCTATACCAGAAGCACTCAATAAAATGCCATAGTACGTGCTGGTTCTAGAAAATTCTGGTAATGCTGCGTAAATTGCTGTTGCTGCTAAATTTATAAATATAACTCCAAATAACAATGATTTCAAAGGTGAATTTTTCCAAAATATAATCCCTTCTTTTAGTTCAGAAAAATAATTTTTGATACTATCTTTTTTAGATTTTTCATTTGAACATGGTGTTGAAACTACTTTGGATAAGAATAAAAATAATATTGCATTTATAAAAAATGTTATACTATCTATATAATACGCCCAAATAAAACCAAATGTAGTTATTATAATTCCACCTAGAAAATTAAATATTGCATCACTCCCTTGATACGCTATACCAAATAAAGAATTAGCTTTTACTAAATCTTTACTATCAACAATTTTTGGAAGTAGTGCTAATTGTCCAGGATATACAAGTTGATTTAGAAAACTTATTATCGGCATTATTATTAAAACATGATAAACTTTTAAATTTCCTGTTATGTGTAAATAAGGAATAAATAATAATAAAACTCCTTGTATTATTTGAGTTACTATTAAAAATTTTTTCATGTTTATTCTATTAAGAATAGGTGATAAAATTATTTGAACTATCGCTGTTGAAGATGTCAAAAATAGCGCTAATCCTGTATAGAATGTTGAACCACTTAATGAAAATACTAATAACATAGTTGCTATTAAATAAATACTATCGCCAAAATTTGTTATTAATCTTCCTAAAAATAAAATTATAAAGTCTTTATTTTTTATCATATAAAACCTCCAGTAGTTTTCTATTCTTAAACTTTATTTTAAACATAAAATTAATGATAAACGTTTAAAAATATTTTACTGTTATTCTAAATTTTTTCGGCTCTTTCGAACCGAATTATTATATATTCAATAAGCTATATGTAACTTTTTCTTTCCCTTCATTCTTATTAGAATATTTTTCTACTAACTTTTCAAATTCTAATAAAAATTGTTGTTCTTGAGATTTATTTAGAGAAAATTCTATTGTATTTTCTTTAAACAATTTATTAAAAATATTTGCAGATGGAACAAAAGCGTGTGCAGTTGGTAAATAATATTTTTGTATTATTCCATTTACCACATCTGTATCAACTACTTTTATAAAACCCATTTCTTCTAATATATTAAGATGATAGTGAATTCTTGTTCTATTAATCTTAAGTTTTTTTGCTAATTGCTGTGAGTTTTGTTTAGTTGTACCTAAGGTTGTTATTATATCAACTCTTAAAGGATCAGCTAACGCTTTTAATTTTTCCAAGTCATTTATATAATAAATATCTTTCATGATATTTCTCCTAAACATCTTTCGTGATATTTATAATATACCAAATATTCTACATACTGTCAAGTTTTTTTTTCTGTTTTTTTAGTTTTTTTTGTTAAATTATTTTTTCTAGATTGCAACTTTCAAGAAAATCATTACAATCATGTATTGATAAATGATATTTGTTTCTTAGTATCATTTTATACACACTATGTTATGGTATTTGAGAATAAATTTATTTTACCGATATTTTTCAAATCTTCATAACCTGTTAAAT
>CAUSWF010000031.1:0-2703 GCA_963535465.1 uncultured Erysipelotrichaceae bacterium | reverse complement strand
ATATTTTTATTTTCTCTTTTTTTATGTTTTTAAATATTAATTACTATTGTTCACAAATTTACTTTGTGATATAATTAAATAGAAATAAAAATTGTTGTTAAATAAATTTATAGAAGGGTATTAGTTTCAATGAATTTACCAAATAGAATTACTTTATTCAGAACAATTCTAATTCCAGTATTTATATTCTGTCTCCTTTTTAATATGGGAGATAGTACTGTATCTATTATAAATGGAAGACCTGTTAAACTAAATATTTTTATTGCTGCATTAATATTTATTGTTGCTGCAATTACAGATTTTATTGATGGTTACTTAGCTAGAAAGTATAACTTAATTACAAATATGGGAAAATTCCTAGATCCTTTAGCAGATAAGCTTCTTGTAGGTAGTGCTTTTATTGTAATGGTTGAGCTAGGGCTTATGCATAGTTGGATGGTTGTAGTTGTAATAGCTCGTGAATTTGCAGTTACTGGACTACGATTACTAGCAGTAGAGAAGGGGGAAGTAATCCCAGCTGGTATGTTAGGAAAATTAAAAACTATTAGCCAACTTGTTGCAATAGTATTAATTTTATTAGGTAATCCGATATTCAACACATGGAATTTTGAATTGGATTATATAATATTATGGATATCAGTAATATTGACAATTTTATCAGGAATAGAGTATTTTAAAAATTCTATTCATGTATTTAAATAATGCTAGCGGTAGACTTTCCTATCCTAGCATTTTTTATTTTAAGGAGAAATTATGGAAACAAATATATTTAAAAATAAACAATTCAAAAAGAAATATCCTATAGAACTTGTACCATTTAATAAAGAATGGATAACTTGGTATGAAGAAGAAAAAAATCAGTTATTATATGTTTTAAGAGATTTCTCAATAAAAGTATACCATATTGGAAGTACAGCAATACCAAATATATATTCAAAAAATATTATCGATATAATAATAGAAACAAATGATAATAATAGTTTCGATAATATTATAAGTATTCTTTCAAAAGAGTGGGAATTACGCTGGAAAGAGGATAATAGAGCATTTTTAGTTAAAGGATATGGTCCGAATGGTTTTCTAACAAAAGTATTTCATCTACACATAAGAAAAAAAGGAGATATTGATGAAGTAAAGTTTAAGGAAATATTATTAAAAAATCCCGAAGTAGCTAGAACTTATGAGAAATTAAAACTAAAACTTGAAATTAAGTATAAATATGATAGAGAATCTTATACTAATGGAAAAACAGAACTCATAAACAAAATAAAAAAAGACTATAGTTTACATAAATAATTTTATGTAAACTATAGTCTTTTAATCGTCTAATTTATCTATAGATTGTTTAATAATTTTCTTAGATTCATTAATATAGAGCATTGAAGTATCACTGTTAGAGTGTCCCATCTGAGTCATAATAATTGGAATATTTCCGTTAGTTTTAAGTGCTAGTTTTGTTCCATAACTATGGCGAAGTTTGTGAGGGGACATAGGTACATTAAATGCATCTGTATATTTCATTACAAGTTTTTGTATAGCTCTTATTGATAGTCCTTTTTTGTTTTTATTAATAAAAACATAATCTTCACGTTCTAATTTAAATCCTAATGAAGAAAGGTAGTCATTAAGTTTATCTAATGCTGATTGGGTAATTATTACTGTATCTGTTTTATTACCTTTACGAATAACATTTATTTCACTATTAAGAAAATCTACATCTTTAACTTTTAAATTAGCTAGTTCATTAACACGAATTCCACTTTTAAGAAATAAAGTAAGTATAGCTAAATCACGCTTTTTATCTCGTAAAAAGAAACTTTTGGCATGTTTTGAAAGAGTTTGTTCATATTCGTTTTCAACAAAATTAAGAAATTCTTCATCTTGAGAATCAAGAAATATCTTTTCAGATATTTTTTTCGATCTTGATGATAAAGTTTCTTTTACACGCGTAATAGGTATTTTTAACATTACATTTCGTTCAAAATATGCTCGTCCTTGTTCAGTCTCACTTGTTACAGTTAAAAACTTATATAGAGATCTCATAGCTGCCTTATAATTATTAACTGTAGTTTGTGATCTATATTTACCATTAACTTGTTCACGTGCTAAGCTTTTAAAATAACTTTCCATTTCTTTTTTAGATATGTTTTCAAGGACACTTAATTCAACATCTTTAATATTATTAGCAGATGAAATAGTTTCACGAATTGTCCATGAAAGAAAGTTTTTGTATGTTTCTAAGTATCTATATAATGTAAGTGGAGATAAAGTATCATAATATGTATCAACAAAGTCATCTATATAATCTGGAAACTCAGGAAGTATTTTATTTATTTTATTTTTATAATAATCACGCTGATTCATTGGTATTACTGCATTCTCCTTCTATTATTTATTTATACATATAATATGTATTATACGAACAAATATATTATATCATATTTCTTAATCATAATCAATACTTTGTATACTACCTATTTAAACTAATATTAATTTAGATATTATTTCTATCGCTTATTATATTATTAATTTCAAATAAATATATACTCTAACAATTTAATTATCAATTACTTATTAGAAACTACATTTATATATTATTTTTTTAAAATAACATTTTTGATTACTCTAGCTTCTATATTTAATCATTAGATAAAATTATTATTAATTTATATTCAAAACGATTTTTAACTTCATACTCTATTA
>CAUSWF010000030.1:0-2852 GCA_963535465.1 uncultured Erysipelotrichaceae bacterium | reverse complement strand
CCAGAAGATGGAATTCCTTGGATTCCAGAAGGTGTAGCAATCTTTAAAAACTCACAAGCAACTGATATTGCTAAAGCATTTGAAGACTATATCTTAAAACCAGAAAATCAACAATTAATAGCTGAATTAGATGGTAAAGATGGAGCTCAAATGGTAATCGATGGGGCTAAAGGAGCAGATTTAGGATTACCAAAAGATAGACTTATGAAAGAAGATTTATCTACCTTTGGTAGCGAACGTGACTCAATTCTTAAAAAATGGAAAGAGTTAGTAGGAGATAAATAGTGAAATATCAGAGATAGTAATGAAGAAGGTGTATTTTCTGATTTACTATCTCTTTATTTAAAAAATGTATGATAAAACAAAGGAGATAATATGAGATTAAGAAAAATAAATTTATTTGATTCTATAGTGATACTAACAATAATTATCTCTTTTGTTCTTTTTGTTTTATATCCATTTATTGCAGTTTTCAATTATGGAATTAAAGGAGATTTAATCCAAAGTTTTTTATCAAATAAACAATACTATAATAAATTATTTATTAACTCTCTAAAAGTAGCTTTAGGAACTACAGTTTTAACAACAATTTTTTCAATCTTTATTTCAATATTTTATTTTATAAGTAGTGGTAGAATTAAAAAAATACTTGTCTTTATTTTTATGATAGCAATAATTTCACCGCCATTTGTAACATCTTTATCATATATAAACTTATTTGGTAGAAGAGGGTTAATTACTTATAATTTATTGAAATTAAATTATGATCCTTACGGATATTGGGGAATTATTAGTATGCAAAGTGTTACTCATATTGCTATAAATGCTTTATTGTTAATTGGATTTATTAGTAGTATCGATAGGAGTGTTATTAACTCTGCTAGATCACTTGGTGCTAATACAAATAGAATAATTTTAGATATTATATTACCGCTATTCCGTCCAGCAATAAAAGTAGTAGTATTATTAACTTTTATTAGAAGTATGGCTGATTTTTCTACACCTGCAATAGTTGGAGGAAAATATAATGTTCTTGCTACAGAAGGGTATTTGGCATTTATTGCTGAAGGAGATGTAAGTAAGGCGGTTATTATGAATCTTATTATATTATTACCATCACTAATTATATTTTTAGTATTTTCTAAGAGTTTTAGAAGTACAGCGACAGAATCAAGGGGATTAGTTTCTGTGAGTCTAAATATTAGAAAGAGCGGGGTAATTTATTATATTTCTGCTATCGCATCAACATTAATATTATTTGCGTTAGTAAGTCTATATGGAGCTATTATCCTTTCTGCTTTCTCTACAATGGAATATGGAAAACTAGTGCTTACGTTACAGAACTTCAGCGATGCAAGTGAATATATTTCTGGTGTATTTATACGTAGTATAATATATGCGTTAATAGCTGGAGGGTTATCATCGGTTATAGGTCATGTGTTGCAATATTATATAAACATAAGAAAAATTAAATCATTGAAGATAATTGATTTTGTAGCAACGCTACCATATATATTACCAGGAACATTCTTTGGACTAGGTTATGTATTAGCATTTAACTCTACACCTTTAAAATTAACGGGAACAGCAGCGATAGTAGTACTTAACCTGATTTTTAAACAAATGCCATTCGCTAGCAAGATAGGGTACAGTTCGGTTAGCCAAGTTTCTACTTCACAATTAAAATCGGTAAGAGACTTAGGGGGAAGTAGAATGAATGAAATTAAAGATGTAGTATTTCCGCTTAGTAAACGCGGTCTATATGTGAGTTTCGTAAATGGATTTACTGCTACTATGACAACGATAGGCTCAATTATATTTTTAGTTTATCCAAGTCAAAAAGTTGCTACTTTAGTAATGTTTGATGTGATTGAGAGTGGGAAATATGATATAGGTTCAGTAATAGCATTTTATATAATTGTGATTTGTTTATTAGTAAATGTTGTATATTATTTAGTAATAAACAGAAAGAGGTAAAAGATGTATTTAAGAATAAAAGATGTTTCAATGAAATATGATAATAAAGAAGTTTTAAAAAATATAGATTTTGAACTGAATGAAGGTGAACTAATATGTGTTTTAGGACCTTCAGGTTGCGGGAAAACTACGCTATTAAACATAATAGGAGGGTTTATACCGGATTATGAGGGAGATATAGTCTTATCTAATAATAATATAAGTAATGTATCTCCAGAAAAAAGACCAATTTCTACTGTATTTCAATCTTATGGTTTATTTTCACATAAAAATGTGATAGAAAATATTAGTTATGGATTAAAGTTTTTGAAATTATCAAAAAATGAAATACTAGAAAAATCTGAAGATGTATTAAAAAAAGTTGGATTAGAAGGGTATGATAAAAAGAGAATTAGTGAATTATCTGGAGGAGAACAACAACGTGTTGCTATTGCTCGTAGTTTAGTGCTAAATCCCAAAGTATTACTTCTAGATGAACCTTTCTCAAATCTTGATGTTCATCTTAGAGGTGTTATGCGTGATGAGGTAAAAAGAATTCAAAAACAATTTGGAATTACCATGATAGTTGTTACACATGATCAAGAGGATGCCTTTAGATTGGCTGATAGAATAGTAGTTCTTAATAATGGTAAAATAGAGCAAATAGGAACTCCAAAGGAACTATATTTAAAACCGAAAACAGAGTTTGTTGCTAAGTTCATAGGAGATAGTAATATAATAGATCCCGAAAAAATAGTTAGATATGAGAATGTAAAGTTATTAAAAAGCGAGACTAGTGATGATATTATAATAGAAAAAATATTTTTTGGTTCAGTAATAGAATATAAAATTCAAACACATAAATATGGCATTATTAAAGCGTTAAGATTATCTTC
>CAUSWF010000029.1:0-2932 GCA_963535465.1 uncultured Erysipelotrichaceae bacterium | reverse complement strand
CCTAATACATGAGCATGATTATTCACCCATATTTTATTATTCTCAATCCAGTGTAAGATAGGCGTAAAATCTTTGTTCATAACCGAGCCATCTTCACCCATTAAAATAAATGTACCATCAAAAATATAATCATTTACATAGTCTTGTATTCCATTAGCCCCGTAATATGGATAATTACCAAGGATTCTATCAGATTTCTTTATAGGTTTTCTTTTACTATCTAATATTTCAACTACTTCCCCTAACTTCTTCCACTCTACTTTTTCATTCTTTAGTAATTCTAGTATATTCGTCATCTATTCCCCTCCTTTCTTTGCTATTTTTTCTATACTTTTTATTTCTTCTAAGTAATCTTTCTCCACTTGTGTTAAAGTATGTTCTGAATACTTTTTGTATTCTGCTACAACTTTTTCTTCCATTTGCTTACGTGATATTTTTCCTGCATTTTCTAACACATCTTCACCTGTTGCTTGTAATATATTATCTACATGTTTTATCCAATCTGTCATTTTCATAGCTATTTCACGCTCTGCTTGTCTTTCTGCAAAGTCTAAATATCCAGATATAAGTTGATTAAGTCCTCGAAGTTCTTTTTCATTTAGATAATTTTTAGCAGTCTTAGCTTCTGATAATGTTGGTAATACTCCTTTAAAAGTAGTAAGTCCCATAAATTCTTTATCACCATCTACTCTATCAAATATTAACTCACTTGCTGTTTTGTGATGTATTGCATAATGCATTTTATTTTGTACAGTAGCAAAAAATTTCTTTGCTTCATCACTATTTTTATCATAATCTATTGATGTTGAGAATAAGTCCAATACTTGACGATAAAATACTTTTTCACTAGAACGAATATCGCGAATACGCTCTAACAGTTCTTTGAAGTAATTACCTCCACCAAAATTTTTAAGACGATCATCATCCATAGCGAAACCTTTAATTAAATATTCTTTTAAAACTGTAGATGCATATTTTCTAAATTGTACCCCTCGTGGAGAACGAACACGATATCCAATAGCAAGAATCATATCAAGGTTATAGTAGGCTACTTCCCTACTTTGAACTTTTCCTTTTATAGCACCATGCTTAGTGGTTGTCAACTGATAGTTTACAACCACTTTTTCATCTAACTCTCCATCTTCTAATATAGCTTTTATATGCTTACTTACATTCTGTTTTGTTGTTTGAAAAAGTTCCGCTATTTGAAGTTGATTAAGCCAGACTGTACCATCTTCTAGTTTAAGATTAATCTTTGACTTACCATCTTCCGTATTATAAATTATTATTTGATTACTCATCACTTTCAAGCTCCCTAACTATCTCATCTATAGATGCACGAAGTTCATCTATTTTTTTCACAGTTTCAGAAATTTCTTTATTTAGTACTTTTATATCTATTTTTTCCCTTGTATCTTCTTTTTCAACATATGTTGATACTGATAAATTATAGTCATTTTCTTCAATTTCGCTATTGTCTACATAACGAGAAAAGTACTCTATATCTTCTCTATTTCTATATTCTTTAACAATATTTTCTATATTATTTTCTTCTAGTATATTATTGTTAGTTTCTTTTTTAAACTCTTTAGAAGCATCAATAAATAATGTTTTATTTTCAACTTTATTTTTCGCTAGTACTAAGACACATGTGGCAATAGATGTTCCAAAGAATAAATTATCCGGTAGTTGAATAACACAGTCAACAAAGTTATTGTCTACTAAGTATTTTCTAATTATTCTTTCAGCACCTTTTCTATAGAAAATACCTGGGAAGCAAACTATTGCTGCTCTCCCTTTACTTGATAAATAACTTAGTGAATGCATAATAAAGGCAAAGTCCGCATAAGATTTTGGTGCTAGTTTCCCTGCTGGAGCAAAACGTTCATCATTAATTAATGTTGGATCTGCATCTCCTATCCATTTAATAGAATATGGTGGGTTAGATACTATTGCGTCAAATGGTTTTTCATCTCCATGTTGTGGATTTAATAATGTATTTCCTCGTTTAATAGAGAAATCATTATAGTTAACATTATGCAAGAACATATTCATACGTGCTAGGTTATAGTTAGTCATATTTATTTCTTGTCCAAAATAACCATCTTCTATTTCTATACCCTCAAACTTTCTCATTTGTAATAATAGTGAACCACTTCCACATGTAGGGTCATAAACTTTATTAATCTTATCTTTCCCATCAACTACTATTCTCGCTAATAATTTTGATACTGTTTGTGGTGTAAAGAATTCTCCACCAGATTTACCGGCATTAGACGCATAATTAGAGATTAAATATTCATAAGCATCACCAAATGCATCTATATGATTGTCTTCAAAATTACCAAAATTTAGTTCACTTATACCTACTAGAATATTAGTTAACTTTGTATTTTTTTCAGCTACACTCTCTCCTAATCTATCACTAGTTAAGTCAACATCACGGAAAAGTCCTTTAAAATCTTCTTCGGACTTACTACCAACCGCACTTGCTTCTATTTCTTTAAAAATTGTATCTAGTTTAACGTTTAAATTATCTTCTTTAGCTGCATTTTTTACTATATTCTCAAATAGTTGGCTAGGTAAAATAAAGAAACCTTTTTCTTCAACAGTTCCTGCTTTAAAATATTTTAATGCTTCATCATCACTAAGATCCGCATAATTAAATTCTAAGTCACCCGCTTCATGCTCTGCTTTATTAAAATAATCTCTCATATTTTCAGAAATGAATCTGTAGAATAATATCCCTAAAATATATTGTTTAAAATCCCAACCGTCAACAGCACCTCTGACATCATCCGCTATTGCCCAAATCTTCCTATGTAATTCAGCACGCTGCAATGCTTCATTATTTCCTCTTACATTACTAACCATTTCAGTCTCCTATATATTTTTTTACTAATTATCCCTATTATTATACCATTTTTAGATA
>CAUSWF010000028.1:0-3125 GCA_963535465.1 uncultured Erysipelotrichaceae bacterium | reverse complement strand
GATAACCTTATCACTCTTCATCAGTTAATGCCTTTTTTATAAAAAGCCACCTAAAGCAAAATAAAAAGACCTAAAGACCTTTATTTTAAACAAAAAGTGGAGCCTTTCGGCTCCTTCAGGGGGTTCGGTTGAATATACTCTCATATATAAGAAACATGAGAGAATATCGGCACGATTAATACCATCGTGCATATTAATTATGCTTTATTTTTATCTTTTTGTCAATAATTAAATCATATCATCTAAATACATATTAGTTTGTACTACATAACTTATAGTAGTCATTAATACTATTAATAATACTAATACTATACTATCAGTATTAAGTAATCTTACAAGTATTAAACTTAATATACTAGACGAAGATATACTAAACATAAATACTAAATATTTATCAAATATATAAGTACTTATAAATAATCCTATAAGTCCACCTATTATTAATAATAAATATAATACATATATATTATTACCCACATATAAATTACTCTTTATAATATATTCAGCAATATATGCAACTAATCCAGCACCAAATAGAAATGATACTATATAGAAATTTATCTTCTTTAATAAATAACTAAATATAAATACTCCTACTCCACTTAATATACATATACTAGTAGAAATATTTCCCATATCATATGTAAAATATTTAACTAAAAACCATGTAATTATACCACTTAGTATACTAAGAGATAACCTATGCATCTTATATCCTATCATTGATAGATATAAACCTAATACTACCATTACTATAACTTCTACTATATTCATAAACCCTCCTTAAGCATTAGTTATTTGACTAATTAATTTTATCTTTAAACTACTATTATCATTACTACTATCTTTTAAATATGATTCACTATCTTTCTTAGCTTGTAATAATATTTTATAGTCTTCTTTTAAACTTGCTATCTTAAAAGTCATATCCCCAGATTGTTTAGTCCCAAACAAATCTCCATGTCCTCTTAATTTAAAATCCTCTTCACTAATAACAAATCCATCATCTACTTTTTCCATTACTCTAAGTCTATCTGCATCACTATCACTAATTAATATACATCTAGACTTAATACTTCCTCTTCCTACTCTTCCTCTTAATTGATGAAGTGTTGAAAGACCAAATCTATCAGCATCAAATATTACTATAACAGAAGCATTAGGATTATCTACCCCTACTTCTATAACAGTAGTAGAAATAAGTATTTGTACTTCTCCATTTCTAAACTGATTCATAATATTATCTTTAGCTAAACTAGTCATCTTACCATGTATAATATCAGCTTTATACTTATCTTTAAAAGCAAGTTTCATTTGTTCTTTTAAAGTAAGTACACTACTAATATCACCACTTTCTTCACTATCTTCTATTAAAGGACTAATTACATATATTTGATGTCCAAGTTTTAACTCATCATACATTATTTGTAATACATCTTTTAATTCATCTCTTCTTTTTAAAGTAGTAACTATAGGAGCTCTTCCTTTAGGTTTTTCTTTTATTATAGAAACATCCATATCTCCATATATAGTTAAAGCATAAGTTCTAGGTATAGGAGTAGCACTCATATAAAGTACATCTGGTCTTACTCCTTTATTTTGTAAATTAGCTCTTTGATTTACTCCAAATCTATGTTGTTCATCTGTAATAACTAATCCTAAATTATTATAATTAACATCATCCTGGATTAAAGCATGAGTACCAACTACCATATTAATACTACCTTCACTTAATCCTTTATATATTAATATCTTATCTTTTTTACTAGTAGATCCAGTAAGTAAACTAACTTTTATATCTAATCCTTTTAATAATTCTACTAAATTATCATAATGTTGTTGAGCAAGTATCTCAGTAGGAGCCATTAAAGCACTCTGATACCCACTATAATAGTTAGCTATCATCGCAATAAACGAAACTATAGTCTTACCAGTCCCAACATCTCCTTGTAATAATCTATTCATTCTAGAAGGACTTTCTAAGTCATTACATATATCTTCTATTGCTTTTTTTTGATCACCCGTTAATTCATACGGAAACTTACTTATTACTTTATTTAACTTATCTCTATCTATTACTCTTACTAATCCATTCTTCTCTTTTTTATTTTGATATTTTAAATAATTAATCTTGAACATAAAAGTAAATAATTCTTCGTATTTTAATCTAGTCCTAGCCTCATTTAACTTATCCATAGTAGATGGATTATGTACTATATTTAAACTAGTCTTTTTATTTAAAAAATTATATTTAGATAAATACTCATCTGGTATATTATCTTCTATATCTCTACCAAACTCTAATAAAGCCATATTTATATAAGTAGAAATATTTTTATTAGTTAATCCACTAGTCGCATGATATATAGGATCTATTCTAACAGTACCAGTTAATCCACCCATCTTTATCTCACTACAAGTAATAACATTTTTTATTTTATCGTATTTACCTATAACAGTAACACTAGTCCCAACCATTAACTGACTCTTCAAAAATGCTCTATTAAATATAGATACTCCTACTACTCCTGAATTAGTTACTAATCTAAAACTCATCTTATTAAGACCCGCTTTAAATCTCATTAGTATAGGTACACTTTCTACTTTACCATCTATTACTATTCTAGCTTCATCTTCACATTTACTCAAATCTCCTCTTTCAAGTATTTCATACCTAAAAGGATAATGAGTCACTAAATCATCGATAGTATTTATCCCTATCTTATTGAGTAATTGAAGACTCTTAGGTCCAATACCTTTAACTTGTTTTAATTCTGCCAAAAGTATCACTTCCTTCTTGGCATATTATAGCATACTTTTCTTACTTTTTAAAGAAATAAACAAAGTTTTTTTAATTATTTAAATTATTTATTTTTTTTATCAAAAATGATTGACATTTACCCTCTTTTCGATTAGTATATAAATCACCAATTCGGTATTAGGCGAATTGGTCGCTAGTATCACACTAGCCAACCCCTTTTTATTCTTTTTTGAGGTCGTCCTTCAGGGGGTACGACCTCTAGATAAAAAATTAAGAAGATGTTTTATGCATCTTCTTTTTTTATTTTAATTTAACTTTTCTATACATAAATACTGATATAGTACTAATAATAATTATACTTACT
>CAUSWF010000027.1:0-3189 GCA_963535465.1 uncultured Erysipelotrichaceae bacterium | reverse complement strand
ATACTTCTTTATATATTTTTTCTACTTCTTTAACAGAAAATACTCTATAAAGCCCTACTATAAATATTACTTTGATATTACATAATTCTACTATTACTTTTAAAAATTTTATTAGTTTCTCTAAATAATTACTCTCTTCGAATTGTATTTTAAAATCTCCTAATTTCAAAAGTGAATTTGCTTCAATTTCATCATTATATTCTAAATCTAGATTATTATTAAATACTAAGGTTTCAAAATATTCCCTTATATGTGAAGTTATCTTATTGTATTCTGCAATATCATCCACTACATTTTTTAATAGTTCTCCGTATACCTTAGATATAATCTTCTTATTATTAATATCGATGTTAAATAAGTCGCTTATGAAATAACTATTTTTATCAAAAGATACTTCTTTGTTATTAATTGACAAAATAAAGTTACCTTCATATCCTTTGTGCTGTCTAATTAATTCTAGTATATTTTCCCTATAATACTTTTTGTTTTCAAATATTATTGTATGTATTAAATTATCTTCCAAAACTATTTGTCTTTGCCAATTATTATTTATTATCTTCATATTTCTATAAACCTTTCATCTGAATCTACATACTCTGTTTGACTTTCACCTACTAAAAACTCCATTTTAGAAAATTGTTTCTCTGTTATTTGTAATACTTGTACTATTCCTTCTTCTGGACAAAGTTTTCTAATACTCTTTACTATTAAATCTGCACTACCTTGATTCATAGCTAGTTTTACATAAACAGATTCTTGCATCATAATAAATCCATTTTTTATTAATGATTTTCTAAATTTTCTATAGTTTCTTCGTTGAATAGATGATTCTGTAGGTAAATCAAACATAACTAATACTCTCATAAATCTATAACTCATACTTATACATTTTTATATATTCTAAATCTTCTTCTTTTAATCCTGTAAATAAACTTCTGCAATATATTTTTATTGCATTAGCAACTGTTTGTTGCTTATCATCAATAGTTACAGTCTTATTTAGAATATTTATTAAGATATTTTTATGTTCTTTTGAAAATTCAGATTGTTCTAGGTTATATACTTCTTCATCTACTAATATTCTGAAAGGTTCCATAAAATCACTAGCAAGATTGAATTTATTAAATGGATTTTTGTGACAAAGACCAAGTTGTGTAAAGTACCCACAAGATACTATCTCCCTATTAAACGCTGATAATATAATTGAATATCCATAGTCTAAAGCAGCATTAACAAAACATTCCTTATTTCTACTAAAATCTAAACCAAATAAAGCATTAAAGTATACTTTTGCCGCATGACCTTCTCTATTACTATTATCATTCCATTCTATTTCATTTAAATATTGTTCTAAAAGTTTATATTCATCTTTATTTAATTTCTTTAACAGCAACATTTGATTATATATTTTTTCATATACTATTCTAGTCCAAACTCGTTGCTTACATTCTTCAGTCCAATCTAATTGATACTTATACTTTAAACTAGTATCATGACTTCCATAATATGGTAATAACTCTGAACTTGGTGTTCTCTTTTCATCACAGAATACTACTTTGATTTTATTTTTTACCAATTCATTGAGAAGTACAGCGGTAAGAGATACCGCTGTACTTTCTACTATAACCATATATATTTCACTTAAACTAATTTTTCTCGTTTCCGCTTCTTTTCTTACAGTCATAAAATTTAGACTGTAATCTAGTTTAGCTCTTTCCCTAACTATTACTGTTCTCCACGTCATTTACTTTCTCCCCTATAATTATAATTTCTTTTTCATAAAATCCTGTAACTGATTGTTCAATTATTATGAATTGTTCTTGTTTTGATATATTAAAATTAATTCTACTTCTACCCAGTGATATACCAATTAGTTTTAAGTCAAAAATTGATTTTTTATTAGTTATTAAATTTAATATTTCTAATAATATCTTAGTTTGTTCTTCTTCTGAAATACTAATAAAATTATTTCTAATTTCTTCACTATTAAGTTCATTATATTTATTAGGTTTTTTCTTTCTAAAAATGCCAGTATTCATTTTTTCTACTAGTGTATTGTATAATTTAATATTTTCTTCAGCTGTTATTGTTTTCCATAATTGTCCATCTTTATTTTCTTTTTTCCAATTTTGATATTTAGATAATTCTTTAATATATAGCTCACTATTTTTATCTAATACTACTTGTACAGCAGTATCATGATAAAAAGTATCTCCACTTTTTCCTCCTATTAAATAAGGAAAATTATCTATTATTATTAGATTTCCTATACATAGTTTTTTATATTTAAGTTTAAACCTCTTTAATTTTTCATTAGATTTTAAAATTACTTGTTTTTGAGCATATTCAATTAGTGTATTATCATCAGTTATATTTTGTGAAATATAAATTGGTATTGGAATTATTCTTGTAATTTTTTCTTCACCTTTTTTACTTTCCAATATATACTCAAATATTGAATAATAAGCTATACCTATACTAGTAAAACCACCATATTTTGTTACATCATTTATTACTTTATCGGATGTTTTTAAAGGATAATATGTTCCTTCTTTTGCTTTAGCCGCCACTTTTGCCTTATATACAGTAGCATTATAGAGTGCTCCTTTTTGCTCTGCTGTTCTTCTAGTTACTAAGATATTGTTATTATTCATAACTTTATCTACTCGATGAACAGTTTTATCCATTTCCCAAGCTATTGTATTAGAGTTTCTAACATCAGTATAGAACATATTATTTAATGAATATTTTCTACCATCTTTTTTATCTTTAATAAAGTTATAAGCATTTCTAGTAAATCTAACATCAAATACATTACCTACAACTATATTTAAATAAGCATCTTTAGCGTGGTGATAATCATTAATTTCACGTACTTTTATTAGTTGTTCAGTATTTTTTGATTTTCTATTTCCGTCTTTTATTTTCCCAAAATTTTGTCTAAATGCTGAGACATTTTCTGCTTTTGAATAGCATATTGCTGTTTCTGGATTTAGTTCACCTAGTACGCTAGCCACTGCTTTAACTGATTGAGATGTTTCAACTAATTGTCTAGCAATAAATCCACTTAATTCTTCATCAGAGAATTCCTCAGTCCTTACTAATCTATTATACTTTTCTTCTGTAATTAATTCTTTCTCTTTTAAGAATTTCCAGAATCTCTTATTTTCTTTAGTTTGTATATCTAGT
>CAUSWF010000026.1:0-3524 GCA_963535465.1 uncultured Erysipelotrichaceae bacterium | reverse complement strand
TGCCATTGCTGGTCTAAGTAATAAACTATCTACTGCTAAAGACTTACTCATATAATGTAGGTGCTCTTTATTAACACCTTCAAACTCATCTAATAATCTCTTCTCTTGATTAAAAGCTTGTACTATTCTCATACCCTCTATAGATTCAGATAACTTCGTATTTAAATCACTTAATTTAGCTCGTGTTATCTCCACTAATCTACTAGAAAATCTTTGATATAAATATACAGAACCTAACATAATCGGTATAAATAAAATCATTAGTATTGTTAACTGCCAACTTAGAGCTAGCATAGCTGTTAAAGTAACAATAAACATTAATACCGAATTTAAGAAGCTTGAGAATATTGTTCCAAACATATCTGCTACTGCTTGAGTATCATTAGTTAATCTAGACACTATTGAACCTACTGGTGTTTTATCAAAGTAAGACATACCTAGTTTTTGTAAGTTCGCAAAACTTTCTTCCCTTAGGTCTCTTACTATACTATGTGCTACCTTAGAAAAATAATATTCACCTATAAAAGTAAAGACTACCCTTAGTATAAATAATCCATAGTAACCTGCTAATATAAATAATCCTGCTGTTGCTATATTTTTTGTTATGTAATTATCTATATAGTACTGTGCTAAAAGAGGAATTGCTGTCGCTACTAATGTTGTAAGTAAGATAAAAGATAAAGCTATAAAAGTTAATCCTTTATACTTAAACATATAGCGTAATAATCTGAAAAATGTATTACTCTTCTTCAAGATAATTTCCCCCTTTCATCTTTTCTTCTAATTGCTGACTGTTATATGTTTCCATATACCACCCACCTTGAGCAATTAGTTGATCATGTGTACCACGTTCTATTATCTTACCATTATCCATTACAATTATTAAATCTGCATGAACAATAGCTGATAATCTATGTGCAGTAATAATAGTTGTCTTACCGCTTCTTTCTTCTTTTAAGTTTTCTAAAATTAAATGCTCTGTTTTAGCATCAACTGCTGATAAAGAATCATCTAAAATTAATATTTCTGGATTCATAATTAATGCACGACTCATAGCCATACGTTGTTTTTGTCCACCCGATAATGATACCCCACGTTCTCCTATAATAGTATCGAAACCATCAGTCATATTTACTATATCATCATATATTCCACATACTTTAGTAATATCTTCTACTTGTTTGTCTGTATATTTAGAATCAGCAAAACGGATATTTTCTTTTATAGACATTGCGAACAATGCTTGGTCTTGTGGAACATACCCTATTAAACTTCGAAGATCACTTAACTTATACTCTTTTATATTATGATTATTTAAATTAATACTACCATCTTCTACATCATATTCTCTAAGTAATAATTTTAATAAGGTAGTTTTACCTGAACCAGTTACTCCTACTATTCCTAATGTTTGTCCTTTATCAATAGCGAACTTAATATCAGATAATGTTTCCTCTCCTACATAAGAAAAACTATTAATATTATACTCTAATCTACCATTATGCGCTGGTATAGTATTCTCTTTTTCTACGACATCATTCTCTTCTGCTAGTAGTTTTTCTATACGTGTATAAGATACATCCCCACGTTGACCTATATTAAATAACCAACCAATTGCTTGAAGAGGCCATACTAACATATCAAGATATGTAACAAAAGTTACTAAGTTACCAACACTTATTTCTCCTCTTGATATAAATATTCCACCAAAGATAAGTGTTAGTGTATAAGATAACCCTACAAATACAAGTACCATTGGATCAAATAGAGCATTGTATTTTGAAGCTATAATATTTTTTCTAAATACTTTCTTATTAGTCTCTCTAAAGCTATTAATTTCATCACTACCATAACCAAATGATTTAGTTACCCTAATACCTGATACACTCTCCTGTACTTTATTATTAAGATCAGAAAATGATTCTTGAGCTTCTTTAAAACTTTGGTGATTTTTCTCACCTAGTTTATTAGTAGCATAAGCTAAAAATGGTAATGAAATAACAGCGATTAATGTTAACTTGGCACTTATTAAAAATATCATAGTAAATAAAGTTACTAAAGCTGTTATACTAGCATCTACTGCTGACATTACTCCTACACCTGCAACCATAACAACAGCATTTACATCATTAGTTGCGTGAGCCATTAAATCTCCTGTACGATACTTTTGATAAAATGATGGAGACATTTTTGTAAAGTGCTGGAATAATCTATAACGTAGAATTCGACCTAAATTGTACGCTGCACCAAAAATATAAACACGCCATACATATCTTAATCCATACATTATAAAAGCAGCTAATACTAAATAAATTATATTAATAAACAACTGACTATTTGTTAAATTACCCGCTTCTATTTTATCAACTATATTACCTATTACTTTAGGCGGTATTAAATTAAAGACACTTACTAAAGACAGAGCTAATATACCTATAATATATCTTCTCTTCTCTAATTTTAAAAACCAGCCTAGTTTTCTAATTAAATTCATTATATTTCCTTTCTATATATTTTTAGTTTTCACTTAATTGTTCATCAAGTTCTTTACATACTTTTCCTATACTATCATTAATGACTAAATCAGCTATGTTGTCTTGAGGAGTAGCTGTTTTATTTATTACTACTAAATATTTTCCTCTAAAATATTGAATAAGGTTAGCTGCTGGATATACACTAAGTGAAGTACCACCAATTATTAATACTTCTGCTTCTTGAATATATCTAATCGCAGAATTAAATGTAGTCATATCTAACTCTTCTTCATATAAAGTTACATATGGTTTTATAACGCCAGAACATTTATCACATCGTGGAATTTCTTCTTTTTTATTTAGAAATTGTTCCAAATTATAATACGCACCACATTTAGTACAATAGTTTGCATCTACAGTACCATGTAATTTTAATACATTTTTACTACCTGCTTGTTCATGTAAAGTATCAATATTTTGTGTTATTACTGCTTTTAGTTTACCCATTCTTTCTAATTTAGCTAAATAATAATGAGCTGCATTTGGTTTAGCATCTGGATATATTAAGTTCTTTTTATAAAAGTCAAAGAAATCCTCTGGATATCTTTCAAACATTGTTCTAGATACTAATTGTTCAGGGGTAAAGTTTCTATTTAGCTTTATACTAAATACTCCATTAGCACTTCTAAAATCCGGTATATTAGATTCTGTAGAAACTCCAGCTCCACCGAAAAATACTATATTATTACTTTTATTTATATCACTAATTTTCATAATAATTCTCCTCCTAAATTTAGAAAACAATAAGTAAACTTTGTAATTTATAGTTTACTGTTTATTTTCTATAATTTCAATATTATATTTTTCATTTAAGTACGATGACAACTCTTCCCAATCTTCTGTTTTAAACCTACAAAGATTAACATATAGTAGCGCTCTTAGAATACTAGGATCTATTATAATATTACTCTTTGAAATTTTGTTTATTCTAGTTGTCTCTTTTAATTTTAATTCAATAAAGTAGCTTTTACTATTTGTATGATCTGGATC
>CAUSWF010000025.1:0-3634 GCA_963535465.1 uncultured Erysipelotrichaceae bacterium | reverse complement strand
CACTTGATGGTACTGATAATAGAACTAATTCTAATAAACTTATTAAACAATATAGTATTGATGGAATAAATTATCAAAATACTAATACATTTAATAATTTAGTACAAAATACTTTATATACAGTTTATGTAAAAATAAAAGATGAAGCAGGAAATGAAGTAATAGAGACAAAACCATTTACTACTAAAAAAGTAGATGAAGTGTTAAATCCTGTACAAAATATAACTACATTAACAAATAAAGATGTAGAAGTAACAGTAGATTCTAGTATATATAAATTAGAAGTAAGTACAGATAATATTAATTTTAGTGAAAGATTAAGTAATAAAGTAGTAATAGGACAAAATGGAACATATTATTTAAGACATACAGATGAAGCAGGGAATAAGAGTGGAGTTAAACAAATAGTAATAACAAATATAGATAAAGAAGCTCCACAACCATTTACAATTAATATAAATAAGACAAGTAGAAAGATAGTAATAAATGGTAATACAACAGATAATGTAACATCTCCAGCTAATTTAGTATATAAATATAGTATTGATGGAGAAAATTATCAAGATAGTAATGAATTTGATAATTTAGTACCAAAGACATATAAGTGTTATGTTAAAGCAATAGATGAAGCAGGAAATGAGAGAATAGCAACAAAAGAAGTAGAGATAGAAAAACTACCAAAACCAACATATACATTATCAAAGACAGAAAAAACAAATCAAAATGTAGTAATAACTATAACAAATACAGGTGGAGAATTAGAAGTAAAAGAAAATGGTGTATGGGCTCCATATGTAGGAAATACAATAACAGTAACAGAAAATAAGAAATTGGTATTAAGATATAGTGATGGATTTAATAAGAGTGATGAAGTTGAAATAGATATCACTAATATAGATAAAGTTTCGCCTAATAATTTTGAATTAAATTATAGAAAGACTTCAAGAAAGATAATATTATATGGAAGAACAACAGATAATCAAACACCAGCAGATAAATTAAAATATACATATAGTTGTGACGGAGTAAATTTCCAAGATAATGGGGAATTTGATAATTTATTACCAAAGAAATATAATTGTTCAATAAAAGTAGTAGATGAAGCAGGAAATGAAGTAATAGTTACAAAGGAAGTAGAGGTAGAGAAACTACCAAAACCAACATATACAGTGTCAGAGACTGCTCCAACAAATAAGAGTGTAGTAATAACAATAACAAATGTAGATGGAAAGAGTCTACAAGTAAAAGATGGAATTACATGGCAAGATGTATTGGGAGATAAGTATACAGTAGAAGAAGATAAAGTAGTAAAATTCAGATATAGTGATGGATTTAATAATAGTGAAGAGTTAAATGTAAATATAAATAATATTGATAAGATAAGACCAAATGATTTCACAGTAAATGTAGTAAAGACAACAAGAAAGATAACAGTAAGTGGAACAACAACAGATAATAAGACTCCAGCAAATAGAATAAAATATAAATATAGTATTGATGGAGAAAATTATCAAGATAGTAATGAATTTGATAATTTAGTACCAAAGACATATAAGTGTTATGTTAAAGCAATAGATGAAGCAGGAAATGAGAGAATAGTTACAAAAGAAGTAGAGATAGAAAAACTACCTGATGTTAACTATACATTATCAACAACTTCTAAAACAAATCAGAATGTATTAATAACATTTACAAATATTGGAGGATTAACATTACAAGTAAAAGAAAATGATACATGGGTAGATAAGACATCACCATATACAGTAGAATCTAATAAGACATTAACATTTAGATATAGTGATGGATTTAATATAGGAAAAGAAAAGACAATAGAAATAAATAATATAGATAAAGTAAAACCTGTATTAACAGTAAATAAATATGATGTATCATACGATAAGATTACAGTAGAAGTAGAAGCAAGTGATTTAGTAACACCAAAGAATAAATTAAAGATAGAGTATTCAGTAGATGATGGAGCATGGACAACATCAAATGTGTTAGATAATTTAGAAGTAGAAACAAACTATAAAGTAAAAGTAAGAGTAACAGATGAAGCAGGAAATATAGAAGAAATAGAAAAGGATTTAATAACATTAGCGGCACCAGATGTAGGAGAGATAAGAAAATCAACAGAAGAGTTAACAAAAGATAATGTTAATTTAACAGTAGTAGATAAGAATCCTCTCTTCAAATTAGAATATAGTATAAATAATTTACCATTTGAAGAATATACTGGAGGAGTAATACCAGTAGAAGATAACTATAAAGTAGTATTTAGATATGTGAATAATGCAGGAAATCCTGGAAGAGAAAAAGAAGTACGAATAACAAATATAGATAAAGTATTACCAGTAATAAGTGCATCTATATCAAATACAACAGAGTATAGTAAAGAAGTAAGTGTAACATTAAACGCAACAGATAATGTAGAAGTTAAGAGTTTTGAATATGGAGTAAGTAATTCAAGTACAGTAAAACCTACATTAAGTAAAGTGAATGGACCAGTAGTAATAAATAATAAGACTGGAAAATACTATATACATACAAAAGCAGAAGATAAAGTGGGTAATATAAAAGAAGAAGTATATGGACCATATTTACTAGATAATGAAGCACCAGAAGTTTTAGTAAAATTAGATGGAACAACATCAAATAAGATAAAACTAAAAGTAGAAGCAACAGATACTGAAGCTGGAATAAAAGGATATTATTATAGTAAAGATGGAGGAAATACATATTCTCAAATGCAGACATCTGGAATCTATATGTATACAAGATTAAAGAATAATACAGAATATAAGATCAGAGTAAAAGTAGAAGATAAATTAGGAAATATAAAAGAATCAGAAATCAAGACAATAAAGACAGCCCCATTAGGGAAAATAGCAATGACAATAGATGATGATAGATGGTCAAATAAGAAGACACTATCAATAAATTCTGATCAAATAGCAGGAGAAACATATTCATATAGTATTGATAATGGGCTAAATTGGATAGTGATTAATGGAGCAACATCAACAGCAGAAGTAAACAAGAACATGACAATAAAATATAAAGTAAGTGATGGAGTCAATGAAGAGATATCAGATATAGAAGTAGAAAAGATAGATCCAATAAAACCAACAATAACAAGACTAGAAGAAGTAGTATCAGAGAAGGAGAATGGATCAATAACATTTGAAGTAGAAGCAGAAGATACTGGAGATGCAGAAGAGAAATCAGGAATAGATAAATATTCATATAGTATAGACGGAATAAACTGGAGTGCATGGGAAGAGCATAAAGCAAAATATAAAATAGAAGGCTTAAAAGCAGATACAGTTTATAAAGTAAGAGTAAGAGTAAAAGATAAAGCAGGTAATGTAAGTGAAAGAAATATTGATATAAAGACAAAGAACGAATGTTTCGCAGTAGCAAGTAATGGATATATAACAGGATATGACTTTGCAGCATGTCCAAAAGATGTAGTAATACCAACAAGTCAAAATGGTAAAAATATAATAGGAATAATCCCTGGAATATTTCAAAATAAAGGAATAACATCAGTTAAATTCAATGAAGGATTAAAAGATATTCAAGCACGCGCATTTAAAGATAATCCAATAAATCAATCTGAATTAGTATTACC
>CAUSWF010000024.1:0-3755 GCA_963535465.1 uncultured Erysipelotrichaceae bacterium | reverse complement strand
TACACTACTCAGTAGCTAACATTCCTGGTGCAGTAGCTGAAACAGCAACTTACGCGTTATGTAATGCAACAGCTAAATACGCTAAAGTTATTGCTAACTTAGGACTTAAAGAAGCATGTGCTAGATTCCCAGAATTAGTACCTGGTGTAAACGTAGCTAACGGTAAAGTTACATTCAAAGCTGTAGCAGATGATTTAGGATATGAATATACTCCTGTAGAAGCTGCTCTATAATAAATACTTTTTGAAATAAAAAAATAAGTAGGAGCGGAGATGATATTTTCCGCTCCTTTTTCTAAAAAATATTAATATATATGAATGACAGTTTTAGATATTTTTTGTAACTTATAGAAATACTATTGAAAACGTGTTATAATATACATAGTTATAACATATTATTATAACTTAATTAAATATTTAGGAGGTAATTATGAGTATTTTAAGAAAAAGATCGGTTGAATCGATTTTAGAAGAAGCTAGAAAGAAAACATTTAATCCTACAATGAAAACATTAGACTTAGTACTATTTGGTATTGGGGCTATTATTGGATCAGGTATTCTAGTATTAACTGGTAAAGCCTCAGCTGAAGCTGGACCAGCAGTAATATTTTCATTCTTAATTGCGGGATTAGCATGTTGTTTAGCGGCCTTATGTTATGCGGAATTAGCATCAACAATTCCATCAAGTGGTAGTACATATACGTATTTATATGTTTCAGTAGGAGAAATTGTTGCTTATATCGTAGGATGGGTACTAATTGGTGGTTATGTTTTAACATCTGCAACAGTTGCAAATGGGTGGTCAAGTTATTTCGCTAGATTATTAGCAGGTTTGGGACTTAATTTACCTAAAGAATTTATTACTTTACCGTCTCAAGGTGGTTATGGTAATATTCCAGCAGTAATAATAGTTTTAGTTATTACATTTATCTTATCAAAAGGTACATCAAGTAGTAAAGCTGTTAACAACTTAATGGTTGCTGCAAAAGTTGGTATTGTAATTCTTTTCTTAGTAGTTGGAGCATTTTATGTAGAGCCAACAAACTGGACAAATGATTTCGCACCTACAGGATTCCAAGGGGTAATGTTAGCTGCAACGACAGTATTCTTTGCATATTTAGGATTTGATGCTATTTCTACATCTGCAGAAGAAACTATCAATCCTGAAAAAGCAGTTCCTCGTGCAATTATTATCACTATGATAATTTGTACAGCATTCTATATTCTTGTATGTTTAGTTTTAACAGGTATTGTAAACTATTCTGAATTAGGACAAGGGGATGCGCTAGCTTATGTATTAGAAGTTGTTGGACAACACAAAGTAGCTGGTATTGTTTCACTTGGTGCGGTAATTGGGTTAATGGCTGGTATTTTATCTTTCATGTTCGCAGGTATTCGTATTACTTATACTATAGCGCGTGATGGTTTATTACCAAATAATCTAACTGCTTTAAATAAAAATAAAGTACCTAGCATTGTAACATGGGGATTAGGAATAACTATTTCATTATTAGCTGGATTCTTACCACTAGGACAATTAGCAGACTTAGCAAACCTTGCATCAATTATTGCATTTGCCTTAGTAAGTTATACAACTATTGTATTCTCTAAAAAATATCCAGATTTAAAACGTGGATTTAGAGTTCCATTAATGCCATTCTTACCAATTGTTTCAATAGTTTTATTTGTTGGATTACTGACTAGTATAACAGCAACAACTTGGACTATTTTTGCAGTATGGGTTGCATTAGGAGTAGTAGTTTACTTTGTATATTCTTATAAAAATAGTAAACTTAAAGATGAATAATTAGTTAAAAAGAGTAGAGGTTATAAAAATCTCTACTCTTTTTTTCTTAACTCCATAAATTTTTTTTATTTGCTTTCGCCAAGTTTTGTGCTCTTTGATATTCAGCTAAATATCTTGTATCAGGTTCTTTTACATATTTAATTTCAGCTAAGCCTTGTTCTAAAAGTTGTTTTTGAACCGATTTACCATCCGCATAAACATAACAGAGAGCGCGATGGTATTTATCCTCTTTTTCATATATATCAAATTCTATTTCAACATTTTTTGCTTTTGAAAGTATTTCGCCATTTAAATTACTAGCTTCTGGACCATATTTTTGTACTTCTACACCTTTTTTAACTGTTTCAGGAGTATCTATAAGTAAATATCTTACTTTTAAATCCTTTTTATTAAAACGAACAACTATTGTATCTCCATCAACTTTTTCAACAAAATTCACTTTATATCTTGTAGTATCACCTTTAATGGAAACATTATTAATTGTTACAGTTTTATATTTAGTATTAATATTATTAGAAATAATAAATAATAGAATAAAGATACTAGTAAAAAACCCTAAAAATATATAAAATATCTTTTTATTCATAATTATTCCCCCTTAACTTATATTTTATCATTTTAAGAGTAAAAAATCATTTTAATTAAGTAGATTTAACAACTTTATTTGATGTTGGAATAAATCCATAAATATGTTATTATAGATTATGGTAATAAATTATAGATATAGAAGGATGTAAAATGTTAAATATTGTAATTAGAAATTTAGAAGATACAAGACGTTTAGCAGAGATTGTTGCTAATAGTATAGACGATAAACTTATTTTAATGTTGAATGGTGATTTAGCCGCTGGGAAAACGACATTTACTAAATATTTAGCAGAATATCTAGGTGTAAAAGCAGTTGTCAATTCACCGACTTTTAATATTATGAAAGAATATAAATTTCCAAATGGAAGATTGTACCATATTGATGCATATAGATTAGAAAATAGTGATGAAGACTTAGGGTTTGAAGATATTTTCTATGAAAATAATATTTGTGTAGTGGAATGGGGAGAATTTATTGAAGAATACTTACCATCAGAGCGTTTAGTTTTTAATATACGAATTAAAAATGATGTTCGAGAAGTGGAAATAATCTCAAGTGGTATTTACAGTAAAATAGAAGAAAGGATAAAAGCAGAGTGGTCAGTTTAGTGGTGGAAGCGTCGAATGGATTTTGTTCGATAGCATGTATAGAAAACAAAAACATATTAGCGGAAAAGAACTTGGAATGTAATAATAATCTATCAGCAGTAATATTATCTGAGATCGATAATTGCTTAAAAGCAGCAAATAAAACTAAGTCTGACTTAACAGAAATTATTTCAAGTGAAGGCCCAGGATCATACACTGCAATTAGAGTAGTAGCTGCAGTATGTAAAACAATGGCATATACTTTAAAGTTACCACTTAAAGTAGTTTCAAGCTTAAAACTATTAGCACTATTGGAATTTAACAGTAATAAATTAATAGTACCTCTTATAGATGCACGCCGTGGTAATGTTTTTTCAGCCGTTTATAAGAAAACAAATAATGAGCTGAGTGTTGTTAAAGAGGAAGGTTATTATTCACTTGGTGAATTAAATGATTTTTTAGAGTCTGAAGGTAAAGATTTTATATATGTTGGACAAGACATAAAAAAATTGAAGGAAAAATTGTTGGATGCTGAGTATAATGAAAGTCCAGTACGTTCTGGGAATATAATAGAAATTTATAATACATTAGAAATAAAAGACTTTTATAATATGAAACCAAAATATTTAAGAAAAACAGAAGCAGAAAGGGAATTAGAAAATGATAAAAATAAATAGAGTTGATGTAAATGATTTAGATTCATTATCAAAAATTGATGTAGAAAACTTTGAAGATGCTTGGACATATGATATGTTCAAATCAGAATTAGAACA
>CAUSWF010000023.1:0-3889 GCA_963535465.1 uncultured Erysipelotrichaceae bacterium | reverse complement strand
AGGAGGATTACATGAATCTGATATCTCTAGAATTCAAAAGGGTGATAAAAAGTAAGATATTTTTGGGTGTTTTACTTTTTAATATTATTTTTTATTTTTATGTAAACTATAATATGAATAATATATATTTCATATCCGATAGAAATTTTTATATGAGGCTATTCTTTCTATCACCAGATATGATAACCTCGATGAATACCTTCTATTTTTTACTGCCGATTTTGGCGGCTCTTGTTGGAAGTGATATTCTTGGACAAGATATAAGAAGTAAGGAGTATATAAATATTTTAACTAGAACGCCTAGGCATAGGGTATTTCTAGTTAAGCTATTAATGTCTTTTATTAGTGCTGGGCTGGTGATGATATCAGTGTTTATCTTAGATGTATTAGTAAAATTAGCAATTTTCCCAATCAATATGCCATCAGTTTTTCTAGGTGCTAATTTTCAATATAAAATGGGTATGTCAGACTTATTAGTTTATCATCCAATGATATATACAATAGTTTCACTCTTATTTACATTTGCATTTTCAGGATTGATGGGTATAGTAGGCTTTACAATGTCACTTTTTGTAAATAAGAAATTAGTGGTAGTATCAACTCCTTTCATAATAAACATGCTTATTTGGAATCTGGTTAATATACTCAATATTAAAGACTATTCCGTTTCATCAATGCTCATTTTTAGGATTACTCATAATAGGTATACGATTGTAGAATTACTACTAGCGTTTTTTGTACCTTTATTACTATCATTAATAATCATATTGATAAAGGAGAAAAAGTATGATTATATTTAAACATAATAAGATGAAAGATCTTGTTTTATATATGTTGCCAGCCATTGTGATAGTGACTTTTTTTTGTATGAAGATTAACTATTCCATGATGGATGCATATAGTTTTTATAAAGATCTATCTATGTATGATATGTACATGATAATGATGACTGATCCATCAGTTGAATTTTTAATAAGTATCCCTTTTCTGTTACTTATTATCCTATATGCAAGTAATAACAGAAGTTATGAACTGATGGTCAGGTTTAAATCAAGAAAACGTTTTGCAAAATATAAAATTAGAGAGATTATACTGGCAAATCTGGTAAATAGTTTGATTTTTTGTGTATCCTTATATCTTTTTGCATACATATTTACAAATAAAACTGACTTTACTTGGTATCAGGTAAATAGCCCTATATCAGTATTGTACAACGCTTCAAAAAAAATAGATGTAAACATTTTTATCAATAAGCAAAGTGTAGTTGTATTAAATCTATTATTTTACTTTTTACGAAATGCTACCATATCCATGATGGTATTGATAGTATCTAGATATTTGGATAGATTATATAGCTTTGCACTAGTTGCGATACCATTTTTTATTTCAGCTTTCAGGAATGGGGTCTTGATATATTCTTATATATTAGATATAGAGTCTATAAATAGTCCGAAATTACTGCTAGCAAAATTATCATTTACTGTAATTTTATTGTTTATGCTAGTATATATATACTTGTTTTTAGAGGAAAAAAGGGTGGGCGAAGATTTTGAATTTATTAAAAAGAGATTTTAAATTTGGTATAGATAAATCAAAAAGGAATATACTTGTATTTATAATTTTTATTATTATGCCATTGATTGTTTGCATCAATTTTTACAAAGATTATAGTTATGTAGTCTCATACCTTATACTACCAAAGCTTGATACTAGGGAAAATATATTTGGTAGTAATATATTTTTTGTTACATTACAAATACTTGTTATGTACATTTTCAGTTCGTATATTTATGAAGACTTATTCAATTATAATAAACTGATTTTAACGAGGTATAGGAGTAGAACTTCACTAGCGGTTAGCAAGATGGTCTTTATTTGTATTAGTAGTACCATATTCATATCAATTGTTATGCTCACTATTTATATAGGGTGCCTCTTTAACAAAGTATATATTAGAGACTTATACTTGTTAGGGAAAATTTTTATTTCATATAGTATAGGGGCTATTTCACTAGGTATATTCAATTTGCTTGTATCAATAAAATTTGGTGAGCATATAGGAGTATTTGTAGCTATATGTTCAGTGGCATTTAATTTAGTTTCTGGATTGGGATTTCTTCCAGGTGGTGGATATATGCTAGTTTTACAAGATGGAAGTATGTATATTGGAGGTCTAATTTACAATACTATTTTGATTTTATCAACGGGCTTTTTGGTGGTATTTTTTTATAAAGAAATAGATTTGATATAGGAGGGCGGTTATTATATGGCTTTAATCAGGTTATTAAATGTTGAAAAGAAAATAAAAAACAAGTATGTATTAGAAAATATTAACCTTGATATTGAAGAAGGTAAAATTTATGGCTTTATAGGACATAATGGTTGCGGAAAAACAATGTTATTTAGGGCTATTTGTAATTTTATTAATCTAACAGCAGGAGAAATATATGTCAAGGATGTAAAGCTTCAACCAAAGGCATTTTATCCAGTAAGACTTGGTGCAGTTATTGAGTATCCAGGATTTATTGATTCATATACAGGAATGGAAAATCTTGAATACCTAGCTGATATAAATAAATATATAGATAAAAATGCTATTTTAGATGTTATGAAACAAGTAGGTCTATATGATTTTAAGGATGAAAAAGTAAAAAAATATTCTTTGGGAATGAGGCAAAAGCTTGGAATTGTCCAGGCAATAATGGAAGACCAAGAATTACTAGTTTTTGATGAGCCAACAAATGCTCTTGACGAGGACTCTATCAAGATATTTAGAGAAATAATGATAAGCAAAAAAAAGCAAGGTAAAACAATACTTATTGCCAGCCACCATAAGGAAGACCTTGAAGACTTGTTCGATTACACAGTTAAAATGAGTAATGGTAGAATAGAGAGTGTTATTAAGAGGTGTACAGATGAACAAATATAAAGTTATTACTTTTACAATTTGTCTTGTATTGCTAGCTTTTTATTCATGTAGAATTTATCAAGTAAACAAAAATGCACCCAATTTAAGAGATTATACAATGGAAACACTAGGAAAAGAGTTTAATGCATTTGGTGGTAAAATGACTGTGAAAGACATAGACCTTGTGAAAACTAAAGATTTGGATATTGCTAAGGATCTTGGTGATATGAGTAAGAATTTTATCGATTATACTATAGACCGATATGTAAGAGTAGATTATACAATAAAGGGTGTTGATAACAAAGAAAATTTAGATATCAAGTTAAATCTAAATGAATATATTTTTTATGATGGTTTACCAGCGCCTAAAAAAATTGGAATTGATGAGTATAGGTATTTGATACCAGTACCTAATGAAGCGCAGATAAAAGACGGTGATATAAAGGTATTTATCAGCAATATTAAAAGCAACGAATTAGAGCATCATTATATAAGGAGATAAAAATGAATAAAAAAACAGTAATTGCCATAGTCGCCATAATTTTTGTTATAGGCTGTAGTTTCATTATCAGTATGAAGGATAGTAACAAAAATATAAATACACCTCCAGTTAAAGTTTCAAGCAAAAATTTACCAGTCAGGGTTGAGGATATAGAGATAGAGGTGAAGAAAATAAAAAATGAAAAAGATGAAATTTTACTTTATTTAAGGGCAAAAAATAAAAGTAAATTAGATATTTCATACTTGGGAGTGGATGTAAGTGATGGAAATAAATTAGATGCAAGGGTGGAATATTTACGGACAATAAAATCTGGTGGTAAAACAGACAACTATGATAGTATAAAAAATAGCACAGATGATAGAACTAAAATACCAGTCAAGGGTAATGATGGAGATGTGCTTCATGATGTCAATGAGATTAAAATAAAAAATATAGCATATGTATTTAAAGACAAGGGAAATAGAAAGATGGTAGAATAC
>CAUSWF010000022.1:0-4652 GCA_963535465.1 uncultured Erysipelotrichaceae bacterium | reverse complement strand
ATACTATATCCTCTTCTATTCATATAATCACCCTAATTATATTATATATTATTTTAAAAAAAAGAAAAGTCAAACTTTTCTAATCTTTAATAATTATCTTATAAATATCTTCCGCAATAGAATTAATATCTCTTGGTACACCATTTTTAGAACACTCTATAGTATCCCAATTATATAATTCAGATAATTCTATATATGCTTCTTCTGAATTCTTTAAATGAGTAGAACTCTTTTCATGCTCATCTAAAAATTCTCTATTTTGTTTTAATATATTAGAAACTTCTAATGGCATATGTAAAAATATAGTTTTATCTGCTTTAGGTAATTTTAATAACCAATATTCTAACTTATCTATCCATTGATAAATATAAAATCTATCATCTTTATTTCTGATCTTACTACCTTGATGTGCTTGATTACTACTAGTATATCTATCTAATATTACATAATAATCATCATTCAAATATTTTTCTATTTTAGGCATATTATATTTTCTATCAGCTGCAAAATACAAGCAAGTAATATATGGATCAACATTAACTGCCCCTTCAGGAAATATAGATTTACCTATCTCTGGTTTACCAAGATACGCTCCTCCTATTATTTTACCAGTAGGACTATCATACATAGGAAAATCAAATCTAACAACTTTTTTCCCCTCTTTCTTTAGTCTTTCCTCCAACAACTTAGATTGTGTTTCTTTTCCAGAACAATCAGTTCCTTCAATTACTATTAACTTACTCATATTATCACCTACAATTATAATATCAAAAATATGTTCTATATACAATACTAATCAATAATATTATTATCTTTATCAAACTCTACATTTAATACTTTACGGCTAGCAAGATAATCACACATATGAACAAAATTCTGATACTTAGTATGAGGTTTTTCCAACACTTCTTCACCATTATAATCCTTATTCCAAGGTCCCATATGAGTCTTTATAACATCACGACAAAACTCTGCATCTTCTAAACTTAATCCTATTTCTAAATAATTATCTACTATAAAGTTCCCCATAAGTATAGGATGATCGAATCTAGTATATCTTTCTCTATTAATACCTAATTTTAATCCATCATGAACAAGTAAACTTATAAGCATCAAATCTTTTTCTCTATCAGTATACTTATCTCCTATTATAGGATTACTAAGTAATTCATACCCAATTCTACAAGCAGCCTTAGAATGTCTAACTAATCCTCCATTACCAAGTGCATAACTAGGATGATATTTACCAGTAGAAGAAGCCGCAACTTCAAAGAAATACTCTGGTAACATCTCTAATATTTTTATCATAACTTCTTTATATTTATTATCTTTTATATAAGATAACTCTTTTATAAATTTATCTTTCATTCATCCTCCTAAAATTAGAAATAATATAATTTTCTAAATACCATTTATCATAAGGTATATATATATTTATATTATCAATAAGTAACCCATCATCAACTAACTTACTATAATCATACACCTCTTCTATATTAACATGGTATCTATCATAAAATTCTTTTCTGTTAATACCAGTACTAAGTCTTAACTTAAGCATAATATAATAATCCATATCACTATTACTATCAATAACTTCTTCTGATAATAAATATGACCCATCTATATATTTATTATAACTTCTAGTATTACTATATCTAATATTATTAATATAACCACTTGCCCCTAAACCAAATCCATAATAATATTCATTATTCCAATATACTAAATTATGTCTAGAAAAATACCCATCCTTAGAGTAATTACTTATTTCATAATGATTATAACCATACTTAGTTAAATAATTATGTATAAATAAATACATTTCTAAATCTTTATCTTCATCTATATTTTTATATTTATCAATAAATAATTTAGTATGTTCTTCTATTATCAAAGAATATGTAGATATATGTTTAGGAGACAAACTAATTATATAATCTAAATCTTTTTTTAATATATCTAAATCTTCTCCAGGTAATGCATATATTAAATCTAAATTAATATTATCAATACCAATATCTCTACAATAATTAATAATATTACTAACATGTACTTTATCTAAACTTCTATTAAGTAATTTTAATAATTTATTATTAGTAGTTTCTATCCCAAAGCTAAGTCTATTAACACCATTTTTTTTATATAAATCTATTTTTTCATAACTAGTACTTTCAAAGTTACCTTCAACACTAAATTCTATATTACTACTTTTATTAAATATTTTAATAATATTAAATAACTTCTCTAATTGTTTTATAGATAAACTAGAAGGAGTTCCTCCACCTATATATAATGTTTCAATAACTTCTCCCTTATATCTAGATTTAATTTCTTTATCTAACTCATCTAAATATTTATCTATCATATTATTACTACTATATAACTTACAAAAGTCACAATAACTACAAATAATATCACAAAAAGGTATATGAATATATACCGATTTATTTTCTACATCCAATAAATTTTCCATCTTTATCCCTAACTACAGTATTATTAATAGAAAAAGTAATACCACCTTTAATTTTAGCTTTAAGTAATGCTTCACTTCTTTTATTTTTAATAAAACTAGCAATTTCTTGACTTATATATTGGCAATCTATAGTAGAATGATTATAACTATTTTTTAAATTATCATATCCATCTGTTAAATCTCTTCCAACAGTAGATGATGAAGTCTTTATACCATTATTATTTAAAACTACAGCCAATTCTTTATCACTTATTTCTCCACCATGGGCCAGAAATTCTTTAACTGTTTCTATTATTCTTTTTTCTTTATTCATTATTCATCTCCACTAGATAAAATAGATAAAAATGCTTCTTGTGGTACTTCAACTTCCCCTATCATTTTCATTCTCTTCTTACCTTCTTTTTGTTTCTCTAATAATTTTTTCTTACGAGTAATATCTCCTCCATAACACTTCGCAAGTACATCTTTTCTCAATGCTTTAATATCACTTCTCGCAATTATATGAGAACCAATCGCAGCTTGTACTGGGACTTCGAAATTTTGTCTTGGTATTAACTCTTTTAATTTTTCTACTATACCTCTTCCTCTATTATAAGCAAAATCTTTAAATACTATAGTAGATAATGCATCTACCATTACTCCATTTAATAATATATCCATCTTTTCTAAATTAGATACTCTATATCCAATCATTTCATAATCAAAAGATGCGTAACCCTTAGTAGAAGATTTTAATTTATCAAAAAAGTCATATACTATCTCAGCTAAAGGGATTTCATAAGTAATACTTACTCTAGTCTCATCTAAATAATCAAGCCCTACATAAATACCTCTCTTATCCTGACATATCTTCATAATAGGTCCAATATATTCACTAGGAGAAAATATACTACTTCTAACATAAGGTTCTGATATAGTAGAAATTAATTCTCTTTTAGGCATCTTATATGGAGCATCTATCATAACTTCACTTTTATCAGTTAACTTAACTTGATAAACAACTGAAGGAGATGTTGCGATTAAGTTTATACCAAATTCTCTTTCAATTCTTTCTTCTATTACTTCCATATGTAAAAGTCCTAAAAATCCTACTCTAAATCCAAAACCAAGAGCTTTACTAGTTTCAGGTTCAAATACTAAAGCAGCATCATTTAACTTCATCTTATTAAGTGCTTCTCTTAAATCTTCAAATTGTTTAGCATCTAACGGATATATACCTGAATAAACCATAGGTTTCATTGCTTTATAACCAGGTAATGCTTCTTCTGCTGGATTATTGTCAAGTGTAACTGTATCTCCTACTAATACATCTTCTATACTTTTAATTGAAGCATATATTGTTCCAACTTCTCCACTATCAAGTACTTCTACACTAATTTCTTTAGGATTATGTTTACTAAGTCCGAGCACTTCATACACTGCGTTAGTAGCCATCATCTTAAACTTATCTCCAACTCTAATAGAACCATCTACTACTCTAATACTAGTAATAACTCCTCTATAACTATCAAAGTAACTATCAAATATTAATGCTCTAAGCTTACTATTAATATTAACACTAGGTGCTGGAATATATTCTATTACCTTAGAAAGTAATTCTCTAACTCCTTCCCCAGTCTTAGCACTACATTTAACTATTTCACTCTTATCAAATCCTAAATTTTCTAATTCTAATATAACACTATCTGGATCTGCACTAGGTAAATCTATCTTATTAATAACAGGTATAACTTTTAAATTATTATCAAGTGCTAAATATAAATTCGCAAGAGTCTGAGCCTCTACTCCTTGAGTTGCATCAACTACTAATAATGCCCCTTCGCATGCCGCTAAACTTCTACTAACTTCATAAGAAAAGTCTACATGCCCAGGAGTATCTATTAAATTAAGTAAATATTCTTTATTATTATATTTATAATTTAAACTAACAGCATTTAACTTAATAGTAATACCACGTTCTCTTTCAATATCCATACTATCAAGCATTTGTTCTTTTAACTCTCTAGAAGTAATACTACCAGTCTCTTCTAATATTCTATCTGCCAAAGTACTTTTACCATGATCAATATGAGCAATAATACAAAAATTTCTAATCTCCTTCATATTACCTCCTATAAGTAAATATTATATCACGTATAATGAACTTAGTAAATTGATGAGACTTTTAATTCAATTT
>CAUSWF010000021.1:0-4699 GCA_963535465.1 uncultured Erysipelotrichaceae bacterium | reverse complement strand
ATGTAAATATTAATACTCGTGATGTATTAGAAAAAGGATTAACCCTATTAGGTTCGTCTCGTTCTGGTAGAGTTGATTTTGAAAAAGCAGTAGAAATGTTAAGTAATAAAAAATTCGAAAGAAGATTTAAAAATATTATTTATTTAGAAACTCCAGTAAAAAATATTAATGATATACATAGAGTTTTTGCCACTGATTTAAATACAGCATTTAAAACAGTATTCAAGTGGGAAATATAAAATGGATATTTTTGTTTTATTGATAATTTCTGGATTTGCTTATTTGTTACCAAAAAATTCAAGAGATTATTTAAATCCAGGTTCAACTAAAGGTTTAAAAGGAATTTTGGCTATAGGTATAATACTACATCATTTATCACAAGAAGTCACTACAGGGGATGTTTTTACTAACTTTGCTTATATGGGAAGTTATATAGTGTCTATGTTCTTCTTCTTATCGGGGTATGGATTATACGTTCAAAATAGCAAAAGTAAAACATATTTAGATAATTTTTTTAGAAAAAGATTATTAAAAATTTTAGTTCCATTTATAAGTATATGGATGATTTATTTGATATATAGAATAGGCGTGAATAAAGAATCAATTAATTTTAATTATTTTATTAAGCTGTTTACAGTTGGAAAAACAGTTATATATAATGGTTGGTTTATAGATGTCATAATTCTTATATATATATTATTTTATTTATCATTCAAATTTGTGGAAAATAAAAGGGTAGCTATTATTATTAATAGTATGTTTATTATTATTTATATTATTATAGCTATTAAATTACATTATTCATTTTGGTGGTATAATAGTATTTTAACATTTATCTTAGGATTAGTATGGGCAAAGAATAAAGATAAAATAGATGAAGTTATAGATAATAATTTATTCATAATTTTAGTAGGTGCTACATTTTTTATGTTTGTATTTCATAATTATGATATTGTATTAATTAAGCTTGGTCTTACAAGTAGTTACATGTATGCTTTAGCAGCAAATATGGATAATCTTATTTTTACTCTTTACTTTACATTATTGGTAAAAAATATAAATTTTGAGAATAAATATTTACTAGCTCTAGGGGGAATCTCTTTTGAGTTATATATGATTCATGGGTTAGTAATACAGTATTTTGCAAGATATTATATTTCGTCAAAAGTAAATGATGTTATATTTACAGTAATAGTATTGGTTGTTAGTATAATACTTGCGAAACTTATTAATATTGGAATAAAGAAAGTTATGGTGAAGTAAAAAGTTTAATTTATCAATTGTGAACTAAATTAAGATAAAGGTATTGGAAATCAGCTAATATAAATTAGACTTTTTTTTATAAGTATGTTAAAATGATTAAGGTTGAGATTTAATTATTAAATTAAATCTCAGTTTTTTGACATCGTGTTCAAAAAAATAATTATAAACGAAAGAAATGAACAGAAAGAGAGGTGCTTTATGATTAAATTATCAGAATTTGAAGTTTTAATGAAATTATTACAAAATTCAAATAAAACACAAAGAGAAATAGCCGAGGATTTAAATATTTCATTAGGGAAAGTTAATTCAGTAATTGCAGAATTAAAAGATAAAGGATTAATAGATAAAAATAATAAAATTACAAAAAATGGAATAGATTCTCTAGAACCATATAAAGTTAATAATGCAGTAATATTAGCAGCTGGTATGAGTACTAGATTTGCTCCGTTATCGTATGAAAAACCTAAAGGATTACTTAATGTAAAGGGAGAAGTTTTAATAGAAAGACAAATTAAACAATTACATTCTGTAGGGATAAAAGATATAACATTAGTAGTTGGTTATATGAAAGAAAAGATGTTTTATCTAGAAGAGAAATATGGAGTGGAAATTGTTGTAAATGAAGACTATTATAGATATAACAATACATCTTCTATGATTCTAGTAGCAGATAAATTATCTAATACATATATTTGTTCATCTGATAATTACTTTGAAAAAAATCCATTTGAAAAGTATGTTTATAAAGGGTATTATTCATCTGTATATGAAGAAGGTGAAACTGATGAATATTGTATAACTGTTGATAAAAAAGATAGAATAATTGATGCAAAAATAGGTGGATCTGACACTTGGGTAATGTTAGGTCATGTATATTTTGATCGAGAATTTAGTAATAAGTTTTCTTCAATTCTTAGAGAAGAGTATAAAAAACAAGCAGTAAAAGAAGGGCTGTGGGAGGACTTATATATTAAGTTTATATCAGAATTAGATTTACGTATAAGAAGATATAGTAAGGATGTTATAAGAGAGTTTGATTCTTTAGAGGAATTAAGAGAATTTGATAAGGATTATCTAAAAAATACTAATTCTAGAATTTTAAATAACATTTCAAATATATTAGAATGTAAAGAAGAAGAAATCGAACAAATAAGTCCAATAAAAGCAGGGTTAACGAATACGTCGTTTAAATTTACTGTTTCGGGGAAACAATATGTTTATAGACATCCTGGTAAAGGTACAGAAGAGTATATTAATAGGAAAAGTGAAGCTGCTTCAATGGAGGTGGCTAAGAAATTAGGGATAGATAATACTCACATTTATATCGATGAGAAAGGTTGGAAGATTTCTCATTTTGTAGATGATGCTAGAAATCTAGATTACCATAATAAAGAAGATGTCTCTAAAGCTTTAAAATATCTAAAGTTATTACATAATAGTGGAGAAAAAACAGAATATAAGTTTGATATATGGAAGCAGATAGATGGTTTCCGTCACCTATTAGCAGAAAATAATAGAGATGACTTCGAAGATATGAATGATTTAGTAGATTTAGTAGAGAGATTAAAGAATGAATTATCAGATGATGAAGAATATTGCTTATGTCACTGTGATAGTTATGATCCTAACTTTTTAATAGATAAAGAAAATAATATGTATCTTATAGACTGGGAGTACTCAGGTATGACTCACCCAGCAGTTGACTTAGGAACATTTATTGCTTGTTCAGATTATAAAGTAGAAGAGGCTATTGAGGTGATTAAAGAATATTTAGGAGAGAGTTATACTCTAAATAAGTTAAAAACTTATTTAGGATATACTGCGATTATTTCATTCTATTGGTTTTTATGGGCGCTACATCAAGATAGCTTAGGAAAAAATGTAGGTAAATATTTATACATATGGTATAAGTACACGAAAACTTATGGAAAAGAAGCATTAAAATTAAAAGGAGTCAATAGTAATGAGTAAAAATCTAGAAGAATTAATATATGAAGAAACAGAGAGAAAACTAGATATAATGGAAAGTAAGGAGTATAAATTTCCAAAAGGAATTACTAAGGTAGATGGCTATATTATAGCAAGTATAATAATTACAAGCCTAGTGTTAATAATATTATGTATGAGTGAGGTGATTAAGTAATGCAAGGTAGTTATATAGAAAGAGAAACAATTACTGGAGTAGTGCCAGTTTTAAGTAATGAAAGAAAATATTCATTTATGGATTTATTCTTATCAACAAGTGGATTTGCTATTGCAACATGGTGTTATACACAAGGGGCATATGTAGCACAATTTTTAGGATTTAAGCAAATGTTAATTAATATTTTTGCATTTAACTTAATCTGGGTATTAGTGAGTTGTTTACCAATTTTCTTTGCGGTAAGATATGGTATTGATTTATGGATATGGTTAAGGGCTGTATTAGGAAATAAAGGTGTTGCTATATTATCAATTGTTATTAGTTTGGCAAATTTTGGATGGTATGCAGTTGCTGCTAATTTATTTTCTTCTTCTATGATTAATCTTATGAAGAACTTTGGAGTAACGTTAAATGAAGATTTATGGAATCCTGTATTGGGTGTAATGTGTGTTGTTTTAGGAACACTAATAGCTATAGGGGGACCAGAAGTAATAAAATGGACTAATAGATTTCTTGTTGTTGCACTGCTGGTAGTAGGAGTAATAGTTTTCTTCATCAGTATAACATCTGTGCCATTTTCGGAAATATTAGCAGTAAAACCTGTTAATCAAGAAGGAATTAGCGCGCTAGAACGTTTTATGATGTCAGCTGAAGGAAATGTTGCTTTTGCATTCTCTTGGTCAACTCAAGCTTTAGTTATGCCTAGATTAGCTAAAACAGAAAGAAGCGGTTATTGGGGAACAACTCTTTCTTATGGTGTTGTAGCACCATTCTTTGTTGCAACAGGTGGAGTTATGACTTTAGCAATGTTTGTAAAAACGGGTGCTTATGAAAGTGATCCTACAACAATGTTATCAGTATTAGCGACTCCAGCATTAGGTCTTTTAAGTTTACTGCTAGTAGCATTTGCTAATATAGGTACTCAAGGGACTGGGTCGTATGTAAACTGTATGATTGTGAAGAGTGGATTACCTAAAGTTAGTTATAAGTTTCTTGTTATAATAGCTATGATATATGTAAGTGTTCTTACTGTATGGGGAGGAGTAGAGAAGTATTTTGGTGCTTTCATCTCACTTGCAGCATATGTACAAGGTCCGATTATAGGTATGATATTAGTAGACTATTTTATTATTAGAAAAAGAAAACTATCATTAAAATCAGCTTATAATTTAAAAGGGCATGATGCGTATAAATACAGTAATGGATACAATATTATTGGATTATTATGTATACTTATCTCATGTGTAGTAACAATGTTATTTGTATATAATCCATACAATGGTTCAATAAAAA
>CAUSWF010000020.1:0-6880 GCA_963535465.1 uncultured Erysipelotrichaceae bacterium | reverse complement strand
GATTTACCATATTTTTTCTTCTCAATGAACTCAATATTAATATTTTGGTACTTGAAAGATAAATTAAATATAACAGAGAATAATATAATAAATAAGTTAGGGAAAAACGCTTTATTTTGCTATTTTTCTCAAGGAATTGGAAGTTCGATAATAATAATGATTGCAAGTAAAATTAATGTCACTGCACCAATTAAATTCATTCTTTTATTAATGATAAATTTATCAATCACGCTAGCACTAACATTAATTCTTTGTGTAATGGAAAAATTATTAAAAATAATAGTAGAAAAGAGATATAAGTATGGACAAGAAAATGATAAATAGTTATGACTTTGACAAGACAATATATGATGGTGATGCGAGCATTGATTTTTATATTTATATGTTGAAAAAATACAAAAAAATAATTTTATTATTACCATATCAAATATATGGAATGGTTTCTTATAAATTAAAAATTAAATCTAAAGAATATTTCAAAGAGTGTTTTTTTTCCTTTCTAAAAGAATCTAAAAACATAGATGAAGATGTTGAATGTTTTTGGAAAAAGAACGAAAGTAAGATAAAAAAATGGTATCTAAATCAGATACAAAAAACAGACCTTATAATTTCAGCTTCACCTTATTTTTTACTAGAACCAATAGCCACTAAATTAAAAGTAAATTTGATAGCAACAGAAGTAGATAAAAAAAATGGTAAATTTAAAAGTAAAAATTGCTACGGTGAAGAAAAGGTAAGAAGATTTAGAGAAGAATATAAAAATACAACTATAAATGAATTTTATAGTGATTCTATGTCAGATAGACCAATGATGAACATATCAAAAAAAGCTTTTTTAGTAAAAGGTGATGTAATTGAGGAGATTAATTTAAATGAAAAATAAAAGCTTACAAATAATAAAAGGCATCATATTCATAATTTCAACAATATTTTTTTCGTATAATTTAATGTTGAATAATAAATTAATAAACATTGCTATAACAATACCAGTTTCAGCAATATTTGCCATATTTATTTATATCAAACTGAATGAGAGATTCAAAAAAATATTATCTGATAGACTAACAAGAAATTTATCAATACTATTTTTTACAGCAACGATGATTAACTTAATCAAAGATAGTAAAAATATACTATTTTTGTTAGGAAGTTATGCAATATTTTTCTTTATAACGTTCACAGTTAATTACATTGTTGAACTTATAAAGCTAGTATTCAGTGATATAAATAGAAAAGATATAATAAGATACATTGTAATAAGTTTAATATTAGTAATTACTATAGTATTGGCATATAACTTAAAAAAGAGTTTGTATGAACAATATGATTTAATTTACTCAATAGATTCTGGATGGACATTCAAAAATATATTTCAAAATTTTAATTATTATGACATAAGACATCCGTTGTTAAATATTATGACATATCCAATATATTCAGTAGTATATATTCCTATTTCAGTTTTTTATAATGGGGAAAACATCGAAATATTAAAAGCAATAATGATGCAAGTAATAAACATACAGCTAGTTTTGATAACTGCTGTCATGATATCAAAAATATTTAAAAATAAGAACATATTCTATTTTTACATGATGAGTGCATCCACAATAACATATATATTTTTCTTTGAAAAATATCAACTTTGTGTATTTATAATAGTTGCATATTTATTCATGAAAGAAAATAAAAAAAATACTCTACCATTAGCTGTTGCAAGTTTTGGTAGTATGGCTACTAGCATATTTATAATAGTCGTAAATATATTTAATAAAGAATCTCTAAAAGAAAAAATAAAAAAAGCAATAAAACTATCGTTAGCAATATTTGCTTCATTATGTGTATTTGGTAGAGTAAATGTCATAACCAATGGATATAATGATTTAAAAGAGACAAGTTCACATTTTGCAAATGAACACTATACAATAAGGCAAAAAACATATTCGATAACAAAATTAGTCAAATCAAGTTTTGTATTCTTATCATCTGAAAAAACAGGTGAAAAATATCTATGGAAAGATATAATAAAAACCCCATCAGTATTAGGTGTACTAATAGTATTAATTTCACTTATAGGAATAATAAGCAACTATAAAATGGATTACAGTAAGTACTTAATAGTATGGAGCGTATTTTTAGCAATATTATTTATGATATTAAATTGGAGCATACACGAATCACCATTGTTTAATATTTATTTTGCATGGGCAATAATACCAGCAACAATTTTAGGAATGGAAAAGATATTTGAATACTTTAAACTAAACAAAAAAGTAGCATATTATTCAATAATTTCAATTATTTCTATTATTAATATAACATCTATAGTACAAATAATTATGTGTTTATGAGGTTAATATGAATAAGCAAGAAAGTAAATATAATATAATGAAAATAATCTCAATGTTATTAATAATAATATATCACATTATTTTTCACGGACATATGATAGAAAATGCAACTAGTGATAGATTAAAGATAATATTAGAATTTATTATGTTATTGTCATTAGTACATGTAAATTCCTTCGTTTTAATAACAGGTTATTTTCAACATAACAGAGAACTAAAAAAAGAAAAAATATTTAAATTAATAAGAAAAGGATTAGAATATAGTTTATTAATAGTATTACTATTTTCAATATTTAAAATAAAAAATTTTAGTAATGCTGATTTACTATTTGAATTCAATCCACTAAATTTAACTGAATATTGGTTTATTAAAATGTACATAATGCTATATATAATATCACCACTATTAAATATAGTAATAAACCAACTTGATTTGAAAAAATACGAAGAATTTTTATTAGTATATTTTGTGTTTTTCTCATTATTACCGTCACTTACCGCTGGAAGATCATTTTACATGAGTGCATATGCATCTTTACCAAATTTTATATTTATGTATATGATAGGTGCATATATTTCAAAATATAAAGATGATGAAAAATCATTTATATATAAAATTTCTAAAATTTCGTGGTATAAATTATTATTTTGTCTCATAACAATAGTGATTATAAACCAAGCAATTATAAAATTATCAATAAAATTAAAGGATGTTAATTTTATATTTACAGACTTATATTACATTTTAAAAGATACAGCAAAAGCATACTGGAACCCTTTAGTAATAGCCCAAAGCATAATATATTTTATGTTGATAAGCAAACTAACAGTAAGAAAAGACTATATAAACAAAATATCACCATACATTTTTGGCGTTTATTTATTGCATGATAATAGATTTGTAATGGAAAAAATATATTTTTGGATAAAAGTGGATGGAAGACAATTATCTAGATTAATATATGTACCATATATATTTGTAGTCGCATGTATTATATTTGTAATAGGGATAATTGTTGATATAATAATAGATAATAGTGATAAATTTATATTTGAAAGGAAAAAATATGTCAAACAAAATCAGTAAATTAACAAGAACAAAAGTAAAAAAAGAAAAAACTAGCCAAGAAAAAGATCAAACTAAGTCACAATTACAAGAATTATTAAAGGAAAAAAATATTAGCGTTGCTCCTAACCAAATTGATTTATTAGTACAAATATTTAAATTTATAATAGTAGGAGGAATTGCTACATTAATAGACTGGGTCATATACTTCATACTATATAAAATAGTTAAAGTAAATCCACTGTATGCAAATATTATATCTTTTTCGATTTCTGTAGTATATAATTATATCGCTAGTTGTAAATATGTATTTAAAGTTGATACAAGTAAATCTAAATCAAGAAGATTTATAGAATTTATAACATTTGCGCTAATTGGATTATTAATAAATGAATTATTAATATTTGGATTAGTAACTAAATTAAAATGGAATGCAATGTTAGTAAAAATTATTGCAACAGCAATAGTTATGGTATTTAATTTTGTAACAAGAAAAAAGTTTTTAGAAAAAAATAATTAAGTATGAGTATTTTCTCATACTTTTTTAATTTAATAAACTAGTATAAATATTTGATTATGCTATAATATATTCAGGTGATATCTATGAAAAAATGTGTTATTATAATGAACAAAAATAGTGGTAAGAAGAAGCATCTTAATTATGATGAAATATTTGAAATATTACGAGTTGCAGGGTATGAAACAAAAATGTTTTTTCCAACGAAAAAAGGCGAAGGAGCAGCAATGGTAGAAGATTTATCTAATGATATAGATTTAGTAATATCAGCAGGTGGAGATGGTACGTTAAATGAAGTAGTTACAGGTAATATGCGAAGAGATAAAAAACTAGTTATAGGTAATTTACCATTAGGTAGTACAAATGATGTAGGTTCAATGTATGGTTTTAAATACTCAATAATAAAAAATCTACATAAATTATTAAAATCTAAACCTAAAAAAGTAGATGTACTATATATTAATGATAACCCATATATTTATGTTGCTGCTTTAGGTGACTTTGTAGATTTAGCATATTCAACTCCGCGTAGTTTAAAAGAAAAATTTGGCAAATTAGCATATTTTATAAAAGGAATAAAAAGAATATTTAAACCAATTCACTACTATAATGTAAAATATAAAATAGATAATAAAGATTATAAAGGAAAGTTCTCATTTTTCTTTATCACAAATACTTCTCATATGGCAGGAGTAGATGGAATATATAAAAATATAAAATTAGATGATGGTAAATTTGAAATATTATTCGCAAAACCTAAAAACAAACATGATTTAATAAGATTATTAATAGAAGCTTATATAAAAGACTATAAAGATATAGAAGGTGTAGAATCATATCAAACTGATAACTTGGAAATAGAATTCCTAGACAAAATAAAAACTAATTGGTGTATAGATGGAGATGAATTAAAACAAAATTCTCAAATATTTACATTTAGAATAGAAAAAGGTATGCCAATGCTTATGCCAGATGAAGTATTAAAAAAACTAACAATAAATACAGATATATAAAAGCCAATTGGCTTTTTTTAGTTTTGTGTTATAATATAGGACTAGAAAAAGGGGGAATAAAATGAAATTAACAGCAGAAGATTTATTTAATACAGCAAAAGATACATTTGAAAGATATGAAAAATTTAAAAATTTACCACTAACAGAGGAAAATATTGAAATTCTATCTAAAAATAAAATGACTATAGAATATGGATATGAAGGGTTGCCATTAACAGAAGCAGAAAAAATAGCGTTTACGCTTTATAATTTTGTGTATGTTGAAGAACACTTAATAAGAAAAAATTCAGACTATATAACTGAATTAACTATAAGTCCATTAAAAAGTCATGGTTATTTTTCAAAATACAGAGTACTATGTGACTATATAGAAAGCAAAATTTCTAAAGGTGAAGCTAAATATGAACGTAGAAATACAATCAAAATAAACGTAACAGATGATGAAGAAAAAGCAAATAATTTAGAAGAGATAAAGAAAAACTCAGAATATTTATTTACTATAAGAAATGCAATAATACATAATCATTTTGAAGTTGAAAATGGAATGCTAAAAATAGATGCAGACATGAATGAATACACCTTTAAAATCGAAATTCCAATTTCATTAATACATTATATGATTATTCCTGCTATGGTACTTAGAGAAGAAGAAAATGTAGTTCATTCTACTGGTCATGATGAAAGAATAAGTTTTGAAATACACATGAAACAAATTCCATTTAAACATCTAATAAATAGTTATGAGAAAGTAGAAGCTATTAATAGAAATAATATAGAGACTGTAATACTTGAACTAGATAAAATGTTTCAAAACAATAACTTTACAATTTGGGGAGCAATGCAAGAAATTGAATTAATTAAAGATTATGAATTAAAAGAAAACATAGAAGATCATAAAGCGAATTGCTCAATTGAAATTACTCCTATTATAAGCACAATATATAAATTCTACCAAGGAATAACTTGTGCAGTAGAACCAGACATATCATATCCAATGGATGAAATAAAGCTAATGGGTGAAATACCTGATGATATTAAAAATAGAATTCTAAATATAGAAAAATTGATAGAAAATAATATAATGAAAATAAATAAAAATGAAATTGATGAGAATATCCCACCATCTGGCAAATCAAGTATAAAAAATAACATTATAGTTAAACTGGTAAAAGATATAAAGCAAAAAATAGAACCAACATCTAAAAATATAAATGCCCATAAGAAGAACATAATAAACCATATGAATGTAGAATACACGGATGATTATGTTATAGCGGGAGATAGAAAGGATAATAATAAATTACCTAATGAAATAATTCTAGAGTCGCTTGAGAGAAATCTTAACGAAGAGGAATTAATGCTTAGAAATAAATTTTCTAAGGAAAATGAACTGCTTATAAGACAAGTATATAATATGTTGTACATGACTGAAAAAAATCCATTTAAACCTAAGAAGATAAATCAAATAATTAAAAAGAAAAATAGGTTTGTAGAAAGAATTAGTCAATATTATATTAATATTGCGGATTTATCTGAAACCGTTGATAAAATAAAACCTTTAGCAGAAATATTATTAGGGGAAGAAGAAAGTAAAACAATTATAGAAGAGTTACGAAAAACTCATAGAAGAAATTTAAAAATATTATTTATATATACCGTTACAAAAACAATTGAGCATATTGAAGAAAATAAAGTAAAAAATAACAATAAAGATAACATTAAGCACTTAACAGAAGATGTGAGGTTATTCAACAGAAGTAGAGACTTTAATAAAGCAAAAAAATCAGATTTCGACATTGAAGAAGCAAAAAAAATCGACCAAAGCAACAATTGTGGGCTTCAGTTCAAATCAGAAAAAGAGAAAAAATTTATAAAAATTAAATAGAACTAAGTAGTACAGTAAAAGTAGACAAATAAAAAAAGATAGAGTCTA
>CAUSWF010000019.1:0-8442 GCA_963535465.1 uncultured Erysipelotrichaceae bacterium | reverse complement strand
CATCCATTACTGAATCAGTTGTATTTTCTAAATAATATTTAACTGTAACAGTATACTTCTTTAATCTATAATAATATACTACATTTATATTTGAATTTAATGTTTCCCCCGTAAAATCACTTTCATATCTTACAAATTCATATTCTTGTGGAATAGGATCTGTTTTTACAAATTCTTTATACCAATCATCATTTATAACTGTACCAGAATTTAACGGTTGCGTTCTACTTAGTATTATTTCTTGATTGGTATCTACATTTATAAATTTCTTAATTGCTTGATAATATATTGGTGTCCTTTCTGTATTACTTGTTTTAACTACACAACCTGTACTATCACAAATCTTAACATCAGCAGTATTAGCAAGTTCAGGAAAATTAACATTTGACATAAGTCTAGTCTTAATTCTTAACTCATATTTACCATTATAAAACTTAGGCTCATTAAATAATGCAGTATCCACCACTTTAGCAATTACTTTAGTATTACCACCTATATTTTCCTTAGTAATTTGGAACTTACTACTTACATTTGTCCCTTCAGTATCAAATACTTCTACTTGATTGACAGTTAAACTACCTGTTACTGTATCAGAAAATTCAAAGGCAGTTATTTTTCCACTAACTATATTAGAATGAACTTCAGAAAAATTAAATTGTGATGTCATATAATTATTAGGTACAACGAAATCTATATTATATGTAATAGAACTACCACTAGCTCCATATATATTATTAGTGTCACTCTTCTTAACAGGATTCTTTGAATCATACTTATAAGGTGATGCAAAAGTATATATAATACCAGCTCCAGCTCCAGAATATTTAAATGTATATGTTGAATCTTTTATATCATCTGTAGTAACATATGCTGCTGTTTGATAAAAAACTGCTTCAACTCTTAAATTAAATGGATTTCTATCTATATAGACACCATTATCTCTTTCTTGTAATGTTGCTAATCTACCATCTACAGTAGGCTTTTTATTTTTATTATAATAAATATTAGAAACTCCAGTAGTAGGTTTAAATCCTTCTCTACCATCTGCTATATGTCCCATATTACTAGCAGTACCATCTATATCATAATATAAGCCATTTACTTTAGTAATATTTAAAGGCACACCTTTATCATTATCTTTATTATAAGTATTTGAATAATAGTAATTAATTGAAACATCTACTTCAGCATCATCTGCATAAGTAGCAAATGATATAGGCATACCTATCTGAGCCTTACTAAATTGTTTGTCATAATATGAAGTACCAGGATTCATTTGATTATTAAATACAGCCATAGGTATTATCTCAAGCATAGCTTTAGAATCACTACTCCAAGTATCTAAATTTTTAAGAGTAATAACAACATCTATTGGTTTATTATTCTTATCATATCCACAGTTCTTAATTAACACTTTAATTTCTTCATTTTCCTTAGTCATAGTAAGTTTCTTAAATATTCTATAATTACCTACAATTTCATATTCAATAGTACCTGGTGCTTTTAGCACTTCAAATGTAGTATCTTTAGTAAAAAAGATATTTGAATAAGAATAATCTTTATCAATCGCATTAGTATCAGAAAAATCATGATACTCTGTAGTTCCACTAACCCTATTATATTTCTTATTAAAAACACTTATTTTTTTATTACCACTACTATAAAATAAAGCAATAATTAAGAATAACAAAACAACTAAATATTTAATATATTTTTTCATACAACTCTCCTATTATTACTATTATAACACTAATATTTAAAATTTAAATAACTAAAAGAGACTATTCAGTCTCTTCTAATTTTTTATAATATAAATAATCTTTCATAGAATCATTTTTCTGCATCTCTAATATTTCACTACTCTTATCATTTAATTTAGCTAAATTCTTATATCTTCCTTCTCCATTTAAGAAAGCCTCATACTTACTAAAATCAGCCTTACTATCTACCTTAAATTCTTTATTCTCTGGATTATAGTGAAATAATGGGAAATATCCTGATGAAGTAGCATCTTTTTCTTCTGTAATAGCACTCCTCATTCCTTTAAGTATTCCCATCGCAATACAAGGAGAATAAGCTATAACTATACTTGGTCCTTTATATGCTTCTGCTTCTTTTAATATCTTTATTGCATGAGCAGGATTAGCTCCCATACTTATAGTCGCAACATATACATTATCATATGTTAAAGCAATCTTTGCTAAATTCATCTTAGCATTCTTCTTACCATTAGATGCAAACTTCGCAACTGCTCCTCTTCTACTACTCTTACTAGCTTGTCCACCAGTATTAGAATAAACTTCAGTATCAAGTACTAATATATTAACATCTTCTCCTGAAGCTAGCACATGATTAATTCCATTAAATCCAATATCATATGCCCATCCATCTCCACCTATCATGAATACACTCTTAGGTATAATAAAATCTTTTAATTCTCTTAATTCATCTATTCTACTATTATCTATTATCTTTAATAATTCTTTAGCATTATCAACACTTTGTTCATTAACATAATTTAAATATATTTCTTTTTCACTCTTTTTAACTAAACTAATATTATCATTTATTATATTAACAATTCTCTCTTTCATCGCAAGATCTGCTACTTTCATTCCATATCCAAACTCAGCATTATCTTCAAATAATGAATTAGCCCAAGGAACAGAATATGGGAAAGACGGATTAGATGCCCCATAAATAGATGAACAACCAGTTGCATTAGCAATTATCATTCTATCTCCAAATAACTGTGTTAAAAGCTTCAAATATGGTGTTTCTCCACAACCAGCACACGCTCCACTAAACTCAAACTTAGGTTTAACAAATTGACTACCACGAACAGTATTATTAGGAGTAACATTCTCTTTATAACTAACTTCTTCAAATAGATATTTATTACTAATATTTTCCTTATCTTTATAAATATCTTCTTTCATCTTCATCATTAACGCTTTAATACCACGCTTACCAGGACATACCTCTACACATAATCCACATCCTGTACAATCTTCAATCGATACCCCAATAGCATATTTATAAGTCTTATCACCCAATTTAATATCAATTAATTTCTTAACTAACTCGTCATCTGCATCCATTACTTCTTTCTCATCTAGTAAGAAAGGTCTAATAACAGCATGAGGACAAACTAATGCACACATATTACAGTTAATACAATTACTACTAACCCAACTAGGTACCATATCACTTATATTTCTTTTATCACGTCTACTAGAACCAGCTTCACTAACTCCATCTGCCTTATTAATAAAATCTGATACTTTTAACTTATCCCCTTCTAAACTATCAATAATATCATAATAATTTTTACTCTTAGGATACTCTTTAACAAAATCTACATTAGGTATCTTAACTTCTTTTATAGCATCTTCTACTTTATCAAGTACTAATAAATTAGCATTTACTATATCACTACCCTTACTATCAAATTTAACTTTAATAGACTCTTTTATCTTATTAATCGCAAAATCATATGGTACTATCTTACCTAATTTAAATATAACAGCTTCCATTATAGTACTAATCTTACCAGATAAATTAGCTTCTTCTGCTATAGCATTAGCATCTATTACATACATTGATACTTTTCTAATCTTCAATATATTCTTATCATGACTACTCATTATTCTAAGTATCTTATCAGAATCCATTCTACTATTAATAACAAATATACCATTATCTTTAATCTTATCTAACATATTTAATTTATTTAAATAACTATCTTTAGTACATACTACTAAATTAGCCTCATCTACATAATAACTACTTCTAATATTATTATTACTAAATCTTAAATGAGATATAGTATATCCACCACTCTTCTTAGAATCATATTGAAAATATCCTTGTACATAAGCATTAGTATTTTCACCAGTAATATGAAGTAAATCCTTACTAGCACCAACCATACCATCAGATCCATATCCATATACTAATATAGAAGCATCTCCCTTTTTACTAGGTAAACTAAACTTATCATATTTAATACTCAAATTAGTAACATCATCATCTATACCAACAGTAAAGTTACTATGTGCATTAGTACTATTAATAAAGTCATATACTCCCTTTATCATAGAAGGAGTAGTATCTTTACTAGATAATCCATATCTACCACCATATACATCTACTTTAATATCTAATTCTTTTAATACTTTACATACATCTAAATATAAAGGTTCTCCATAACTACCAGCTTCTTTACACCTATCAAGTACTGCTATCTTCTTAACACTCTTAGGAATAGCTTTTAAAAAGTATTTAGATGAAAAAGGTCTATATAAATGTACATTTACAACTCCAACATTATATCCATTCTTATTTAAATAATCTACTGTATCTTTAATAGTCTCAACAACACTACCCATCGCAACTATTACTAAAGTAGCTTTACTAGATCCATAATAATTAAATGGTTTATAATCCTTCCCAGTAATTTTATTTACTTCTTCCATATAACTATTAACTATATCAAAAGTATTATCATAATAACTATTTCTAGCCTCTACATTTTGAAAATATATATCACCATTCTGTGCACTACCATATGTCGCAGGCATATGTATATTCATAGCTTTCTTTCTAAATTCATTTAATTTATTCTTATCTATTAATTTATATAATTTATCTCTATCTATTACATCTACTTTTTGTAATTCATGACTAGTTCTAAATCCATCAAAAAAATTAATAAATGGAACAGAAGACTTTATCGCAGATAAATGAGCTACTCCTGTTAAATCCATTACTTCTTGTACTGAAGAAGAAGCAAGCATTGCCCACCCTGTACTTCTCGCAGCATATATATCTTGATGATCTCCAAATATACTTAATGCATGTGTCGCAATTGTTCTACTCGCAACATTTATAACTCCAGGTAATAATTCACCTGCTATTTTATACATATTAGGTAACATTAATAATAATCCTTGAGAAGCAGTATAAGTAGTAGATAGCATACCATTTCTTAAAGCACCATGAACCATACCTATAGCCCCAGCTTCACTTTCCATCTCAACTACTTTAACACTAGTATTAAAATAATTCTTCTCTCCTAAATTACTCCATTTATCAGTAAGTTCTGCCATAGAAGAAGCAGGTGTTATAGGATATATTCCAGCAACCTCACTAAATTTATATGAAACATAACTACAAGCTTCATTACCATCCATTATTCTTTTCATAATTCACCTCATTCATATTATAACAAAAAAAGAAGATATTTTTATCTTCTTTAAGATTTTTTAACTTTTCTATACATAAATACTGATATAGTACTAATAATAATTATACTTACTAATAATACAATACTATTTATATTATTACTTGTCTCAGGATTTACTTCTCCCTCTTTATAAAATACTTCTATTAATTTATCTTCTTTTAAATTATCAAAATTATCTATCTCTAAGTAATCTTTATCTTTAGGTATATTTATCTCTTTTCCATTTATTAATACTCTATCTATTAAGAACCCTCTCTTAGTTCTTATCTTTATCTTATTTGGAGTAGAATCTTTTCCATATTCTATCTCTTCATCTCCTACTATTTCTCCACCAGGATTATTTGACTTAGTAGTAACTTTTACTTTTATCTTCTCATAATAATAAATCTTTTCTACTACCTTATCTTCTATAGTAAATACTTCTACTGGTTTCTCTACTACTCTATATCCTTCTTTTTCTATCTCTTTTATACTAACACTATCGCCTATTAATTTATCTGTAATAATAACATCTTCTCCTAATTTATCATTAGTTCCTTTTATTAAGTGTTTTACTACTACTTTAGAAGGTATTCCTACTTTACTACTTATTGTAGTAATTACTTTATTAGTTTTACCATCTTTTTCTAAATATCCTTCTACTTTATTAGTTATTAATTTAGTAGTATTAGGAACATCTATATATTTTAATTTAGCATTTATTGTAATATCCTTAGTATTATCAGTGAATGTTATATTATTCCAATTATATGTCCAAGTAATTGTTAAATTATCTTGATCATATACTCCACCATTTAATATAGATTTATCTGTATCTATTTTGTAAGGTATAGTATCAACTATCTTTATAACTGTATTTCCATTATAATGCTTTATTACTGCTCTATAATTAATATCATAATTTATTAATTTAGATAAATCACTAATACTCTTATCACCACTCTTAGTAATACTAGTATCTATTTCACTATCTTTTAACTTATACTTATAAATTACCTCTATATTATCTTTATCTACAGTGCTTCTCTCTTTACCTATAATTTCTACTACTTTATAATGTTCATCATTCTTTGGAGTAGTACTATATATAGAATCATATTCTACTTCTTTTTCTTCTTGTGGATATAAAGGTGTATTATCTTCTTTTAAATATTTAACTACTAACTTAGCTTTCTTTACTCCAACATAATATATTACTTCTTCATTCTTTACTAATGTTCCACTCTTATTAGCTGGATTATTCTTAACTTCATATTTACTTGGTAATCCATTAGTATCTGTAGTATATGCCTCTCCATGACTCTTAGTAATAACTTTATCATCCATTACTGAATCAGTTGTATTTTCTAAATAATATTTAACTGTAACAGTATATTTCTTTAATCTATAATAATAATTTACTTCTACATCATGACTAATATTTTCACCAGTCGCATTATTTGGTATTTCTACTAACTCATAACCTTCAGGTATATTATCAAGTGCTGTTGTACTATAATTACTACCAGCCTCTACTTCTGTAAGTTTCGAATTACCTAATGACTGAGTAGAATTTTCCTTATAATAATTAGTAATAACTTTATAATATGTATTTGTTACATTAATATTACTCTTTATATTATCACAATCACCACTACTACATATTTGTAAATTAGCTTGATTTGATATAGGAGATGTTGCTCCACCTTTTAAAGAAGCGGTAATTACTACTCTGTATTTTCTATTATAAAATTCAAAATCATCAAAAGTAGCTGCATCTTTTACACTAACAGAAACTTTAGTTTTATCGCCAACAGTAGTTTTTTCAGCAGTAAATTTAGAAGTGATGTCTTTTTTCTCCTCATCAAACACTTTAATATCAACAATCTCTAATGACGAATCTACTATATCTTCAACAATCAACTTAGTAAGTTTACCATTCTTAATAGATGGATATATTTTATCAAATTTTAATACTGAACTAAAGTAATTATTAGGGATGACAACATCGATATAATAATCAATATTATTGTCTGAAACCAATTTTTTACTAGACGTAGTCTTTATAGGACTAGCTTGTTTATATCTGTATGGTGAAACAAATGAATATAATATACCAGCTAATCCACCTGCTGAATATTTAAATTTATATGTAGAGTTTTCTAATTCATCAGTCGTAACATAAGCTGCTGTCTGATAAAAAAGTCCATTTATATTTTCTCCAGCAGGGTATTGATTTACAGCTAAACCGTTATTAGCCTCTGTCATAGTAACTAATTTACCATCAGTTGTAGTCTTTTGATTTTTATTATAATAAATTTTAGACTTACCAGTAACTGGTCTAAATCCTTCTTTACCATCAAATATTTTACTAGTATCCCCTAGAAAACCATAATCAAGATCATAATACATCGCATTTGAACTAGTAATACCTAAAAGTTCCCCAGTGTTAGTATCTTTATTATAAGTTCCTCCCTTATAATATGTAACATTAACTTCTAATTCACCATCAGATATGTATGTCCCAAATGTTATAGGAAGTCCAACTCCAGCCTTAGGAGATGTATAATCATATCCAGTTTTATTAGGATTTAACTGATCATTATGTGTTTGTAATGGGTATAATTGTAACTTAATAGATGAAGTAGTTGGAATCCACTTCTTAAAATCAACCAGTTTCAATACTACATCAACTGCTTCTCCATTAGGACCGTATCCACAATTTTTAATAAGAATCCAAATTTCTTCTCCCTCATTTTTTATGGTCAAAGTATCAAAAAGTCTATAACCATCAACCTCACTATAAGTAGCCTGAGTAGGAGACTTTAATACTTCAAAAGTTGTATTTTTTGTATAAAATAAGTTTGAATATGAATATTTACTATCTCCTTCAGTCTTACTACTCCAATCAAGATATTCTGTAGTACCTGTAACATCATTATATACTTTTTTTCTAATGTTAACCTTTTTAGTATTTAAGCCATATGAAATCAAAACACCAATAACAAGTAAAAAAACTAAATACTTAACATATTTTTTCATATACCCTCCATCATATATTTATATTATAACAAACTAAATTTAAAATGAATATATATTTAAACAAATTAAAAAACTTTTTACACAACAAAAAAGAAGATAATTATCTTCTTTAAGATTTTTTAACTTTTCTATACATAAATACTGATATAGTACTAATAATAATTATACTTACT
>CAUSWF010000018.1:0-13511 GCA_963535465.1 uncultured Erysipelotrichaceae bacterium | reverse complement strand
ATAGATATAAAGAAGAATTGAAAAAAGAATCTAATTAGATTCTTTTTCTATAAAAACAATAACTACATATTTATCTTTTTAATTTTTATATATAAAAATATAGAAATAAGACAAACTAATAAATTATTTACCGTTACTAAGTCTATATAAACTAATATATGGATGATTTAAAAATCTAATTCCAGGACTAGTAGTACCAATACCACCATTAACATATAAAACACTATTATCTAACTCATAATACTTATTAACATACTTCTTAGAACCATCTTTTCTAATTAAACCACCAATATAAGGTAATCTAATAATTCCATTCATAGAATTACCACTAAGTATAAGATTAGACTTCTTCATATCATCAGCCAAATCACTATAATGAACTAAACCGATATTGTATAAATTCTCATTGTATTGATATGCATCATTTATTCCAAGACCTGTAGAACTAATTCCACTAATCGCAATATGACTATCATTGACATATATAAAGTCATGCTGATTTTTTAAAATATTAAAAGAAGAATTATCTAGTATATTAGAAGAAGTATCTTCATCTCCCAAAACAGCATATTTACCATATTTATTATTAATAGTATTAAATAATTCAATTAACTTCTTTTCTTCTTTTAATTTAATTTTATATTTAGGACTAATTAAATCTCCAGTAAATACAACTATATCAGGATTAAGACTATTAATTCTCTTAACCACTTTAACTAAATCATCATAAAAAATATTATTACCATAATGTATATCACTAAATTGAACAATCTTAAATCCATTAAAATCATCTGGTATTAAACTATTAGTAACACGTGCTTCTTGTACTAAAAATAACTTATTAGATATATTATCAATATATAAGTATAAAGCAGTAAAACTAATAAGAATAATTAAAATAATTTTAGTAACTAACCAAGAAATATTACGACTATTATTATCAAACTCTTCATTTAAAATTTCTTGATGAATATCCTTATTTAATTCTTCTCTTTTCATACTATCACCAATTATATTTTATCAAATATAATCAACTATTACCATAATATGTTATACTAGTATAAGTAAAGGAGTATATATGAAAAAAATTATAACAATATCAACAATAATAATATTAATAATCGCAGTATTAGTAATATTTCAAGACAAAACGAAAGAAAACCTATTAGGAATAGATTATAATGTACCAAGAAATACAGCTAAATTAAAATATAAAACTAAAAACCCAGTAGTAGCAATGAAAATAAAAGGATACGGTTCTATAGTAATGGAATTATATAAAGATACTGCCCCAATAACAGTAAATAATTTTATAAAAATAGTTAAAAGTGGATACTATGATGGTAATAATTTTCACCGTTTAGTAAAAGGGTTTGTAATACAAGGTGGAGATTTAACTGGAACTGGAAATGGTGGAGGAAAAGAATATATAAAAGGTGAATTTAAAGAAAACGGTGTAGAAAATAATCTAAAACATACTAAAGGAGTAGTTAGTATGGCACGAGCAAGCGATCCAAACTCTGCATCAACTCAATTCTTTATAGTATTAAAAGATTCATCATTCCTAGACGGAAAGTATGCAGCATTTGGTAAAATAATAGATGGATGGGACAATATAGAAAAAATAGAAGAAGAGGAAAAAGTAACTAACGAGAAACTAGATAATAAACTAATCATAGAAAAAGCGTTAGTAGATGAAAAAAACTAAATTAACATCTAAACAAGATAGGAAGAAATTCCTATTTTTTTAATACTTAATATCAGAAATAATAGTATACCTACGTATAAATGGACAAAATTACAAAAATATGATATAATATGTGCCAAATAAGGGGTAGACATGGAAAGAGTAGAATTAACTAACATTAATTTTAAAAAAATAAAAATACTAAAGAAATCGCCAATTTCGAAAGTTTTTCTATTGGATGAAAAAGAAGTAGTAAAAGTATATAACTCATCTTATTTAAAAGGAATAAATAGAAGAAGAGCACTAGAAAGAAAAATACAAGCATCGTCTACTATAAAGTTAAAAGAATTGGTACTGCCTAAAAAAATAATATTAATAAATGGTAACTTTGCAGGATATACAATGGAATATATTAAAGGAGAAAGTTACTTAGATATCGCTATAGCACCATATAGAAATTTAGATTTAATAAATAAAGAATATTTAGAAATAGAAAAAATAATTAAGAAATTTCACAAAGAAGGAATAATAGTACCAGATTTATTAAATTTAACTAACATAATAGTAACAGAAGAAGGCCTAAGATTTATAGATTATGATGGCATGCAAATAAGAGATAATAAAGCATCTAGCGTATCTAAAATTTTAAAAAAAGATATAAGACATTCTTCCACTATAAAATACTGCAATCATTTAGGATTATATACTGAAGAATTAGATAAGAAATCACTACTAATACTATATATATTAATAACTTTTAATAATTTAATTAATGATATTAATATGGATAATAATAGATTTGAAAAAATAGATAAATTACTAGAAGAATTGAATATTTCTCAAGAAGATAAATTAAAAGAAATAATAGATAAAGCATATAATCCAAGAAATGATATAAAAAACGAATATTTAGAAGAAGCAGTAAAAGAAATAGGCAAGAAATATGTACTTACAAAAGATAGAAAACTATCAAGGAGAAAAGATGAAAACAATCCATATAAATAGTAGACAATTAAAAAAGTATAAAAAATTAAAGCTATCTAAAGATATCCCTAATACTGAATCTATAATATATGAAATGTCTGATAATAAACTATTAAAAGTTTTATTTGTAAAGGAAAGAGAGTCTTTAGCATCTAAACTATATACAGTAAGTTTATTATCAGATTATGAAGAAAAAATTAATATAAAAGAATTAGTAATACCACAAGAATTAGTATCTATTGATGGACTAGTATCTGGTTTTACAATTCCATATATTAAAGGTGAAAACTTAGGAGAAATATTAAAGAATCCAAAAGTACAAACTAAGACTAAAATAGATTTATTAAAAAAAATAGGCTTGTTTATACATAAACTTGAAAAATCTCATTCTGGAAATATTAATTTTAATTTTGGAGATCTACATCCATATAATATTTTAGTAAATAAAGAAGGACTACATTTTATTGATTTAGATAGCTCATATTTAGGTACAGGTTACCCACAACCTGGTTTTTATGTATCAGTATCAAAAGAATTAGAAAAACTACCTAAAAAATATAATCAAAATGAAAAAGGTATAGTAATACCAAATGATAATACTGATTTATATTGCTACAACATGATGATATTAGAATTTATCGCAAAAGAAAAAATATATAGATTAAAAGAAGAAGAATTATATGATTATCTAGAATACTTAAGAGAAGTAGGTTATTGTGATAGATTATTAGACTCATTTCAAAGATTATATACAAAAGCAAATAATATAAATCCATATGAATGTATTGATACATTAGATGATAAATTACTTGGTAGAGGGATGTATAAAGTGTATGAGTATTTAAAGAATAAACCTATTGTAAAATAAAGAAAAATATTATAAAATACTAATAGATGCGATGAATACGAGGAGTAAGTATGATACTTTTAAGAGAGACTTTGGTAGGTGGAAAAAGTCAAGATAATTACTGAAGGTAGCGTAGGAGCATATTTGTTAAGCAAATAGACAGATACGAGTCATGCACGTTAAGCATTTTAAGGATTAGATATTCTAATCGAATTAAGGTGGTACCACGAACTATTCGTCCTTATAGGATGGGTAGTTTTTTTATTAGGAGGAAATATGATAGATAAAAAATATGATCACTTAAGTGTTGAAAAAGACAAATATGAAGAGTGGAAGAAGAATGGATACTTTGAAGCAAATAACGGTAATAAAGAATCTTACTGTATAGTCTTACCTCCACCAAATGTGACAGGTAAGCTTCATATAGGACATGCATATGACGTTGCTTTACAAGATATAATTATAAGATATAAGAGAATGCAAGGCTATAATACTTTATGGTTACCAGGAATGGACCATGCTGCTATTGCAACAGAAGCTAAAGTAGTTAAGAGATTAAAAGATAGAGGCATAAAAAAATATGAATTAGGAAGAGAAAATTTCTTAAAAGAATGCTGGAATTGGACTAATGAATATAGCGAAAATATCAGAAAGCAGTGGGGAGGACTAGGACTATCTTTAGCGTATTCTAAAGAAAGGTTTACACTAGATGATGGACTAAGTACTGCAGTTAAAAAAGTATTCGTTGATTATTATAATAAAGGATTAATTTACAGAGGAGAAAAAATAATTAACTGGGACCCAGAAGCTAAAACTGCATTATCAAATGAAGAGGTAATTTATAAAGATGTAGAAGGAGCATTTTATCATTTAAAATATATGATAGAAGGAACATCAGACTATTTAGATGTAGCAACTACAAGACCAGAAACTCTATTTGGAGATACAGCAGTTGCGGTAAATCCAGAAGACAAAAGATATAAAGATTTAATAGGGAAAAATGTAATATTACCAATAGTTGGCAAAAAAATACCTATAGTAGGAGATGAACATGCTGATCCAGAATTTGGAACAGGTTGTGTTAAAATAACTCCAGCTCATGATCCTAACGATTTTGAGGTAGGATTAAGACATAATTTGGAAAGAATAGTAGTAATGAATGAAGATGCTACTATGAATGAAAATGCTTATAAATATCAAGGGCTAACTAGAGAAGAGTGTAGAAAAGAATTATTAAAAGATTTAGAAAAAGAAGGATTATTATTACAAATAGAAAAGATGCATCACTCTGTAGGACATAGCGAAAGAACAGGTGTAATGGTAGAACCATACTTATCTAAACAATGGTTTGTTAAAATGAGACCTTTAGCAGATGCGGTATTAGATAATCAAAAAGATAAAACATCTAAAGTTAACTTTGTACCAAGTCGTTATGAAAAAACAATGAATCACTGGATGGAAATCACATATGATTGGTGTATATCAAGGCAATTATGGTGGGGACACCAAATACCTGCATGGTATAAAGATGATGAAGTATATGTAGGAATTAATCCACCAATAGGAGAAGGCTGGAAACAAGATGAAGATGTATTAGATACATGGTTCTCATCTGCTTTATGGCCATTTGCTACACTAGGCTGGCCAGACAACACCGATGATTTATCTAAATTCTTTCCAAATGATGCATTAGTAACTGGATATGATATCATCCCATTCTGGGTAAATAGAATGACATTTCAATCTCTAGAATTATTAGGAAAACGTCCATTTAAAGATTGCATAATCCACGGATTAATAAGAGATAAAGAAGGAAGAAAATTATCGAAATCACTTGGTAATGGAGTAGACCCATTTGACATGATAGAAAAATATGGAGCAGACTCACTTCGTTACTATCTATCAACTGATGTAGCTCTAGGAACAGACTTAAGATTTGATGAAGTAAAGATATCATCAACTTGGAACTATATTAACAAAATATGGAATGCATCACGTTTCGTTCTAATGAATATAGAAGACTTAAAAGAATTAGACTTTTCTAATCTAAAACTACAAGACAAATGGATATTATCTAAATATAATAAATTAGTAAAATCAATAACTAAACATATGGATAAATATGAATTAAACTTAGCTGCCACAGAATTATATGAATTTACATGGAATAATTTCTGTGACTATTATATAGAAATGTCTAAAGCATATTTATCTGATACAACAACTAAGAGTATACTTTCATATGTATTAACCGGAATATTAAAGATGCTACATCCATTTATGCCATTTGTAACAGAAGAAATATATAAGATGCTAAATCTAAAAGATAAAGAATCTATTATGATATCAGAATATCCAAAATATAATAAAAAAGAAATATTTGAAGAAGAAGAAAACATAGTAGAAGAAACTATAGAATTTATTAAAAACTATAGAAATATAAAAGCCGAAAATAAAATAGAAAAAACAGCTTCTGTATATTTTGAAAAAGGATTAAATGATTTAATAATTAATTTATTAAAAATACAAGAAAACATAATAGAAGAAAAACAAAATATAAAAGAATATGTAGTAATGACTCAAAATATAAAATGTATAATCTATTATGAAAAGAAATTAACAGAAGAAGATATAGCTCAAAAAGAAAAACAAATAGAAGATTTAAAGAAATCTATTTCTCGTCGTGAAAATCTTTTATCTAATCCTTCATATGTATCTAAAGCACCTGCTAATATAGTAGAAATGGATAGACAAAAACTATCAGAGGAAAAAGCTAAATTAGAAGAATTGATTAAATAAAAATATCTAAAATAATTAATTTATATTATAATATAATTAGGAGATACACTATGAAAAATAAAATATATGTATGTAAAATAGAAAGAGTAGAAGATATTATTAAAAATAATAAATTCGAAAAAAACTTATCTGACTACAAATTAACAGAAGAAAAATATATTATCGCAAAAAAGTCATATACAGCACTTGGATTCATAGATATATTTACAGAAGAAGAATACATTTCTTTTGAATCTCAATATATTATGAAAAACTCTAAAATAGTAACTTATTATAGAGAACTTACAAAAGAAGAAATAAACGAAATGTGTAATTATTTGGAAAAATATTTAAATAAAAAAACTTCTAATTTAGAAGAAAAAATAGTAGTTAAAATAAAAAATAAAATATAGAAGGTGGATGGTATCCACCTTTTAATAAATTATAAAATAATTTGTCTAATATGTGATAAAATTGTATATGCAACCAAAAATATACAAAAAACAACCTAAAATTGGTAGGAAGCAACTGGTAGAAAATATAAAATTATCTCAGAAAGGAGGAATTATGAACAATAATTTAGCAAATAATTTAAAAAAGATTAGAAAGGATAATAATCTGTCACAAGAACAATTGGCAGAAGAACTAGGGGTATCAAGACAAGCAATATCTAAGTGGGAGTCTGGAACATCATACCCAGAAATGGATAAAATATTACAGTTGTGTAAAAAGTTTGATTTAAACATAGACTCTTTACTTAATAAAGATATAAGAGAGGCAAAAGGGGAAGAAATATCTAAAAAAAATATAAAAAATACAATAGATTCTTTTCTAAAATATGTAACAGACTCAGTTAATATGTTTGCAAGAATGACACTTGGTAGTAAAATAAAATGCATTATTGAAGAATTTTTTATAATAGTTACACTTTTTTTAATAGCGATAATATTTGCTGGTATATTACAAACTTCATTAATATCAATTTTAAATTACTTACCTGATTCTGCAGCTGAAATAATTTTAGGAATAATAAAATTAATTTATAATTTACTAGTAACTATAATAATAGTTGTAATTACTACTTATATATTCAAAGAAAGATATTTAAATTATTATAGAAAGACAAATAAAGAAGAAAAATCACAAGAAAAAGAAATAATATCTGAAAAAGAAAAACAAATAATAATAAGAGATTTAAAAGATTCTGAATATAATTTTATCAGTCCATTATTTAAGATTATAATTTTAGGAATAAAATTTATAACACTACTAATAATATTTATATCTTGCATTATATTAGTAATATCTCTAGTATTTTTAGTACTATCATTTTCTCTATTTAAAACAGGAATCTTCTTTTTAGGATTATTACTATCATCGTTATCTGCAAGTATAATAATTGCTACAATAATACTAATGTTAATAAACTTTATATTTGATAGAAAAAACGAAAAGAAAAAAATAGTTTATACAATATTAATATCTATAATAGTATTTGGTATAGGAATAGGTTTTATAATATCTGGAGCATTAAAGTTTGACTATGTCTATAAAGCAAAAGATAATGATCTTCTAGTAACTAGAACGATGAAATTAAATATGCAAGAAAATATGTACATCACACAAAATACAAATAACATAGAGTACATAGAAAAAGAAACAGACGATATATTAGTTGAATACAAAATAAACAATTTACTAGAATTAACATATTATTATAGTGAACCTGATGGCATATATTTTTACAGTTATTTCCCAAGTACTAGAAAAGCAATATTAAAAGTAATAGAAAACTTAAATGATAAAAAAGTAATAAATATAGATAGAAACATATATGATATTAAAATATACACATCAAGAAAAAATATAGAAAAACTTAAAGCAAATTATAACAAACATTATGATTAAAAATAAAAGGCACATATGTGCCTTTTAATAATAAAAAAACTAGGCAAACCTAGTTAATATCAAAATGGGGCGCCCTAAGGGAATCGAACCCTTGCATACCAGTGCCACAAACTGGCGTGTTAACCACTTCACCAAGAACGCCATATAAAACTTGACTACTTTATTTTATTATAAAAATAAAAAAAACGCAAGACTATATCGACAATTTTTGCTATAATTTATATGGTGATAATATGCAGAAAAAATATAATATAACAATTAAGAAATTTTTTGGACATCTACATACTGTAAATAAACATAGATGGATAGTATTTAAATTATCAATACGAGCAGGAATTCCACTAAGAGGACTACTTCATGATTTATCAAAATATCATCCAATAGAATTTATTGAAGGAGTAAAATACTATACAAATGGAGAAATATCTCCAACAGTAGAATGCATAAAAGTAGAAGGATATTCTAAAGGATGTCTTCATCATAAAAACAGAAATAAACATCACTATGAATACTGGTTAGATGAATCACTAAAACAGCAACCTGAAATACCATATAAATATGTTGCTGAAATGATATGTGATATGCTAGCAGCATCTATTACATATCAAAAAGAAAAATGGACAAAAGATTATCAATTATCATATTGGTTAAAGAAACGTGAAAGGATTACTATAAATTCTAAAATAGATTTAATGCTCACAAAAGTATTTGAAGAAGTATCTAGAAAAGGAATAAATGAAGTCATAACTGGAAAAAATTTAAAATCACTATACAAAAGATATGTAAATAAAAATATATAATCTGCTAAAAAGCAGATTTTTATTGTATAAGAATAAAAATATGTTATAATTAGATTGTATACAATTTATTGGAGGAGTTATGATATATAATATAGAGGTAGAAAACCAAGATGGCACAAAAGAAAAACTAGAAAAATATAAAGATAAAGTTCTTTTAATAGTTAATACCGCAACAAAATGTGGATTTACTAAACAATATACTGAACTAGAAGAATTATATGAAAAATACAATGATAGAGGATTTGAAATATTAGATTTCCCTTGTAACCAATTTTTTATGCAAGCACCAGGTACAGATGAAGAAATAAATAAAATTTGTTCGTTAAAATATAATACTAAATTTAAAAGGTATCATAAAATAGATGTAAATGGTAAAAATGCTACTGAACTATATACTTATCTAAAAAACAATTATATAAATAAAGAAAGATCAGTTAGAATAAAGTGGAATTTTACTAAATTTCTAGTAAATAAAAAAGGAGAAGTAGTTGGAAGATATGAACCAAAAACTACTCCTAAAGAAATAGAAATGGATATAGAAAGATTACTAAATGAGTAAACTTAAATTAAAAGATCAGTTATGTTTTCCATTTTATATAGTGTCAAAAGAAATAATAAGGAAATATAAACCATTATTAGATAAAATAGATTTGACATATACTCAGTATATTACAATGATGTACCTATGGGAAAATAGTGAAACTAATGTCAAAGATTTAGGAGAAAAATTATTTCTTGATTCAGGAACATTGACACCTTTATTAAAAAAATTAGAAAAAAAAGGTTACATAATAAGAAAACATGAAGAAAATGATGCTAGAAACTTAAAGATATCACTTACCAAAACAGGAAAAGATTTAGAAAATGACGCTATCAAAGTACATGATAATATGTGTAAATGTATTAATATAAGTAACGAAGAATATATTGTATTAAAAAAAGTAATAACTAAAATATTAGATAATTTAAAGGAGGATTAATATGTTAGTAACAGGAACAAAAGAAAATTTTAAAAAGGAAGTATTAGAGTCAAATGAGAGAGTATTTGTAGACTTTTGGGCTAGTTGGTGTGGGCCTTGTAGAATGTTAGGACCAGTAATGGATGAATTAGCAAAAGACTACAAAGTAGTAAAAGTTAATGTAGATGATGAGGAAAGCCTTGCTATGGAATATGGAATCATGTCAATACCAACAGTTATAGTATTTGATAAAGGTCAAATTTATAATAAATCTGTAGGATTAGTATCTAAAGAACAATTAGAAGGAATGATTAAGTAATGTATGACATTATAATTTTAGGAGCGGGAGTAGCTGGTTTAACATCAGCAATATATGCACTAAGACAAGGTAAAAAAGTTCTAGTATTAGAAAAAAACTCTTTTGGAGGACAAATAATTAATGCTCAAGATATAGAAAATTATCCTGGATCAAACCATATATCAGGATATGAACTATCACTAAATATTTATAACCAGGCGAAAGAACTTGGTATGGAATATAAGCAAGAAGAAGTATTAGAAATAGATTCGTCAAATAAATCCATAAGAACAAATAAAGAATCATATACATATAAAGCTTTAATAATAGCAATGGGACTAGAAAAAAGAAAACTAGGACTAGAAAATGAACAAGATTTAATAGGAAGCGGAGTATCATATTGTGCAACATGTGATGGTGCATTTTTTAAACATAAAAATGTTGCCGTAGTAGGTGGAGGAAATACTGCATTAGAAGATGCACTGTTCTTAAGTGAATATGTAAACAAAGTATATTTAATACATAGAAGAGACACGTTTAGAGGAGATGAAAATACTCTTTCAAAAATAAAAACAAAAGAAAATATTGAATTAGTATTAAATAGTATACCTACTAAACTAATAGGAAAGCCTCTAGAACAAATAGAAGTAGAAGATAAAAATAATAATAAAAAGCTACTAGATGTAAATGGAATATTCATTGCAGTAGGGCAATCACCATCTACTGAAATTCTACGAAATATATTAGAACTAGATGAGTACGGATACATAATCACTGATGAAAAAAATAAAACAAGTCAAAAATATATTTATGCTGCAGGAGACATAGTAAAAAAAGAAGTAAGACAACTAACAACAGCAGTAGCTGATGGAACTATCGCAGCAATAAATGCTTGTAGAGATATATCAATATAAAGTGGAGACAAAAAGTCTTCATTTTTATTTACATAATTATAAATAATAATCCTTGAATAAAATTCGATAATTAGATACAATTAAATAAAATAAGGTAGGGGAATATGAAAACAAGTAATAAGAAGACAAATGATATTGGGTTTTACATAATAGTTACAGCATTAGTTCTTTTATTTGCTTCTAATATATATTTTATATTTAGAAATAATTCTTCAAAGACAAAAACTCCTTCTTTATTTGGACATAAGTTTTTTATAGATATGTCCGAATCTATGGCACCAAGCATAAAAAAAGGAGATTTCCTGATAGTTAAATCAACAAAAGATGTAAAAGAACAAGATATATTAAGTTTTAAAAATGATGAAAACGTAATAGTAACTCATAGAATAGTGGAAGTAAAAATAAAAAATGGTAAAAAAACTTATATAACAAAAGGAGATAATAACATTGCAAATGATATATCTCCAGTAGAAGAATCATCAATTGAAGGAATAGTAATTAAAATAATTCCCAAGTTAGGAAGTATTTTACTTTTCTTATCAACAACGACAGGATTGTTTGTAATAGTTCTAGTGATAATATCACTTATATTAGGAACTTATCTAATAAAGATAATATTTTCTAAGGAAGAACTAGAATTAAATAATGGTATTCTCACAGAAAAAAGTGTGAATATAGATAAAATATTTAAAAGTAGAGGAGGTGAAAGAAATGACAAAGAATAGTAAGAAGATTATGAGCATAGCTGCACTAGTATTACTACTAGTAGTAACTTCTGGAGTTATTGCTTTCACATATTCAAGATATACATCAGGAGCAACAGGATCAGTAGGAGTTACAATAGCAGCATGGAAAGTTAAAGTAAATACAACTGATATTACTGCTAATAACACATTTACATTAACAGCTGGTAACTTTGCAAACAATACTTACGTAAAAGACAATCTAATTGCCCCAGGAGTAACAGCGACAATTCCAGTTAAAATTGATGCAACAGGAGCTGAAGTTACAATGGAGTATACTATTACAGTATCTGCATTGACAGTAACACCAGCTAATGCAAATATCGTAATCGAAGAAAAAGATGGATGGACTAAGACTGGAAACACTTGGACTAAGACTGGAACTATTGCACACGATAGAACGGGAAGAGTTGATACTGTAAATATCCCATTAAAATGGGTAGATGGTAACAGTGCATCTGCTAATGCTGCAGATACAGCTAATGGAACTGCAACAACATTATCAGTAACAATACCAGTTTCTGTAACAGCTAAACAAAAAATAGCTTAATAAATAGAAAGGAAAAGTATGAAGAATAATAAAAAAGTAACAATAGTTGCACTATTACTATTAATAGCAGTAACTACTGGAGTAATAGCATTAACTTATTCTAGATACACATCTGAAGCAACAGGAAATGCATCAGCACAAATTGCTAAATGGTCAATTAAAGTTGGTGGAACACCAATAACAACTGCAAATCAAACTATTACTTTGACAGAAGTTAATTTTGTACCAAATGCAAATGTAGCAGCAAATAAAATTGCTCCAGGAGTAACAGCTAAAATACCTGTAGAATTAGATGCAACAGGAACAGAAGTATCAGTTGATTATAAAATTGAAATATCTGGGACTATAACAGTAACACCAGCTAATGCTAAAATAAAATTAAAAAATGGTGCAGCAGTAGAAGGAACTATTGATAAAGATGCTTCAAACAAAAAGAAAACAATTGAAGTAGAAATAGTTTGGGAAAATAATGAAGCAAATAATGCTGCAGATACAGCAAACGGAACTTCTACATCATTAACAGCTACTATCCCATTAAAAGTTACTGCAACTCAAAAAGTAGCATAAAGACAGTTTAGAAAGTATTAACTTTCTAAAAGAATAAGTTAACCGCTTATTCTTTTAGAGCGTTAATAAGGAGAATATTATGAAAAAAAAGGATAAACTTGCTGAAATTAAAAAAAGAAGCAAAAGAAAAATTAGAATTTTAATTATCATATTGATACTAATATTCTTTTTAATATCACTATTATTATGGGGATATACTAGAGATGTAACTAAAAAAGAAACAGGTTATGTTAATATATTTATAATAGGTGATAAAAATAAAGACAATTCAGGTAAAAGTAAATATGATTTTTGGGGTAAATCTAAAAATGATTTTATAAGAGAGCAAAAGAAAAAAGAAGCGGATAAAAAAGCTAAAGAATTAGAGGAAAAGTTAAAAAAACAAAAAGAAGAAGAAGAAAAGAATATAAATAACAATAATAATAACAATAATAATAACAATAATAATAACAATAATAATAACAATAATAATAACA
>CAUSWF010000017.1:0-13512 GCA_963535465.1 uncultured Erysipelotrichaceae bacterium | reverse complement strand
AAGTTTAAACTTTTTATATCTTTAGGATATACAAAAGAGGAAATTATACATATGACTTTAAAATTTCCTAAACTATTACGTTTTAGTTTTACTCATCTTTTAAATACATTTAAATTTTTAAAATCTATTGGATATAGCGAAGATGATATTAGAAAAATGACGTGTATTTTTCCTTCAATTTATAGTTTTAGTACAAAATATATATTAGATAAATTTAATTTTTTGAAGGGGCTAGGTTATACTGATAATCAAGTCAAAGATATTACTATTTCATTACCATCTATATTTGGTTTTTCTAATAAAAACTTATTAGATAAAATAAGGTATTATAAAGAAATAGGACTATCAGATTTAATAATTATAAAACCTAAAATTTTAATTCAGAGTATTGAGTTATCTTATGCTAGATATGAATACATGAAAACTAAAAATATAGTTATTAATATAAACAAATGCAGCAACCTTTTTGCAGGACAATCAATATTTGTATCTTCTTACGGTATAAATAATGAAGATATTAAAATTATGTATCCAATTGGATCATATTTAGATGATTTGGGTAATAAGTATATACTTAAGACGTTATATCAACTAGATCTTAATTTTAGTTGTAATAATAGTGTAAAATCAATTACGTATAAGAAAAGATAATCTGTTTTCGATTATCTTTTTTGTATTTTTTTAATATTTCATATCTTTCTTTATAATCAATATTTTTTTCTTTTCTATTTCCGCTAAATTTTGGGCGATTATCTAATAAATTATATCCTTTTGATTTGTATTTTTATATATTTTGTGTTATAATATGAGAACTTTGATGGAGGTTATAAATAATGAAAAAATCATATTTATTATTAAAAGAGTTGGGTTATTTAGATGTAGATATTGAAAGGATATTAAATGCATATGTTATTTATAGGATGAGAGAAGAGAAGTTATATAATAATATCATCGATGTTTATAATTTTTTAAATAAATATTATACCAAAGAAGAGATAAAAAAGATGGTAATTTTATGCCCTGCACTATTTAGTTATAGTACTTTAAATTTAGAAAAAAAGATTGATGATTTGATTAAATTAGGTTATACAAAAAAACAAGTAATTAAGATGTGTAGAATGATTCCAGCTCTTTTTGGCTATAATATTATAAGTATTAAAGCTAAGTTGGATTATTTGGTAGAATTAGGTTTTAGTTATTGCGAAATTTTAAAACTTACTTATAAAATGCCTTCTTTAATAAGTGGTAGTAGTGAGTCTTTAAATAGTAAAATTAATTTTATGATCGATTTTGGATATAAGAGGAAAGAAGTTTTAAGACTTATTAAACGAGGTTTTCCACTAACTGGGTTTCAAGAAGAAGTAATTAAAAATAAGTTTAAACTTTTTATATCTTTAGGATATACAAAAGAGGAAATTATACATATGAGTTTAAAACATTCTGAACTATTATGTTTTAGTTCTACTCATCTTTTAAATAAATTTAAATTATTAAAATCTATTGGATATAGTGAAGATAATATTAGAAAAATGACGTATTTTTTCCCTTCAATTTATAACCTTAGTACAAAATATATACTAAATAAATTTAATTTTTTGAAAGGGCTAGGCTATACTGATAATCAAGTTATAGATATTACTATTTCATTACCATCTATATTTGGTTATTCTGATAAAAACTTATTAGATAAAATAAGGTATTATAAAGAAATAGGACTATCAGATTTAATAATTATAGACCCCAAAATTTTAATTCAAAGTATTGAGTTATCTTATGCTAGATATGAATATATGAAAACTAAAAATATAGTTATTAATATAAAAAATTACAAAAAACTTTTTACAAGTCAATCTAAATTTGTATCTTCTTACGGTATAAATAATGATGATATTAAAATTATGTATCAAATTGGGTCATATTTAGATAATTTGGGTAATAAGTATATACTTAAGACGTTATATCAACTAGATCCTAATTTTAGTTGTAATAATAGCGTAAAATCAATTACGTATAAGAAAAGATAATCTGTTTTCGATTATCTTTTTTTGTATTGTTTTATTATCTGTTTTTCTATATTTTTATCTATATGTTTTCCATTACTATTTGCTAATTTGGAATCTAGTTTATTAACTAGTTTAGCAATATCACTGTATGATAGACTTCCATAGACTCCTTCTATTTTATTAATATTAAGTTTATTTATTCCGGAAAATATTTCTAAGGTAGTAAATGGAACATAATATACATCTTTATCAGTGTGATATAAGTATATTACTTTTTCTTTTGTACCTTTTATTGACAATATATCTGCAAAGTTATATTCTTTATCACTTATTTGTTTATTGTTAGTGTGAATTTTTAATAAGTATTTATAATAATCTATATCTGTTTTAATTGCGATTATAGGATTGTTTTTATCTAGTGTTATTATATTTTGGTTATTTGCGATAAAATCTTGTCCAAATAAATGTACACAGTGAGATGCTTTTCCTGGTACTAATTCGACTACTTTATATTTATCATTATTTTTATTAATATTTATTATTATATATAGCTGTTTATCACACATTATTATGGCTGCTTTTTCTCTTTTTGTATCTAAGAAGCGTTTATCTATATATTTTAAACAATCAGTATTATTTATTATTTTTTTATAGACTGCATTCATTGAAGCATCTGATAGCATTGTGTATATACTTTTAAAATTATTAATATCTAGTTTAGTTATATTGCAGCAATAGAAATATGATTCTTCTTTATTTCTACTAAGTTTTATACCATAATATTCTGGTTCTTCGTAGTGTTTTTTTGTTGTTCCATATAAAGCGTATAGCATATTTTTATTTCTTCCAATTACTAAGTAAGGTCTAATGAGATGACTTTTATCATTGTTTTTAAAGTCTGGTGTAGTACTCCATATTACATCTCCAGCACAAACTTTATTAAATTCATTTTCTTTGTCTATTGACTCATATTCTATATTTTTTTCAATTTCTTTATCTATTGACTCATATTCTATATCTTTTTCAATTTCTTTATCTTTTTGAAAACTTTGTTCTACATCTTTTTTTATTTGTGGGAATTTATCCATTATTTTTAATATAATTTTACTTATTAAATTCATTAAAGCACCTCACATAAATTGTTCATATTATATCATGAATTTAACTTAGATACAATTTGTTTATTTTTAAGATCTAAATAAGGCCTAGAAAAATAAAAACCCTTGATAAACAAGGGTATATTACATATTGGAGCGGATGAGGGGAATCGAACCCCCGTCACAGCCTTGGCAAGGCCGTATTCGAGCCACTAAACTACATCCGCAATTTAGATACAACAATATTGTATCATATAATCTGCAAAAGACAATATTATTTTTTATTAATGCTTTTAGATTGTTTTATTATTGAATATCCTGAACCTAGTATTGAGAATAGATCGAATGCAAAGGTTGTGTATGATTTAATATAATAATCATGTATTGACCAGAGTATTACTGCTAGTAGTATTATTATTTTGAAATTTCTATCATCTTCTACTAACATACCTAGAGTTATTGTTGTAGTTGCGATTACTGGTATTAATCCAATTAATCCTCTATTGTTCATAAATAGAGTAGATATGGTTAAAAGTATTATTATTGATAGGTAAAACTTATTTAATTTGTTTTTATAAGTTAATATATTTCTAATAATTGATACTATATTTACTAGGGCTCCTGTTAGAGAATTTAATATTAGATTAGATATAGTTAGAAAAGTTAATTGAATAGATTGAGATATTAATATTTTTTTCTTTTCTTTAATTATAGTTGATATTACCATGGCTATTGATCCTAGTAAACCTATAATATTTCCTATTAGTACTATTTTCATAAAATCACCATAGATATATTATCAATTTTACTAAATTTTTACAATATTTAATTTATATATTTTAATATTTGTTTTATAATGATAATGAGGTGTAAATTAATGAAGATAAATATTAATAATGTTGATATTAATTATATACAGTATGGTAGTGGAGAGGATATATTATTACTACATGGTTGGGGACAAAATATAGAGATGATGAAGATGCTTGGAGATAAGTTTTCTGATAGATTTAGGATTACTATAATAGATTTTCCAGGATTTGGTAATAGTTCTAGATTAACTAGTCCATGGAATATGAATGATTATGTTAATATGTTAGAGGAATTTATAAAAGAAGTTAAAATTAAAAAACCAATTATAATAGGACATTCTTTTGGTGGTAGAGTTGCGATAAAGTATTCTTCTAGAAATCCTATTAAGAAATTAGTATTATTTGGTAGTCCTTGTATTAGACATACTAATAATAGTTTTAAAGTAAAAGTATTTAAGTTCTTGAAGGTTTTACCTATAATCGGTGAAATTGGAGAATTTATGAAGAAGTTTATTGGATCAGATGATTATAGAAATGCCACTCCAGTTATGCGAGAAACTTTAGTTAATATAGTTAATGAAGATTTATCTAAATATGCGATGGAGATAGAGGAGCCTACATTACTTATGTGGGGTGATAATGATTTAGCTGAACCTGTAGAAAATGCTAGAGAGTTAGAAAAGATTATGTTAGATGCGGCACTTATAGTTTTACCTGGTAGTCACTATATGTATATAGAACAATTACCTAGCGTTGAAAAAATATTAAATGAGTTTTTTGGAGGATAGTATGAAGATTATTTTAGTTATTTTATTACTTGTTACTTTTGTACTTTTATATTATAAGAGTAAGAGAAATTTACATATGATACAACAAAATATCTATAATGAAAATAATAGATATGGTAAATGGATTTGGAAGAATTTATTTGATACTAGTAATTTAGATCTTTTAGCAGTTATTTGTGGATTATATGTTATATATTTTAGAGAGCATCTATATGTATGTAGTTTTATGATTATAATTGTTTATTGTTATATGATATATAAGATTAGTAAATTTATTAATAATGATCAAAATAAAAAACCTTTAGTTGTTACTAAAAGAGTTAGAAGATTGATATATACTACTAGTTTATTATATTTAATACCTTTTATATTGTTATATTTTGGTATTATTGATATTAACTTAGTTATATTAATTATTAGTATTATGGTATATTTTAATAATATTGTTATATATATAGTTAATATTATTAATTATCCTATAGAAAGAATTGTATATCACTATTATAGAATTAAAGCTATGAAGAAGATTGATAGTATACATGGTTTAAAGATAATAGGTATTACTGGTAGTTATGGTAAGACTAGTAGTAAGAATATTTTAAATGATATTTTAAGTGTTAAATATAATGTGTTTCCTACGCCTAAGTCTATTAATACTTTTAATGGTATTATTATGGCTATAAATAATAAGATGGATAAATTTAATGATGTATTTATAGCTGAGATGGGTGCTTATGTTAAGGGTGAGATAGGAAGACTTTGTAAATTAGTTAGACCAAAGTATGGTATTTTAACTAGAATAGGTACTGCTCATTTAGAAACATTTGGTAGTCAAGAGAATATTCAAAGTGGTAAGTTTGAACTTATAGAATCACTTCCTAAGGATGGATTTGGTATACTTAATGGGGATGATCCTTTACAAGTTAATTATAAGCTTAAAAATAAAGTTAAGATTATTTGGATAGGTATAAAAAATAAAGATGTAGATGTAGCTGCTGAAGATATTAAGATTAGTAGTGATGGAACTAGTTTTAATGTAGTATTAAAGGGTGATAAGACTAAGTATAAGTTTAGTACTAAGTTACTTGGAGAACATAATGTATATAATATTTTAGCCGGTATTGCTTGTGGATTAGAATTTGGTATTTCTATAAAAGACTTAATTGAGTCTGTTAGAGAAGTTAAGAGTATTGAACATAGATTAGAGATTAAGAAGATTGGCAATTTTTATCAAATAGATGATGCTTATAATTCTAATCCAGTAGGGGCAATGAATGCTTGTAAGGTACTTGGCATGGTAGATGGAGTAAGAGTAGTTGTTACTCCTGGTATGATAGAATTAGGGGATAAGGAAGATTATTATAATAAGGAATTTGGTAAGCAAATAGTAGAACTTGGTAAAGCTGATTATGTTGTACTTATTGGTAGTAAGAAGACTAAACCTATAAAAGAAGGATTACTTGAAGCTGGAATGAAGGAAGAAAATATTATAATATATAATGATGTAAGAGAATCATATAATTTTGTATCAGGTCTTGTTAAAGGTAAAAAAGAAGTATATGCTTTATATGAGAATGATTTACCTGATACATTTAATGAGTAGGAGGATTTATGAGAATTAAAGTTGGATTTATATTTGGTGGAGAATCAGTAGAGCATGAGGTTAGTATAATTTCTGCGATACAAGCGATGAATAAGATAGATGAAGAAAAATATGAAGTAATACCTATTTATATTACTAAAGATAGAGAATGGTATACTGGTGAATTATTAAAAGATATAGAAGTATATCAAGATTTAAAATTATTAAAGAAATATGCTAAGAATATAGTTTTATATTATAAGAATGGTAGTTATGTATTACAAACTAAAGGATTATTTAAGAGAATAGTAAATACTATTGATATAGCATTTCCTGTAGTACATGGTACTAATGTAGAAGATGGTGTATTACAAGGATATTTACAAAGTATAGGAATTCCTTTTGTTGGTAGTAATGTATATGCATCTGTTGTAGGACAAGATAAAGTGTATATGAAAAATATATGGGAAAAGGCCGGACTTAATATGGCTAAATATACTTGGTTTTATGATTATGATTATAGAAATAATCAAGATAAGATATTAAAAGAAATTGATAAGATAGGTTATCCAGTAGTGGTTAAACCTGCGACTACAGGTTCTAGTGTTGGAATAGGTGTAGCTTCAACAAAAGATGAAATAATAGATGCTATAGATGAGGCTATTCAATATGATAGTAAGATTATTGTAGAAGAGAAGGTTGAAAACTTAAAAGAAGTTAATATTGCTGTTATGGGTAACTATGAGAGACAAAAACTTAGTGCTATAGAAGAAGTTATGAGTAGCAATAAATTCTTAACATTCGATGATAAATATATTGGAAATGGTAAGAGTAAAGGTAAGTTTAAAGTTGCTAGTAAAGGAATGGCTTCATTAAATAGAAAGTTACCAGCTGATCTTAGTAAGGAAGTAAAAGAAAAAGTTGAGGATATGGCTATTAATGCATTTAAAGTACTTGGTACTAGTGGTAATGCCAGAATTGATTTTATGATAAATAGTAAAACTAATAAAGTTTATATTAATGAAATTAATTCAATACCAGGTTCACTTGCTTTCTATCTATGGGAAGAGGTTTCTGTATCATTTACTGATTTATTAGATGAAATGATAAATATTGGTATAAAAGATTATAAGAAGAGAAGTGCTAAGATACATTCATTTGATAGTAATATATTATCTGGTTTTGCTAAAGGTAATGGATTAAAAGGAAAAGGAAAAGGTAAGTTAAAATAACTTGCCTTTTTATAATAAAAAAACTAACTTATGTTAGTTATATACAAATGGTGGGGTGTTAGGGATTCGAACCCTAGACCCAATGATTAAGAGTCATTTGCTCTACCAACTGAGCTAACACCCCATTGCATTAATAATTTTATTATAAATATTATTATTTTACAAGTCTTTTTGTAAAATTATTTTTAAAAAAGTAATTAAATAATAAAATATGATATATTTTATATAGGTGAATTATGAAAAAGATAAATGGATTAACAAAAACAGAAGTAGAAAATAGAATTAGAGATAATAAAGTAAATTATGATACTAGTGTTAAAACTAAAAGTATTAGAGATATTATTATTAGTAATAGTTTTACTTTGTTTAATATTATTAATATTTTACTTGCTATATTATTAGTAATAGTTGGTTCTTATAAGAATACTTTATTTATATTTATTATAATTATTAATAGTTTAATTAGTATTATACAAGAAGTTAGAAGTAAGAGGGAGTTAGATAAATTAAAAGTAATTGCTTCTAATAGTGTTTTAGTATTAAGAGATGGTATAGAAGAAGAAATACATATTAATGATATTGTATTAGATGATATTATTATATTTAATAACGGTAATCAGGTAGTAGTTGATAGTATAGTAGTTGATGGAGAAGTAGAGGTAAATGAGTCTTTTATTACAGGAGAGGCTAAAACTATATATAAGAAAAAAGGAGATAAGTTATTATCTGGTTCTTTTATAGTAAGTGGTAGATGTTTAGCAGAAGTAGAACATGTAGGTTTAGATAATTATGTTGCGAAGATTAGTTCTAATACTAAATATAGTAAACCTGTAAGTAGTGAGATAATGAGAAGTTTAAATAGAATTGTTTCAACTATATCTTTTATAATTGTTCCTGTTGGAATATTACTTTTTAGTAGTCAATATAGTGCATCAAATAATTTTAATGAAGCAATAACTTCTACTGTTGCGGGCATTATTGGTATGATACCTGAAGGATTAGTTTTACTTACTTCTACAGTACTTGCGGTAAGTGTTATTAAGTTATCTAAGAAAAAGGTGTTAGTACAAGATTTATATTGTATAGAGATGCTTGCGAGAGTTGATGTTGCATGTTTAGATAAGACTGGTACAATTACAGAGGGAAAGTTAGAAGTTGTTAGAGACATTTCTTTTAATGATAGTAATATTTCATATATTATTTCTAATATTAATGGAGCGAGTATTGATAGTAATCCGACTGCTTTAGCTTTATTAGATAAATATGGAAAAAGTAATGATAAAAAAGTAGAGGCAGTAATACCTTTTAGTAGTAGTCGTAAATATAGTGGAGTTAAGTTTTCTGATATTACTTATGTAGTTGGAGCTCCAGAGTTTATACTTAAAGATAATTATAAAAAGTATGAGAAAATTATTTCTCCTTATTTAGAAGATTATAGAGTATTAATGGTAGGAGAATATAAGAAAAATATTTCTGATACTAAATTAGTTGGACTTATTCTTATACAAGATAAAATTAGAGATAGTGCACCATCTACTATAGAGTATTTTAAAAAACAAGGTGTAGATTTAAAAATTATATCTGGAGATGATGCGAGGAGTGTTTTAGGTATTGCGAAAAGAGCTGGTTTTAGTGATGATACTTTAGCTATTAATGCAACTGTCTTAAAAACTGATAAAGATATATTGGAGGCTGTTTCTAAATATTCTGTATTTGGAAGGGTAACACCTGATCAAAAAAGAAAATTTATTTTAGCTTTACAAAAGTTAGGACATTCTGTACTTATGGGAGGAGACGGAGTAAATGATGTTTTAGCGTTAAAAGAAGCAGATGCATCAGTTGCGATGAATTCTGGTGCTGATGCGGCAAAGAATGTTAGTCAATTAATACTTTTAGATAGTGACTTTTCGTCTATTCCTGATATAGTGGCAGAGGGTAGAAGAACTATTAATAATATTGAAAGAAGTGCATCATTATTTATAGTTAAAACTATATATACATTTTTATTAGTATTTTTATTTATTAACACTAAGAGTAGATATCCTTTTATACCTATACAATTATCTCTTCTTAGTACTTTAACTATTGGTATACCATCATTTGTACTTGCACTGGAATTTAATAATAATAGAGTTAAGAGTGGATTTTTACTTAACGTTATAAAGAAGGCACTACCTACATCTATTCTTATTGTATTTAATATTTTAATAATATATTTACTTGGAATGATATTTAATATTAATAATAATGAGATATCTACTATGTGTGTTATCATATCTGTTTTTATTGGATTTATGCATTTATACAATATTTGTAATAAGAATAATATAATACATAGATTACTTATAGTTGTTTTAGCTTTAGTATTTTTAATTTCTTATATATTCTTTAAAGAGTTTTTCTCATTTACTAATATTTCTATTAGTATGGGTATTATTATAGTTTTATTAGTTATAGAATCAGTCTATTTATATAAATATTTTATAGGTGGATTAGATAAACTAATAGATTTTATTAAAAGTAGAAAAATTAAGAATAAGTAATAAAAACAATTGAAAAAGATTTATATATATGATATATTAATCTCGTCGGTGGAAAAATAAGTTGAAAACTTATTAAAAAATATTGCAAAAGATAGTTTTTAATGATAAAATTATTTTTGCAAATGGACTTGTAGCTCAGTTGGTTAGAGCACACGCTTGATAAGCGTGGGGTCACAGGTTCAAGTCCTGTCAGGTCCACCAAATTTGCCTCAGTAGCTCAGTCGGTTAGAGCACTTGACTGTTAATCAAGGGGTCACAGGTTCAAGTCCTGTTTGGGGCGCCATTCGGCCAGTTGGTGAAGTGGCTTAACACACTGCCCTTTCACGGCAGCATTCACGGATTCGAATTCCGTACTGGTCACCATTTTGAAAGATACTCTAGCAATAGAGTTTTTTTGTTGTTTGTAAATAATTAATGTGATATTATTAGTTTAGAATATTGGTTATAAGGAAGATAGATTAGTATGAAAAAATTGATTTATAGTTTATCAATTCTTTTGGGAATTGTAATGATGGTGATTTTACTTAAAACTGTTAATTTTGAATATAAGAATGAAATTAGACTTAATAATGAAAACAATAAAGTTTTGGTCATGTGTCATGAAGGCAAAAAACCGGCTAACGCTAGTGATGAAGATTTTAAAAAAATTTGTAAATATGCAGAAAGAGATAAGAATTTTAAAACATCATTCTTTATGAAAATAGGTTCTTGTTTTGGAGAAGTTAGTTATTATAATTTGATATATCTTTTTGTGTTAATAGCGATATGTTCTATATGGTGTAGTAGATATTTTACTAGTGGTATGCTTAAGAATGATTTAAATAGAATGAGTTATGGTCAAATACTAAAAAAACTATTTTTAAATACTTATAAGCCTGCCATAGTTTTACCTATTTTTGTATTTGTTGGTATATTTATTGTTTATTTTGCTTTTCCGAATTTAATGCCAACGAGTGAAATTGATGTATTAGATGTATTTTATGGTAATTTATGGTTATTTATATTTGCGTTTTTATCTCGACATATTTTTCTTATTTTGTTTTATTTAAATATAATTTTAATTATGCTTAGATATTTTCATAAATATGTATTATTAGTAATTTCTTCTTTTTTAATTATTTTATTTATAGAAGGATTTTCTCATATTTTTATCGTTGGCATAGTTTTTGGTGAAACATTAAAATATGATAAGTTTAGTAATTTGTTTAATATGATAAATTTTTTATTACCTAACTTTGATACAACTATATTAGGGCCTATTTTAGTTCCATTTATATATTTGATTATTTCTTATTTAATATTATATTTTAAGTATAGAAATAGAGAAAAATTGGTACTTAGTTTGGAGGAGGAAAAATGATAAAAGTTGAGAATATTTGTAAAAAAATAAAAAATAATGAAATAATTAAAAATATTAGTTATCAATTTGATTGTGGTAAAATATATGGACTTTATGGTAGAAATGGTAGTGGTAAGACTGTATTTTTAAAGTTACTTTCAGGTTTTTATAAATTAGATAGTGGTAGTGTTTTATATGATGGAGTAAGTTATAGTAAAAATAATGTTTGTAAAGATGTTAGAGTATTAATAGATGGTCCTTCATTTTATGGAGACTTAAGTGGGTATGATAATTTAAAATTACTTGCGGATATAAATAAAAAAATTTCAAATAAAGAAATAGAAGATATACTTAAAGTAGTTAATTTATATGATGAAAAAGATAAAAAATATTCTAAATATTCTTTAGGTATGAAACAAAAGTTGGGTATTGCCCAGGCTTTAATGGAAAATACTAAGTATATATTTTTAGATGAGCCATTTAATGGGGTAGAAGAAGCAACTGTTACTAAGTTGATTGATTATATAAAGAGTATAAAAAAAGATAAAGTTATAATTATATCTACACATATTAAAGAAGATTTAGATAATATAAGTGATATCATTATAAAGATTGAAGATGGTAAGATATGTTAAAAATATCGTTTTTATCTTTAGGAGATGCCTTAATTAGTAAACTTAGTATATTTATATTTTTAGTCCTTTTTTTAGGTGTTTCAATACCAATCGTTGTTTGGAGACCACATTATGAGTTTTTCAGTGTTTTGAAAGATTTATTTGATAGTAGTGAGTTTATGTTACTTTTAATATTATCTTCACTTATATTACTTATTAGAAATGATCACAAGACTATTACTAATTATAATTTGATTACTAGATTAAATAGAAAAAATATTATAAATATGTTTATAGTAGATGAATTTGTAATAATATTATTTTTCTATTTAATATCATTAATACTTGGTATTTCTATAAGTATTGTTATATGTGATAGTTATGTTTTGCCTTATATTACAAAGATGGTTATTGCACTTTTTAAATCTATTATTATATCTTTTAGTATTGGGTCTATATGTGCTTATATATATTTTTTATTAGAGGAAGAGAAAATATGATTATACATTTAAATATACTTTTTCAAAGTATTAAGAAGATTAGAAAGATAATTTATTTATATATGTTATTCTTTTTAATATTAGTTTTATATACTAAATTTAGTATGTATATTAATTATAATAATATATTTTTAAATTCTATATCTTTATATACTAAGAATAGTATAGGGGATAGTAGTATTAGTTATTTAATATTTCAATTAGGTATTTATTTATACTTTATATATATTTATATTAGTTATGAAAATAAATATTTAGTTTCATATATTAATAGAGTTAATTTTGAATATAAATTATATAAATATATTATATTAATTATATTTATTGGGATTTATATTAATTTAATTTATTTTATTATTTTATTTATATTTTTAGAGAAAATTAATATGATATATTATTTTAAATATATTAAATTTATTAGTATTATTAATTTGATGTTTATATTAGTGAGTTATGTTATTTCTAAAATTAGTAGAATATAATTTTGTAAATCTTGACAATATAATAAAACTTATGTAATATTATAATTGCTTGATTTATTTGGAGCAGTACTCAAGAGGCTGAAGAGGACGGTTTGCTAAACCGTTAGATCGGTAATAACTGGTGCGAGGGTTCGAATCCCTCCTGCTCCGCCATATGAAGTTAAAAGATAGTTATCTATCTTTTTTTGTGTTATACTTTGTATAGGAGAATTGAGATGAATTATTATACTGTTAGTAAGAAAAATTATAGATATATTAGTAATTATTATAAATATTTAAATTCTATTTCTAGTAGTTATAATTTAGATATTAATAATCAATTATTTGTTAATTATTATGAGATTCTTGAGTCTTTATTTAAGTCTAGTAGTAAGTTTAATTGTAGTAGTCATTTATATAGAATAGTTAATAATATAGTTTTAAATAATAATTATTTATTAGATTATAAAAAGATAGTTAATGGTATTAATAAGTATCAAGATAATCATTCTTATATAAAAATAAATGATATTAGAAATAT
>CAUSWF010000016.1:0-14010 GCA_963535465.1 uncultured Erysipelotrichaceae bacterium | reverse complement strand
AATAATAATAACAATAATAATAACAATAATAATAACAATAATAATAACAATAATACTAATAAATCTAATGAAGGAGCAGGTAATAATAAACCAAATTTACCAAAGCCAACAATAAAGCCAAGCCCAAAGCCAACATATAAACCAACACCTACTCCAACACCAAAACCAACTTCCAAACCAACGCCTACACCAAAGCCTGAAAAAGAACTTTATGTAGAGGATTCTAAGTTGATATGGAAAAAAGATTCAGTTTTAGATGTATTTTCAAATCCATACTATAATGGTAGAAATATTATTGCCCCAGAATCATCAAATTCATATATATTTGAAGTAAAAAATAAACAAACTGTTAAGATGATTTATAAGTTTAACTTTCAAGAACTAAACTTATATAATATTAATATGAAATATAAAGTAAAAGTAAATAATGTATATGTTTATTCAAACTGGGAAAGTATAACAAATATTAATCTACAAAATCTAGAAATTAATCCAAATAGTACAGACAGAATAGAATTAATCTGGAAATGGATAGAAGAAACACCAGATAAAGATACAAGTATAGGTATAAATCCTAATGCAAGCTACATGATAAAGATACACTTCTATGGAGAAGAAAAAATATAAGAGAGGTAAAAGATGAAAAGAATAGTTAATAAAGAAAAATTTACTGACAAATTATTATCACAAGACTTTAATTTAACTATGAAAGAACAGGAAAAACTATCGTCTGAGATATATACTGACAGAACTAGAAGAAAAAACATTTTAGTAGTGTCAATATGTACGATTATACTTATTCTTTTAGTTGTATCTCCCGTTTATTTAATATCTTTTGCCAAATATACATCAGATGGAAAAAGTAGCACTTCTGTCAATATAGCAAAATGGAAAGTTGCTATGAAAATTAATAATAGCGAAATTTATAGTAGTCATAATACAATATCACTCCCTTTTGAAATAAATTTGAAAGATACAATTATTGCTAATAACTATTCTATGACTAAAGTAGTGCCTGGAACAAAAGGAAAGATACAAATTAATATAGATTTTTCGGGAACAGAAGTAAATGCTGAATACGCTGTAATTCTTACACCATTACCAGCAGGATCATTACAAAATTCGGTACCACCAAATTTGAAGTTTTACAAAGATGCTAATTGCACTGTACCATATCACAATGTGATTGAAAATGCAGAGTATCAAAAATATATTGACGGCACTTCTACGTTTACACCAGAATATAAAACAGCACTTATGGCGGAGTTTAGTGAAGAAAAAGTTAGTACGATATACTGGAAATGGAACTTTACAGATGATAATGAAAATAATTATCAAGATAAAAATTTTCTTATGGGAGCACTTGTTACAGCAAGACAAAAAGTATAGAGGGGGATAAAAATGAAAACTAAATTAAAAATAAAATTAATTATAGTGCTTTTTCTTTTAATACTAACTATAATTCCTGTAACATATTCTAGATATATTAGTAGAACAACTGGAGCAATAGGTACACAATTTGGAACACTAATTGCTCATATAGAAACAGATTCAAAAGATACATATAAAGAGGATAATAAAGCATACTTTATTGTTAATGTGAAAAACTTTAAAAATGTTGCCGGAGTAGAAAAATTAACTGATACAGATGTAGATTACACAGTAACAATCAAAAATAACAATAACACAATTGGTAAATATTCTTGGAAAAAAATAGGTGGGACAGAACAAAGTGATACCCCATCTTCAATTAAAGTTATAACAGGAACATTGCCTAAAACAAAGAAAACAGATTCTTATAAAGTATATGTTACTGGTAACTCATCATCTGCCCAAACAATTCAATATAATGTTTCATTACATGCAAAACAAGCTAACAAAGGTTAGTCTGTTTTTTTTATCAACTTTTTTAGCACTCGATATTGACAACTGCTAAAATAAGTAGTATAAAATATATGAGGTGAAAATATGAAAAAAGAATTTAAAACAGAATCTAAAAAAATATTAGATTTAATGATAAATAGTATATATACCAATAAAGATATATTTTTAAGGGAATTAATATCAAATGCATCAGATGCTTTAGATAAACTATATTATATTTCTCTAACTTCAAAAGACATAAAAGTAAATAGAAAAGATCTAAAAATAGAAATATCATTTGATGAAGAAAAAAGAACTATAACTATTAAAGATAATGGTATAGGTATGAGTAAAGATGACTTAATAAACAATCTTGGTACTATAGCTAAAAGTGGCACAAGTGATTTTAAAGAGTTATTAGATGCTAAAGATAAATCTATGGTAATAGGACAATTTGGTGTAGGTTTTTATTCAAGTTTTATGGTTGCTAAAGAAGTAGAAGTAACTAGTAAAAAAGATAATGAAGATTCATATACTTGGAAGAGCAATGGAAAAGATGGATACGAAATAGAAAAATCAACTAAAAAAGATAGAGGTACTATAATAACTTTATATTTAAAAGATAACGATTCTGAATTTGCTTATGATAAATATTTAAATGAATATGAGATAAAAAATTTAGTTAAAAAGTATTCGGATTATATAGAATTTCCTATAGAAATGCTTGTAACTCATCATACACTTAAAGATGAAGAAAAACATGAATATGAAGATCATAAAGAATTAGAAATACTTAACTCTATGGTACCTTTATGGAAAAAAGATAAAAAGACTACTGATCAAGCAGAATATGATAATTTTTATATGAATAAATTTGGTGATTTAGACAAGCCAAGTGTAACAATATCATCATCTGTAGAAGGACTAATATCATATAAATCTCTTCTATTTATACCATCTCATGCTCCATACAACTACTATAGTGATGAATATAAGAAAGGTCTATCACTATATACTAATGGCGTATTAATAATGGATAAATGTGAAGACCTAGTTCCAGATTATTTTAGTTTTGTAAAAGGAGTAGTAGATTGTGAAGATTTACCACTTAATATCTCTCGTGAAACTCTACAATCATCATCTTCCTTAAGAACAATAGAAAAGAGTATAGAGTCAAAAATTAGAAAAGAATTAGAAAATATTCTAACTAATGATAGAACAAAATATGAAGAAATATTTAAAAATTTCGGTGTAGGATTAAAGTATGGAATTTATAATAACTATGGGCAAGATAAAGATAAATTAAAAGACTTAGTAATGTTTTATTCAAAGAATAATAAAAAATTAATAACATTAAAAGAATATGTTGATAATATGAAAGAAAATCAATCAACAATTTATTATGCTATAGGTCAAAATTATGATAAGATTTCGACTTTACCACAATTAGAAAAAATATCTAAATTAGAATATGATGTTTTATATCTAACAGATTATGTAGATGAATTTGCAATAACTGCATTACAAGACTATGATGGCAAAAAATTCCAAAATATAGAAAAAGCTGATTTAGATATAATTAGTGAAGAAGAAAAGAAAGAATTAGAAGAAATTAACACAAAAGAAAAAGATATGTTAGAACATATGAAAGAAGTATTAAAAGATGTATCTGATGTAGTCTTTACAACTAGATTAAATGACTCTCCTGTATGTATTACAACAAAAGGAGACATATCTATAGAAATGCAAAAAGTATTTGCTGCAATGCCAAATGGTTCATATTTAAAAGCAGAAATGCAACTAGAAATAAATAAGAATCATCCTATCTCATCTAAATTAATAAAACTCTATAAAGAAGATAAAGAATTATTTGATAAATATACAAAAATTATTTATAGTGAAGCAAGAACAATCGCAGGACTACCTGTAGAAAATCCAGTAGAAATAACAAAATTAATAGTAGATATCATATCAAAATAAAGAAGAATTCTATTTAGAATTCTTCTTTTCCTTTTCCTTTTCCTTTTTCTTGTTCTTTTTCTTTTTAGTTTTTATAGAAGGATCATTAACAACCTCTTTGTATTCAACAATTAGTTTTGGTTTTTCTACTATTTCTCTATCATTTAAAAATACTATTAACTTTTTATAATCGTTTTCAGCAATTTCCTCATTAGTTGGTGAAGTTTTTAAAAAGTCATATCCAAATTGTTCTAAAGGAGAAAATTCAAAATGCCAATCGCTATTTTTCATAATAGAGTAAAGAGTATCGGCATCAAAAGAAAATTTATTTTCATCATAAAAATTCTCCCAATTTCTAACATTACATAGAACTTCTAATAATGTATTAGCAGTTAATTTTTTACTAGAAATTAAATCATAATCTTTTAATTTTTCGTAAATTTCTTTGATATCAAGTTTTGAATCTATCAAATTAACATCAAATTTCTTTTCTTTGCAGTTAAGTAAGTTTTCAATATAACTTATTGTAGTAAATATATCGTTAGAACATAAAATGTTAGTATCATCATTTAAAGTCTTTGAATAACTCATTAAAAAGTCATTACTTAAATTAGATTTTAAAGTAGGGAAAAATATTGATTTAAAGCTATTATCTTTATTAGATTTAATCATTTCGTCTGGTGTTATACAGAAGTATTTATATCTAAATAAGAAAAAGTCATCAGGTTTCTTAGAATCCCAAGTAGGATCGAAAAAATATAAACCTTGTACATCATATTTATCATCTTCAATATATACTAAATTTCTAGCATGACCATATATTTTACTCTTATCTGTAACATCTAACATATCTACCATAGACTTGAAATTTAAATTATATAAAAATGCATTAAATAAATTAGCAAATCCTAAGCAAATTATTCTATCACTAAGTATAGTTTGGTTTACATCATAACTCTGGTAATATAAATTAACACTTTTAGGCATTTTGTATTCTCTATCTCTAACAAAGTCATAAACAAACATAATTTGCTCAAGTGGAGAAAGATTCATCTTTTTAATTTTATTTATAATTCCACCTATAAAATTAAGTGTAGTAATCATATCATCTATTTGAACAATTTCAACATTTTCAGGTATTTTAATAAACACGTTACTATATTTAGAAAAAAGTGTAGAAAGTTCATTCTTTAAATTTAAATCAAAAAAATTATATTTATTATCTATTATTATTTTAGTACTTGAATATTCATTTGAAATTATTTTTTTATTTGCATTAATATATTCGGAAGCATCCTCATTATTGGCTTCTAAAAATAGAGAATCAAAACGGCGTTTTTCTATAGAATTCATAACAATATTCTTCAAAATATCTTCATTAACGTCTCTATCTATTGCATCAAAAATATGGGCACAAATTTCATCTATACTAATATTATTATTTATTCTAATAAAAATATCCAAATCCATATTATCGTGAAGATTTAAAGCATCTACCTTAATTTTCTTTAATTTATTATCAAACCTAACGTGTATATTTGTTTTCATAAATCCTCCCATGAATAACTCACTATTCTAACATCATACTCATATATTTTCAATATTATTATAATTAATATTAGTTTTATAATTATCTATCATTTACAACTAGTAAAAATATTTATTTTAGTATATACTAATATAGTAAGAATAGAGGGATTGATATGATAAGTACAAAGGAAGCAAAATTATTAAATGAATATTTTCAGGCATTAAATTATTTGTCAGTAGGGCAATTATATTTATTAGATAATCCACTATTAAGGAGAAAATTAGATATAAAAGATATAAAAAAGAATGTTGTAGGGCATTGGGGAAGTGCACCTGGGCAGAATTTTATCTATATGCATCTAAATAGATTGATTATAAAAAATAAATTAAAAATGATATATATCGCAGGACCAGGTCACGCAGGACAAGCGATATTATCTAATTTATATTTAGAAGGAACATATACAAGATTTTATAAAGATATAACAAGAGATGAAAAAGGCATGCAAAAATTTTTCAAACAATTTTCATTTCCAGGAGGAGTATCATCTCATGTAGCACCAGCTGTACCAGGTTCAATTCATGAAGGTGGAGAACTAGGTTATAGCTTGTCTCATGCAGCAGGAGCAGTCCTTGATAATAAAGATTTAATTGCATCATGCATAGTAGGAGATGGAGAAGCAGAAACTGGACCTCTCGCAACATCTTGGAATTTTAATAAATTTTTAAATTATAAAAAAGACGGTGTAGTTTTACCAATATTACATAGAAACGGTTATAAAATATCTAACCCTACAATATTTGGTAAAATGACTGAAGAAGAGATAAAAAAATACTTTGAAGGTTTAGGATATTATGTATATTTTGTAGAAGGACATGATGAAATAAAAATACATAAAGATATGGCTAATGCCTTAGACAAAGCACTAAAAGATATAGAAAAATATAAGAAAAAAGGTGGAAAACTACCGATAATAGTTGTAACAACACCAAAAGGTTGGACAGGGCCAAAAGAAATAAATGGTAAAAAAGTAGAAGGAACATTTAGATCCCATCAAGTACCAATTCAAATAAAGTCTGAAGAAGATATAAATTTATTAGAAAAATGGTTAAAATCATATCATCCAGAAAACTTATTTGATTTAAAAGGAAGATTAGTAAAAAGATTAAAAGTATTAATACCTCCATTTTCAAGAAGTATGGGAGCAAATCTAAATACAAATGGTGGAATTTTATTAAAAGAGTTAAATTTACCAAATCCTGATTCATACACACTAAATATAAGAAAACATGGAGAAGATTTTTCACAAGATACAACTAATCTAAGCAGTTATATAAAAGATGTATTTGTACTAAACAAATCAAATAATAATTTTAGAATGTTTGGCCCAGACGAAGCACTATCCAATAGATTAAATCATATATTTGAAAGTGAAAATAGAACATGGAATTATAGAACTAATAAATATGATGAATATTTAGCAACTGATGGAAAAGTATTTGATTCATATCTATCAGAGCACCTAGCAGAAGGTATGTTAGAAGGATACTTACTAACAGGAAGACATGGCTTTATAAATTCATATGAAGCATTTATTAGAGTAGTAGATTCTATGATTGCTCAGCACGCTAAATGGCTAAAGGTAACAAAAGAATTATCTTGGAGAATGCCTATTTCGTCTCTAAATATCTTATTAACGTCACACGCTTTTCAACAAGATCATAATGGATATACTCATCAAGATCCAGGATTCTTAAATCATATGGCATCTAAGAAAAAAGATATCGTAAATATCTATTTACCACCTGATACAAATACACTAATATATACATTTGATAAATGTCTAAAAACAAAAAACAAAATAAATGTAGTAGTTGCATCAAAACACGAAAGACCACAATGGTTAAGTAAAAATCAAGCTAAAAAGTTTGTTGGAAAGGGAATAGGAATTTGGGATTTCGCAACAAATGATGAAGGTAATCCAGATATCGTTTTTGCATCATCTGGTGAAACTCCAACTCTAGAGTCTTTAGCAGCGATATCAATACTAAAAGAGAATATAAAAGGAATAAAAATAAGATACATAAACGTATTAGATTTAATGAAATTAGAATCACATACAGATAATCCTAATGGATTAAAAGACATAGAGTATGACTACTTATTTACAAAAGATAAACCAATTATATTTAACTTTCATGGGTACCAAGATTTAATAAAATCTCTAACCTATAGAAGAACAAATAAAAACATGTCAATTCATGGATACATGGAAGAAGGAACTATAACAACTTCATTTGATATAAGAGTACAAAATGAAATTGATAGATTTCATCTAGTTATGGATGCATTAGAAAAACTTAAACTAGATACAAAGGCATCAAAAGATTTACTAAAATGGTGTAAAATGATGCTTAAAGAACATAATGAATATATAAAAGAATATGGAGAAGATATTCCATATATTACTAAGTGGAGATGGAAGTAGCATCTCCTTTTATTTAATGATATAATATCTATGAGGTGGCTTATGAAAGGTAAAAGATTAATTCTAAACATATTTACTATAATAACATTAATACTAATAATATATTTTATAACAAGAGTAGAACAAACTAAATTTTCATGCTACATAGGTGAGACAAATCAATATGGAGTAAAATTAAAAGAATATGTAGATATAACATTAAAGAAAGATAAAATAAATGATATATCATACAAAAAAACAATAATAATTCCACAAAACTATATATCTGATATTAAAGATATAAAAAGAGAATTAGAATATAACTATAAATATCTAAAAGGTGTAAACATAATAGAGGATGGTAATAAAATAACAATAAAAGCAAAAATTACTAAAGGACCGATTATTTTAAATCCATTATCATTTATTTACACAAACAAATTAGAAACAAGATTTAAAGTAAATACTAAATCACCTAATAATATAACTCTATCAATAGGAGATGAACAAACAGAAGGAAAATTAACTTCTAATCTATCTAAAAAAGGATATAGATGTTCATGAATTATGATATAGAAAAAATACTTAATGATATAGATTTTGAATCAAATAAATTAGTAAAATGCGATAATTTCATGCTTACTAATAAAGAAATAGAAGTACTAAAAAAATATAATATAGAATATGAAAAATGTATAAATTTAAAAGAATTAATATTTTATATTGAAGATATATTACAAGAAGAAGATTTATCTGATTTAGAAGAAATAGAAAAAAGCATTTCAGAAAGAGATTATTATGAAAATACAAACAAGTAAATATACTTGTTTTTTCTAAGGAGGCAAAATGATTTATTTAGACTATAGTGCAACTACACCAGTAGATAAAGAAGTACTAGATACATATATAAAAGTAACAAATGAATTTATTGGTAATGCCAATTCTATTCATAAACTAGGAATGAATTCAAATAAATTAATAACAATATCAACAGAGAAAATAAAAGAATTATTAAAACTAAAAGATATGGATGTAATTTATACATCAGGCGCAACTGAATCAAATAACATGGTAATAAAAGGAGTAGTTAATAAGTATAAAAATAGAGGCAAACATATAATAACTACTGAACTAGAACATTCATCTATTTTAGAACCACTTGAAAAACTAAAACAAGAAGGATATAAAATTGACTATGTAAAATTAGATAAAGAAGGACAAGTAGACATAGAAGATTTAAAAAAACTAATGACAGAAGACACAATATTAGTAACAATAGCAAAAGTGTCTAGTGAATTAGGTATCGTACAAGATTTAGAAAAAATATCTGAAGTAGTAAGAAAATATCCTAAATGCTTCTTTCACTCAGATTTAACTCAAGCAATAGGTAAAACTGAAGTAGATATAAATATCTTAGATTTTGCATCGACATCAACTCAAAAAATATATGGGCCAAAAGGAATAGGACTATTATTAAAAAAGAAAAATATCATAATAGATCAATTGATAGATGGTGGTAAATCAACAACTTCATATAGATCTGGAACACCTGCAACACCACTTATAGCCGCAACTGCTAAAGCTATAAGACTATCGCTTGATAATATGAAACATATTAATGAAATAAAAAAATTGAACAAATATTTATTAGATAATATAAAAGATTTAAATATAGATATAAATTCAACTAATAAATCTATTCCACATATATTAAATTTTTCGTTAAGAAATATTAAAAGTGAAACAATGTTGCACGCATTAGAAGAAAAAGAAATTTATGTTTCAACAACAACAGCTTGCTCAAAAGGATCATTTTCTCTACCTGTATATGCTCTAACTTCTGATGTTGATAGAGCATCAAGATCAATAAGAGTATCAATATCGCATTTAACAACAAAAGAAGAATTAGATATTTTTATAAAAGAATTAAAACTAGCTATTAATAAATTAACATTAAGAAATTAGAAAAACTAATTTCTTTTTATTGAATAAAACAAAATATTTTTATATAATAATATGTAGAATAATAGGAGTATGGGTATGGAAGATAAAAAGGCGATAATAGAAAATTCAGATGGAACTGTAAATCAAATAGAAATATTAACCTATTTAAAATCAACTGATGGACTAAAAAACTATGTTGTTTATCACACTAATGAAACACAAGGTTTAGAAGAAGATCATATAATCTATATTTCTAAATTAGCACTTGTAGGAAATCGCTTACAATTAATAGAAATAGAAGATAATGCAGAATGGTTAGAAGTACAAAGCCTACTAAAACCAATTGCTAATAATAAATAGGAGATATGTATGGATAGATATGAAACAGCGATAAAAAAGATAAAAGAAGCTCTATTTGATATAGTTTCTCTATCACTAGATAGTAATAACTTAAATATCAATGAATTAGTAATGGATGCTGATAAATTGATAGAAGATATAGAAGTATTAAGTGGTAAAAAAGAACAGGTAGTAATACCAATTAACGTAGAAGAAGATAAAAAATCAGAAGAAAAAAACGTATTAGAAACACAATCAGAAAACAAATTACAACAAATAGAAAAAGAAGAACCAATATTAGAAGTTAAAGAAGAAAAAGAAGAACCAGTACTAGAAGTTAAAGAAGAAAAGGAAGAACCTACTTTAGACTTCACATGGAAAGAAGAAAAACAACCAGTAACATTTATCAAGGAAAATAATATTCAACCTCATGCCATACTTGTAACAAAAAATCAATTTTCTAATTTAAAAAAATCACATGACACTATGCTAGCTACTAATAAATATAAAGATATTATTGAAGGACAAGTAGAACTAGAAGAAGTAGATGTAAAAACAAAGATTGAAAAATTAATGGAAGAAGCATCCCTAGAATATCAAAAAGGTAATACAATTAGAGCAGAAGAAATATATAACGAAGTAAGCAAACTTAACCAAGGAGTATAACTCCTTTTTTTGTGTAAACTAACTATTATAATGATATAAAAGAATTGCTACATTTGTTATAATTAATATGGAAAGGTATGAGTATGAATAAATTATTAAACAAACTAGCCTTATTTTTAATAGTATTATCATTATTCTTGTTTGGACTAGGATTTTACTTAGATAATGTACATATGACAGTATATTATCCCAAACCACCGAAAGCATCATCAACTCATATAGACGTCGTTAAAGAAGAAATAAAAAAAGAAGGTAAAGCAACTTCTAGATTTAGAATAGATGGAACAAAAAATATAGAAGAAGAAAATAAAAAACTAAAAGAAAAAATATATAGTAAATATGGAGTTAAAGTTAATTATGGTAAAGAAACAGATACATCTCCTATAGCAAATACTAATATGTTTCCTATAGTACTAAATGATCAAATAAAAATAAATAGAGCACTACAGACTATAGAAGAAACATTAGAAAAATATCCTAAAAACATGTTTAGGGAATTAGATAAAACTATGCCTATGAATATAACATTAATTGCATCATTTACAAGACCAGATGTAACAGGATGTACATATGCAAAACTAAGACAAACAATAATATATATAGCAGTAAAAGATAAAACTGATCTAACACTATATCACGAAATATATCATTATATGGAAAACTATATAACATCACGTGGAGCTAGTTTTGTAACATGGAATAGATTAAATACAAAAGGTTATAAATATGGTGATATAGACAATACGTTATCATATAGTACAACAGGAAAAGATAAATCTTATTTTGTAAATAACTATGCTCAAACATCACCAGCAGAAGATAGAGCATCAACATTTGAATATATGATGGAAGAAGTAATTCCAAGTTGTCTAAAAAAAGATACACCTATATATTATAAAGCTAAATATATCGCTAAAAGCTTAGAAGAGTTTATAAATTCTGTAAAAAAAGAAAAAAATAGATATTGGGAAAGGTTTATATGAAAATTATAAAAATAAACGAATCAAATTTAAGAGATGAAGAGTTAGATTATGTTGTAATAAGAGTAAAATGTATATTAGAAAACTCTAAAGGACAAATTTTAATTGCCCACAATAATAATACTTATCAATTACCAGGAGGTCATCTTGAAAAAGGTGAAGAATTAACTAGTACTATGGAAAGGGAAATACAAGAAGAAACAGGAATAGATGTAAAAATATCATCTGCTCCATTCCTACAAATCGCATCATACGAAAAAGATTATTTCAAAAGTGGGAAAAAAGTCAAAAATGTATTATATTATTATAGAGTACTAACAGATGAAATGCCTAACAAAAAAAATACAAAGTATGATGAAGTAGAACAAGCAACTGAATTTAATTTGTATTATATAAAAAGAGAAAATAGTATAAATTTTATAAATAAGTCTATTGAAGAACATACAATAGATGAAGGAATAGGTAAAGAAATGAAACTAGTATTTAATGAATACAATTTATTATATGGAGGTAAATAATGGTATTAGTAACAGGTGGATTAGGATATATTGGTTCTCATACAGTAATAGAACTAATTGAAGAAGGATTTGAACCAATAGTTATAGATAATTTATCAAATTCAAAATTAGAAGTAAAAGATAAAATAGAAAAAATAACAGGTAAAAAACTTAAAGTATATATAGAAGATGTATGTAATGAAGAATCATTAGATAAAATAATGACTGAAAATAATATAACAGATGTAATTCATTTTGCAGGATATAAAGCAGTTGGAGAATCAGTAGCTAAGCCTATAATGTATTATGAAAATAATTTATTATCTACAATAAGTTTATTAAAACAAATGAAAAGTCATCACGTTAAAAATATAATATTTTCATCCTCTGCAACAGTATATGGACAACCTGAAAAATTACCAATAACAGAAGATTCTAAAGTAGGTGGCACTACAAATCCATACGGAACTACAAAATTAATGATAGAACAAATATTAAGCGATGTATATAAATCAGATAATGAAATGAATATCACTATCTTAAGATATTTTAATCCAGTAGGAGGACACGTATCAGGATTACTTGGAGAGTCTCCAAATGGAATACCAAATAACTTAATGCCATACATCGTAAGAGTTGCAGTTGGTAAATTAGAATGTCTAAGTGTATTTGGAAATGACTACGATACTAAAGATGGTACAGGAGTAAGGGACTATATACATGTAGTTGATTTAGCTAAAGGACATATTGCAGCTATAAAACATATGAATGGATTAAGATACTACAATTTAGGAACAGGAACAGGATACAGTGTATTGGAACTTGTAAATGCATTTGAAAAAGTTAATAATTTAAAAGTTAACTATAAGATTGTTGAAAGAAGACCAGGAGATATTGCATCATGTTATGCAGATCCGTCAAAGGCACTAAAAGAACTAAATTGGAAAGCAGAAAAAACTCTAGAAGATATGATGAAAGACTCATATAGATTCATTGAAAATGAATCAAAAAACGGTAATCTGTAAACCACAATTTGAAATAAAAAAGCTATTTTGGTATAATTATATTCGTAACCAAGAGGTGAAATATTGAAAAAAGCAAATAAAATATTATCAGGGCTGAGCATTTTGCTCATAATAATTATAGCAATAACAATACTAGAAACTGGTAATATTAATAAAATAGGAATACAAGATAATGCTGTAAAAGCATTAGAATTAGTAGATGCAAAATACAATTTAAAAGAAGTAGTAATGGAAACACCAAAAAGTGCTATAACAAGAATAGAAGTATTTGACGGAAAAACACTAGAGGAGTTATCAACACAACTTAATAAGAGTTTAGGAAGTGATGTATTATCAGGTTACGGTGAATATATTGCTGCTAGATCTATCTCTTATGGAATGGATCCATACCTTGTAACAGCTATAATGTTACATGAAACTGGTTGTGGATCTCGTTGTTCAAATTTAGCTAGAGCATGTAATAACTTCGGTGGGCAAAAGGGTTCTCCTGGATGTGGAGGAGGAAGTTATAAAAGCTTTAATTCTATACAAGAAGGATTAAACGGAATGATTGATAATCTATACTACAATTATTATGCTAAAGGCCTAAATAATGTATATTCAATAGGTAAAAAATATGCAGAAGGAAACACTTGGCCAACAAACATAACAAATTATATGAATAAGATAAAAAATAAATAGAAAAAGATAAAGTACCCCGATTAGTTGACACACATAAAAAAATAAGTATGTGATAAAA
>CAUSWF010000015.1:0-14981 GCA_963535465.1 uncultured Erysipelotrichaceae bacterium | reverse complement strand
CTACTTTTTATTTAGTATTCTATAAATAACGATATTCTTTATTAGTTAAAATAATCTAAATGTGTTAAAATATATATTGAAAGAGGAAGATTTGTATGAAAAGAATATTAACAGGATTAAAACCAACTGGAGATTTAACATTAGGTAATTATATAGGATCAATTAGACAAATGATAAATATGCAAGAAAATTATGATTCGTTCATCTTTGTCGCAGATTTACATGCTCTAACATTACCTCAAGATAGATATCTATTAAACGAAAGAATAAGAAAGTTTATCGCAATGTACTTAGCTTGTGGACTAGATCCAAATAAAAATACCATATATATCCAATCAGAAAATGAATATATACCAGCTATGTCATACATATTAGAATGTAATACATATTATGGAGAAGCATCTCGTATGATTCAATTTAAAGAAAAATCAAAAGAACATTCTAACTTCTCAGTAGGATTATTAACATACCCAATACTTATGGCATCAGATATCTTATTCTGTGATACAGATTTAGTACCAGTGGGAATAGATCAAAAACAACACGTAGAATTAGCAAGAAATATAGCTGAAAGATTTAATAAAATATATGGAGATACTTTTAAAATACCAGAACCATTAATTACAAAAATAGGTACTAAGATAAGAGATTTAAAAGATCCATCTAAAAAGATGTCTAAATCAGAAGCAAATCCCACTGGAGTAATAAGCCTATTCGATGATATAGAAACAGCTAAAAAGAAAATAATGAAGTCAACTACAGATTCTCTAAATGAAGTAAAATTTGATGAAGAAAATCAACCTGGAATATCTAATTTATTAAATATCGCATCAGCTCTATCACATACTGAAATAAAAGAAATAGAAGAAAAATTTAAAGATAAAGGCTATGGTGAATTTAAAAAGTATGTTGCTGAAATAGTAGGAAATTTCCTAGAAGAAATTCAAGGAAAATATAATAAAATACTAAACAGTAATATGTTAGATGAAATATTAAATGAAGGAAAAGAAAAGACTAGATTACTTGCGAAAGAAAAATATGAACAAGTAAAAGAAAAAGTAGGAGTAACTAGAAAAAATATTAAAGAGATGTAAAAACATCTCTTTTTCTTATAAATAAAATAGTATGACAATATAATCATGTTATAATAATAAAAGAGGAAGATATGAAAGAAAAGAGATTAGAGAAAAAATTATTTATAATATGTATAGAATCAATATGTTTATTTCTTCTAATAATAGTAGGATTAAAATCATACAAAGACAATTTAAAAGAAGTATCATTTGATCATTCAAATAATGAATATTCATATATAAATGTATCTAGTATGAGTGAAAAGTTTGCCTATGATAAAGATAAAGATGTAGGAACTCATTTTGTAATAGAAAAAGAAGAAACAGGCAAATGGCATATATACATTATTGCTATAAAAGAAAGTACTTACTCAAAATATAAAAATATAATAGATGCCTCATATGAAAGAATTTCTATAAAACCAAAACCAATAAAAGTATATGGATATCCATCTAAAACATCTACATCTCTAAAATCAATTGCTCTAAGAAATGTATCTAACTTTATACCAAGAGAAAATAAAGTAGAAATAAATGAAAATAATTATGAAACATATTTAACGGATTCATATTTAGATACAACAATATATAAAAAATCACCTATAACTATAAATATAATATTTATAATAATATTAACAATATTAGAAACTATAATATTAATAGATACTATAGTAGATAAACACTATATAAGGAGGCTAATAAAATATGCAATTTCTAGAAATAACAGAAAAAGAATACACTAAGTTTTGGGAAGAGAGTAATCAAAAGTCATTTTTATCATCTCCTAAAATATCTAGTTTAAGAAAAGAACTTAATTGGGAAACATATTTCGTAGGAGTAAAAGATAATAGTAAATTATTAGGCGCAGCTTTAATATATGCAAGAAAAACTAAACTAAATACAAAAGAATTTTATTCACCACGTGGACTATTAGTAGATTATAAAGATGAAAAGTTATTAACATACTTTGTTAATAATTTAAAAGAATTTATAAAAAAACATAATGGATATATATTAAGAATAGATCCATATGTAATATATAAAGAAAGAGATATAGATGGTAATATAGTAGAGGGTGGACTAGATAACTCTAAAGTAGTAGAAAATCTATCTAAACTAGGCTTTAAAAAGGCATCTAATCCTGAACAAGTAACTTGGATGTTTTCACTTAACTTAGAAGGAAAAACAGAAGAAGAAATATTTAAAGAAATGAGACCTAATGTAAGAAATTACATAAGAAAAGCAGAAAAAATAGGTATAGATGTAAGAGAGTTATCAAAAGAAGAATTACCTAAATTCCAAAGTATAATGGAAGAAACAGGTGCAAGAAAGAACTTCAAAGTAAGAAAATTATCATATTTCGAAAAGATGTATGACTTATTTCATGATACTAATGAAGTAAAATATTTTATAACAGAGTTAAATCTAGATAAATATATTTCTAATTTACAAAAAGAAATAGACGAAAAAGAAGAGTCTTTAACTAAATTATCAGATGCAAAATATAATGAAGGAAAAAAGAAAAACATCGAAAGCGAAATAGAAAATCTAAATAAAAAAATAGAAGAAGCAGAAACTATAAAAAAAGATAAAAAAACTAATATTATTTCTTTATCTGGATCAATGTTTATGTTAATACAACCAGAAGTAATATATCTATCTAGTGGAAACTATGAAGAATATATGAAGTTTAATGGACAATATTTAATTCAATGGCATCTAATAAAATATGGTATAAAGAATGGCTTTAAGAAGCATAACTTTTATGGTATACCAGAAAATATAAATACTCATCCTAAAGACTATGGAATATATGAATTTAAACGTGGTTTTAACGGATATGTAGAAGAATTAATAGGAGAATACTATCTACCTATAAATAAGCTTAAATACACTATATTTAATATCATACACAAACTAAAAAAATAATAGTTAAACTATTATTTTTCTTTTTTATATAATTTATCTATTATATCTATATTTAATACTTTAGTTGAATTAATATCTTTTAATTCACAAGTAATGTTAGATAACTTCTTTACTTTAATTAAACTAGAAATATAAGTATATATAACAAAGAATATAAATATAAGAAGTAAAGTATCATTATGAGAAAATAATAAAGTATCATATAAAGTATGAGTAATAGTAGGTACTAATAAACTAAAAATTAAATGTCTATTACGTCTATTAGATAAAGTAATATCACTAACTTTAGCCTTACCAAGATAATAACCCATAATAATACCACAACAAGCATGTATAGGAATAGAAACAATAGCTCTAAATATCCCAATACCTATATTAGTATTTAATACATATATAATATTTTCTATTAAAGCAAAACCTAAAGAAGTAAATACAGAATAAACTATAATATCATATATATGATCAAACTCTTTATTATTATAAGCAACACTCTTAACAACAATCCATTTAGATAATTCCTCAACTATCGCAACAGAAATTAAAGTATTAATAAAAAAACTAATAATATTGTCAGTATGTACAGTAAATACTTTCTGTAAAAATAGTTCAATAATTATCGTAGGAATAATAGTTATCATCCCAATAACAAATAATTTAATTAATAAATACTTTGGTTCTTTATATTTATCTTGATCATATATATATTTACAAAGTACTACAACAGGTAATACTGATATTATAATTGATAAAACAATATTATTCATAAATTCTCCTATCTTTTTATTTTTACTTTATTAGCTTCTCTAATATTATCAGTTAGCCAAGCTTTCTCAAACTCTTTGTTATTATCTTTACTAATTCTTGGATAAAACAAAGTATTATCATATATCCTAGTTAAATCACTATATCTTCTAACTATTTCTCTAGTAGATAAATTATTAGTCCAACCCAAACCACTAATATTAGGATCATACCAATTATCTTTATCCTCAATAAATGGTATAACAGCATCATTATTATTATACCCAACATAATTATAATTAGTTAATACTTTCATATATTTAGAATATCTATCTATCAGATAATTACTAGAACATATTACTTCTCCATATACTATCTTAACTAATTCACCATTACTATTTCTTTTCATATTATAAGTAATATTATTAAAGAAATTACATCCTTCATCTTCTAATCCAATAGATTTAGCCGCATCTATTCTAAATCCATCTATTCCTAAATCTATATAATTATTTATCATATTAATAATCTTATCTTGAACAATAACACTATTATGATTTAACCCAGGCAGCCCCATACTTCTATTAATAACTTGATATCTATCATCCCAATTATCAACATATAAAAAACTTCTCCAATTATTTTTATTATCAACAAACTCTTTATCTATCTTACTATTAGGGTATACTTCTCCATTATCTCTACCAGCCATATGACCAACTATAATATCAGCAATTATATATAGTCCATACTTATGAGCAAAATTACATAATTTTCTAAGTTCTAAACTACTACCAATCCTCTTATTACTAATATTAAAATCAATAGGTTGATATAATATCCACCACTTGTCCCAATCAAATTCTTCTTCATCTTTAGTAGTCTGTAAAGGAGATATTTGTATCGCATCAAAACCTTGTTCTTTAATCAATGGAACAATACTAATTATATCTTTCAATTTCATATCAAAAAGATTAATAATTCTCATAAATACCCTCTAATTTCAGTATAATCAATTTTTATAAATAATGCTATAATAAAAGAGGTGATTTAATGTATTTTATAAAAAAAAACATAAATAAATTAAAAAGAGGAGAACAAACTCTATTCTTAAACGAAATAGAATATAAAAAGATACTAAGTATAATACCTAAAAATACATATAATATATTTTATCCATTTATAGATTCAAACAAATATATAATATATAAAGAAAGATTAGAAATAAAATTATATGAAATAATACTAAATGGTACTATAAAACACTCTGATATATTAGGCTCTCTCTTATCATTAAATATAGATGAACATTTAATAGGAGATATAATCTGTACTAATAATAGATATTATATGTATATATCATCATCTATAAGTAACTATATAGAAACTAATCTAATTAAAATAAAAAACTATAATATAAAACTAGAAGAATTAGATATTAACTCTTTAAAAGATTATCTAGTAGAATATGAAAAAATAAACATAATAGTATCATCTCTAAGAAGTGATAATCTAATATCTAAATTAATAAAAACATCTAGATATATAGTAAAAGATATGATAAAAGATAAACTAATTAGAATAAATTACGAACTATTAAATAAATCATCTTATATAATAAAAGAAAATGATATTATATCAATAAGAAAATATGGTAAATATAGATTTATAGGTATCATAAAAGAAACTAAAAAAGATAACTATTTAATAGAGGTAAATAAGTATAAATAGGAGGACATATGCAAATAAAAAATCTAACTATGTCATTTGGAAATCAAGAACTATTTAATAATATAAATATCAATATAGATGACTATGAAAAAGTAGGAATAGTAGGTCTAAATGGAGCAGGTAAATCAACATTTCTAAAGATAGTATATGGACAAATTTCCCCAGATAAAGGCAAAGTAATAATAAAAAATAACACTCGTGTAGCATATCTTCCTCAAGTAATAAAAGATGAAATACCAGAAGAAAATATAACTGTATTTGACTTTCTATTGTTAGGAAGACCAATAGATAAACTAAATAAAGAATTAGAAAAACTATATATAGAATTATCTGCAGCAGAGGAATCAAAATTAAATGATCTATATAAAAAAATAAATATAATAAATCAAGAACTAGAATACTGGGAATCATATTCTGCAGAAAATACTTTACTTAAAATAATAGATGGTATGAACATAGATGATAATTTATTAGAAAAACCATTAAATACTTTATCAGGAGGACAAAAATCTAAAATAGCCTTCGCAAGACTATTATATTCTAAACCGGAAATAATATTATTAGATGAACCAACAAATCACTTAGATATAGATACAAAAGAATATATAATTAACTATATTAAAAATTATAAAGGAGGAGTCTATGTAATATCACATGACATAGAATTCTTAAATGAGGTAACAACAAAAACTCTATTTTTAGACAAGAGATTAAAAACATTTGAACTATTTAATGGTAATTATGATAAGTTTAAAAAAGTAATAGATCACCATGAACTAGAAATAGAAAGAAAAATAGAAAAACAACAGGAAGAAGAAATTAAATTAAGAAAGATAATAGAAAAATATACAAACTCATCAGGTAATAGAAAGAAAATGGCTCAAGATAGAGAAAAGAAATTAGAAAAATTATTAAAAGATAAAATAACTTCTCCAGTAAAATCAAAAGAACTAAATCTAAAAATTAATATAAATAGAGAAAGTACAAAGTATCCACTAACGGTAGATAAACTATCCTTTAAATATGATAAATCATCTAAAAGATATATACTTCATAATTTATCATTTTCTCTATCTAAAGGAGAAAAATTCTTAATAGTAGGAGTAAATGGAGTAGGTAAATCTACATTATTAAAATTAATAATGAATAGATTAACTCCAGATAAAGGAGAAATAATAATAGGAGACAAAACAGATCTAGGATATTATGCCCAAGAACATGAATTACTAGATAATAATAAAAGTATAATAGATAATTTTAATGATATAGATATATCGACTAAAGAATTAAGAAATGTATTAGGAAGATTCTTATTTTATGAAGATGATGTATATAAAAAAGTAAGTATATTATCTCCAGGAGAAAGAAGCAGATTATCACTTGCTAAACTATCTCTAACAGGCGCAAATCTATTAGTATTAGATGAACCAACAAATCATCTAGATCCAGAAACTCAAAAAATAATAGCTAATACTTTTAAAACATTTAAAGGAACAATGCTAGTAGTATCACATAACCCAGAATTTGTAGATAACCTAGGTATAGAAAGAGTATTAATACTACCAACCGGTCAAATAGACTACTATAAAAGAGATATAATAGAACACTATAAAATGATTAATACAAAAGATAACGATTAAGTGAGGTATTAAATGAAAGAAAGAGATAGAATAAATGATGCAATAAATAGAGTTGCTCCATCAGTTTCTCCTATTGGTAGAAATGATCCAACTGCACTTTCAACAAAAGATGGATTTGTTTATAGAGAAACAGGTTTTAATCAAATTAATGACATAATTGAAACTGGTTATGTAAGAGCAAATGATAAAAGACCTAGTAATCAAGTTTGGTGGACTTATGGCGGCTCAAATAGTTTTCATGTAAATAAAAGACCTGTATTAGTTGCAAGTTCTGATGTAGTACAAGATTTTGGAACTGGGGCAGTATCTATAAATGATTTAGTTGAAGTTTGGGTTTATGATGAAGAATCTCAAACATGGAATAATAAAATTAATGATATTAAAGCAATGTATGTTCAAAAACAACAAGAGAACAATTTAGAGCAAGAAGAACATAGTGAAAAACATAGATAAAAAATAGTGATGACTATTATTTAAACCAAATTTTTATTATATATAATATTAAAAGATGATAACGAAAATTATCATCTTTTACTTTGTTTAAATTAAGATATCTTGTTTATTATTAACTTTATTTTCAATATATTCAAGGTTGTTAAATGATTTGTTATTCTTTAATAATTCCATTTGTTTTCTTGCAATATTATTTAATCTAACTAGTCTTTCATTTTGTGGTATTTTCATTTCAATTAATTCAGCATTTATATTTTCAAGATTATTTAATATTACTAAATGAAGTAAATCAGTATAATCCCTAATATTTCCTTTATCAGCTATATCAGGATTACTTTCTCGCCACTCTTTAGCAGTTATACCAAATAATGCAACATTTAAGACATCGCCTTCTTCGGCATATACAAATTTCTTTTGTTTCTCAGTTAAAGTAGGAACAATTATACTTTTAATAGCATCAGTATGAACTACATAACTAACTTTTGCTAAAACTCTATTAGCATGCCAATCAATTTTATTTTGGTATGCTTCATTTTTCTTTAATCTTTCAAATTCTTGAATTACATATAGTTTAAATTCAGGACTTAACCAACTAGCAAACTCTAAAGCAATATCACTTCTAGCATAAGTTCCACCATTATTACCAGATTTAGAAATAATACCAACAGCATTAGTTTCTTTAATCCATTTTTGAGGAGACATATAAAAACTATTTTTACCAGCTTGATTCTCAAAGGTCTCGAATTCGTGACCTTTGAAGTTTTCATTATTAAGTTGTTCCCATAATCCTAAATAAGCAATAACATCTTTATTTCTCATCCAAGCATAAATAGGTATTTTAGGTTCTTCGGGATTTGCATATCTTGCTAAATCAGTCAGAGATATAAATTCTTTATTATCAATTCTTAATACATTAATTCTTTGTTCTTTTACTATAATTTCAGTTTTAATATTATCTTTATTCATAGTTCACATCCTTTCTATTTTTTGAATAAAGTTTCTTAATTAATTATCTTACCATAAAATTTATATTATAGTGATAAGCCATCGTCTTTTTTTATCTTTTTTATCAGTATAAAAGTCTTCTGCTGATTCTTCCATTTCTTGATTTATATGTTTGGTTACTTTTTCAATTTCTTTTTTACTAAATAGATTAAACCTTCTTCTAGATTCAAATTCTTTTTCTCTTTTTCTTTTAATCTCTGGATCATATTGTTCTTTAAAATATTTAATATCGATACTATTACTATTAAATAATTTATCAATAACATTTTGTATAAATTCTGGAAGTTTTTTGATGATTTTGTTTAAATCATAAATAAGATAATCTGTTTTTTCTTTTAAATAATCAAGTTGTTTTTTAAACTAATATTTTATTTTAGATTTGTCAAGATTTGGGAATTTATATGGTATAATATTTATTACGAAAGGAGAATCAATATGGATTGGAAATTACAACTAGGTATTTCTATAGTTGTTCCTATTGTTAGTTCTTTATTAACTTATTTAGCTGCTATTAAAAAATCAAAAAATGATGTAGAGGCTGTTAAAATATCTGCGGAAACTGAAATTAAAAAAATTAGAGAGGAATCAGATAAAGAGTTAAAAAGAATTCAAAAAGAGACTGATGAACAAATTAGATTAAAAATTGCAGAAAATGATTTGACATCAAAAACTAACGAGGAACAACTAAAAAATGATGCAACTTCTAAATTTTTAGAAGAATTCATAAAAAATCCTAAAAAATCTGCAGAAAATTTAAAAGCAATGCAAGATTTTGCTAAAATGTTTCAAAATAATAAATAAATACCATAAAACAAGTTATATTAATGACTTGTTTTTAAATAATCTTCTAATTCTGATAGTTTTATTTTGTTAGATAGATTTTCAATGAATATCTCAGTAGAATAATTAAAAGCAAGAAATGTTATATCATTAATTATTATTCTATGTGGTTCAACATAGGTCAAGTTAGTTCTGTCAATTTTTCTTATACTACCATTTATAATTTTAAGAGTAGTATTTGAAAACTCACATATTAGTTCTAACTTCTTTTTTAATGATTATTAAATAACAACTTCTTGCTTAATAATATTTACCATAAATACCATCCTTTCTTTGTAGGATAGTCTTTGTATGACTTCCAAGCTTGACACGTGGGAGTTTGATACACAAAAAAACTAACCCAAACCCGAGTTAGTTGTAATAGAAGTTATTTGTAATAAAAAAGCTCGAAAAGTTCGAGCGTATTTCCTTATGGAGCGGATGATGAGAAATAATTTTAAGTATCCAAGAATTACTAATATCCTTATTTATCAATGCTTAATTAACATTAATCAACATTAATTAACAACTATTTTATTTTTTTTAAGACCTAAATAAGACCTAAACCTTTCTATAAATTATCTAATAAATCTATTATCTCATCTTGAATAGTAGGAAATAAGTGCATATAAGTCTTCTGCATCACCTGAATACTGTGTCCCATACGATTAGACATCATCAAGAAAAATTTGCCTGTATCAATTTTGTCTTTAGAGTTTTTGACAAATTCATTTATTAATAATGACACATGACTATGTCTAAATTCATGTATTGTTATTTCTTTAACTTCTGCAATACTAAAATATTTATGTTTATATCTATCAATTGTAGTTCTAGAAATAGGAAATGTCCCACCAAAAACAAACCATTTCTTGTTGAAGTCTTTATATTTTGCCATATATTTTTTATATCTTATTAAGACTTCTTTTAATGTCTTGTTTATTTTTATTTTCCTATTTATATAATTTTTTGTTGAAGTTATTTTATATTTGTCTAATGCGTCGCAAGATAGAGTTTTATTAACTATTATTACGTCTTCTTCAATGTCCTCCCATTTTAAAGCTTGAACTTCTCCTTTTCGCATTCCAGTATAAAACAATAGATTATAAAATGCAAACCACATTTCATCATCTATTATTGAAATTAATTTATTAAAATCTTTCAAAGAAATATAACGTAATTTTTGCTCGTCTGTAATAACTTCACTTCTAACAGCCTCAAATCTACCAGTTATTTTAGCAATATTTTTATCTAGTTTAAAGTTTCTTATCCCATGCTCAAAAATACAAACCAATATTCCATATAATTTGTTTAAGTAATTAATTTTAAATTTTTTCTTAACCATAATGCTTTTCCAGTTTGATATATCTTTAACATCTAATCTATTGATATATTTATTTTTGAAATAGGGTAGAATGTTTTTTTCATAAGCATATTTGTAAGATACTGCTGTACTTTCTTTCTTTGACTTAAAAAGATATTTGATATAATCATTTCCAACTGCAATGAAATTAATAGATGTAAAATCATTTCTTTTAGTTTTAAAAGTTCTCTCTTCAATTTCAGCCTCACTTTTAGTTAAAAATTTCTGACTTTTAAATTGCTTTTTGTTACCCTCATTGTCTTTATAATATGTTCTAAAATACCATTTTTTACCATCTTTAGTCCATTCTTTTGGGTCTTTTTCTTTATAAACCATAATAATCACCGTTTAGAATACTCACTATTTTTATAATTTGATTTTTTGTTAAGTAATTGAATGGTAATTCATCATATATTGATTTATCTAACAATTCTTTAGTATTGCTCTTAAATGCATTTTTATACATATTACATATTAATATATTATTAGGATTTTCATAGCAATCATTTGCAAGCCCACTCATGTCAATTACAAAACAATTAAATAAAAATATTTCTGAGTTTTCATCTTCAAGATATGAAAAAGAAAGATATAGATTTCTTAAAAGTCCCCATAAAAAACCTTTAATGTAATCTTTTTTATATTCATTAAGCCAAAAATATAAGTCTTCTTTTTCTTGTAAATCTTTTTCTCTAATAGCATATTTAATTTTTTTATTAATTAAAAATATATTTATTTTTTCAATAAGCCTATTTCCTTTTTCAGTGATTAAATATGTAGGTGTAATTGTTAAATATATATTATTCTCTATAATTAAGTTAATCAACTCTTGCTTTTTACAATTTGAATTAAACTTTATAATATTTTCTTTTAATATATTTTTTAATTGAGGAATTGTTAAAGAATTTAAATAAATATTGATTGAATAATCTAAATATAAATAATTAGAAGATATTAATTTGTTTATAACGTAATTTTTATCAAAAATACAATAATTAACATCCCAATATGGAGATATTTCTGTTTCTATACGTTTATTGTTTAGATGTAACATAAAATATATTTCATTTATATATATATTTTCTTCTATAGGCTTTAGATTTAAATATCTTTGATTAAATTTAAAAAATGGAAGTATTTTTTCTAAATGTTTATCAACATTTTTAATTGTGGGAAATTGTTTATTATTAATTTTCTTTTTATAAATTTTTCTAATATAAGGCTTAGGTCTTATTAAATTCATTTTTTTATATAATGCATGGATTTCTTGCTCGCTTAATAAATCAGTTAAATATAAATGTCCTTTTTTGATATTGCTTTCTTTTATATCATCGTCTAAATAGTTTTTAAAAGTAATGCGTGGCATGCCTTTATAAAATTTATAGTCTTTATTTAATGTAAATATATTTAATAAATTTACCATAATTTTCTTCTCATTTCTTTTGCAACACCAATGATTTTTATAGGTAATTTTTCTATATCTTCATTAGAATACATTTTTATATCGTATGCAGAGTTTAAAGGTTGTAACGTAATACCTTGCTCGTGTTTTAATACTTTTTTAAATGTACAATCATCTCCGTTAACCATAACAGCGCACTCATCCCCATTATTAAAATCATTTGTTTTCTCAAATATAACTACATCATTATCTATGTATTTAGGAAACATGCTGTCTCCTTTAATCAAAAGCCCAAAAAACTCTTTTCCGCCCTTGCACCAGTCTTTAGGTATTTCTTCATAATCTAATACATCTTCAATAGCCTCAATAGGTACACCTGCAGGAATAACTCCTAAAACAGGTATTTTAATAACATCTTTATCTATTTCAACAGGAGAGATGTTATCATTAAATGGAATAAAATAATCTAAATTCACATTAAAGATTTCACACAACTTTAATAAAAAATCTATTTTAATAATTCGCTGATTTAATTCATAACGTGCTAAGTTTTGTTGATTTATATTTAATTTATTAGCTAATTGTTGTTGAGTTAAATTGTTTTTTTCTCTTAATTCTCGTATTTTGTTTGCAGAATACAAATTAATATTATCTTCGATCATATCTTCACCTCAAAAAAATTATATCACAATTTACACCATTTTAAAATATTTTTTATTTTTTTTGCAAAAATAGTTGTAATTAACATCACTTTGGTGTAAGATTGAATTATAGAAAGGAGATACAATGAAAAACAATTTAAAAAAAATAAGAGAAGATATAGGCATAACTCAAACATCGATGGCTAAACATTTGGGTATAACATTACAATCTTATTTTAATAAAGAACAAGGCAAAAATGAATTTACAATAAGTGAAGCTTTTAAAATAAGCGAAGTGTTAAATAAAAATATAAACGATATTTTTTTAATTAAAAATACACCAAAACAGTGTAAAAATATTGTAGAGGAGTAAATATGAGAGAACAAAAAGTAGAGGTACTTACATACACAGATAAAAATACAACTAAAGTAATAATTGACGACATTGAAATACATGGAATTAATAACATAAAAATAGAAAAAGATGCAGAGCAAAACGGTCTAACATCTTTAACTATAAAACTTAACATATTAGATAATAATTTGAAAATTTATCAAGGAATAAGCGAAGAAAATGAATTAATAAACAAAGTTATTGAAGTAATGAAAAAGGAAACTAAAAAGCATCCTAATATAAAAATAAATATTATTTAATATCAATTGTAGACATTATGATATTTGTTAATAAATTTTTGTTGTTTTTCAAAAGTTCTAATTCAACTAATATTTTTGAATAAACACTCAGAAATATTGCAACAAATTCTTTCGGCTCATATGTTTTATCGTTAACACTAATATATGCTTTAGTAATTTCTAAAGCTAAAGAATTTATATTGTCGAAGTCTAAAGTAATATTTAATTTGTTCATAAAATACCTCCTTTCAAAGCAATTATAACTTAGTGGAGGAATAATAAAAAGGAGTAAATATGGAAGAAATAAACAAACTTCAAGAATATTTATCGATACTGAATAATTATTTTGAAAAAACAAAAAATAGTTTTGAGAAGATAATGATTTTATCAAAAATAAAAGAATTAATATTTTGGATAGAAATGTATAAAGAAAAATAAGCCAATAAAGATTTGTAAAAAGACTACAAAAAAAGTACTTACACAAAGTACTTACAAAAAATTATAGCAACCTAATTATAACAAAAAATCATGCGGAAGTAAATAAGAAAAAGACTTATTTAAACTTAAAGAAATTACAAAGAAAAGGAACGAAGAAAATGAAAACAATATTAAAAATAAAATGGGAAGAATTATTTAAATTAGCAATGATTATTTTAATGTTAGTAGCAATGTCAAAACATAACATAACAAGTCTAAGCAATTTGTTATTAGAACTAGCATTTTATCTACCGTTTATATTACTATTTGCAAGCACAATTAAAACAATTAGAAGAGGTATTTTAAATGGAAAAAATATCTTCGAGTGAAATATTAAAAAGACAATATTTAGGAGCGAAAGAATTAACACAAATAATACCTAATTTAAAAATTAATACAGCAAGAAAATATATAAATGAATTACAAGAAAAAATGATAGAAGATGGATATTTTATTCCTAAATGCAGGCCTAAAGTTGTCTTAACAAATTATGTTAAAAATAAATTCTTAAAGAAAGGAAATAAAAATGAAGCCTAGTAAAACAAGAGACATATTAGAACATTTAATAAAAGAGGGCAGTATAACCTCATGGGAAGCATATAAATTATATGATTTGACAAGATTATCCAGTGTAATTTTTGCATTAAGACAAAAATACATAATAGACACGTATATGATGACTAAGAAAAATAAATATGGAGACACGATAAATTACGCAAAATATGTGTATAAAGGAGAACTTTAGATGGCAATTTTAAAAAGCGAAATAAAGAATAAATATTCAACAATTCCAAACGAAATAATAAGAGATAAAACGTTATCACACAGCGAATATAGACTATTAATTTATCTTTATTCATTGCCTGATAATTGGAAAATTAATCAAGGATATTTAGCAAGTGAATTAAATACAACAAGAAATAAAATAAATCAAAGATTATCAAACATAAAAAAGCTTGGATTTTTAGATATTAAGAAAAATACTAATTTAGAAGAAATTGATGTTGATTATTTATACATATTAAAAGTACCAGTTGTATCCGATTTGGGTGTATCCAATTTGGGTGTATCCAA
>CAUSWF010000014.1:0-16620 GCA_963535465.1 uncultured Erysipelotrichaceae bacterium | reverse complement strand
TAGATAACCTTATCACTCTTCATCAACTTAATTAGAATAAAAAGGAGAAGATAAGAAAATGAACACTAACGATAATAACGAATTATTTTATGTATATTATGAAAGATGGATAAAAGTATATAAAGAAGGAGCAATTAGAAAATCAACAATGCAAAAATACAATCTAACTTTAGGTTGGATAAAAAAATTAGCACCTAATTTAAAAGTTAAAGAATTAACTAGAATAAATTATCAAGAATTATTAAATTTATATGCTGAAAAACATGAAAGACAAAGTACTATGGATTTTCATCATCAACTAAAAGCATCTATATTAGATGCAGTTGATGAAGGATTATTAGAAAAAGATCCTACCAGAAAAGCAATTATAAAAGGTAAAACTCCAAGAGAAAAGAAAGAAAAATATTTAAATCAATTTGAATTACAGAAATTAATAAGTGATTTAAATTTAACGAATGAAATTAATGATGATTGGTTAATATATTTAATTGCTAAAACAGGTATGAGATTTTCAGAAGCATTAGCAATAACTCCAAATGATTTTGATTTTCCACATCAGTCTATTAATATTGAAAAGACATGGAATTACAAAGATGGTGGTGGTTTTGAACCTACTAAAAATAAATCATCTGTTAGAAAAATACAATTAGATTGGCAAACTGTTATACAATTTTCTGAACTGGTTAAGAATTTAGAAGAAGACAAACCTATTTTTATTGATAGAAAAATATATAATTCTACAATAAATGATATTTTATCAAGACATTGTAAAAAAGTAGATATACCTATTATTTCTATACATGGTTTAAGACATACACATGCAAGCTTACTATTATTTGCAGGAGTGTCAATTGCAAGTGTTGCACATAGATTAGGTCATTCAAGTATGACAACAACTCAAAAAATATATTTACATATTATTCAGGAACTAGAAAATACAGATATTGATAAAATTATGAGAACATTAACAACTTTAAACAGTTAAAAAATACAATAGTTGATGAAGAGTGATAAGGTTGTCGAGATTAGCAAAAAGCAAAGATAACTGTTCTCGTTCTTCTATTTGTGTTGGCATCTGAATTACAATGTCAGCCATTACATTATTCATCAATTTTGGATTGCCAACATAAGACACATATCCTTTTGCAACATTGTTCAAGGCTTCTGCTATCATCTGATTAGCCTTTACTTCATTGGAAAGTAAAATGCCATATTATTTATGCTGCAAAAGAATAATAACAACATTTCTAGTAGTATTTTCTATAATCTTTTTGCTTTGTATTTTCTCCAAGTTAATGTATGAGGTGAAATAGATGAAAGTTAACATATTGATAATTTAGAATTAGATGAAATTAGGAGATATGCTGTAATTTATAGACTTGATGTAAATAGTATTAAAAGGTTAGAAGAAAAAATGGTTTGGGTTAGAGATAATAATAATCTTATTTATATATCTAAATATTTTAAATAGAACTTTAAGAATAAAAGTTCTATTTTTAGTTGTTAGTGATATAATATGGGTGAGGTGATAGTATGATTTTTAATATTGAGAAGAAAGATGATAATACTGGTTTTATAATTAAAAATAAGTTATATGATATTGATGAGTTAATTGATGAAGAGTTAGAGTCTTTTGAGTATCAGATATTAAAAAGAGGTAGAGAATATTATGATGATGGTAATGTAGTATCTGTTATTAATGCTGATAATAAATTTATTGCTTCTGTAGAGGGTAATGATTTATATGATGTTGAAATAGATATTGATTTAGAAGGTGGGTTTATTACGAAGAGGTGTGATTGTCCATATGATTTTCCTTGTAAACATGAAGTAGCAGTATTACTTGCGATAAAAAATCATAAATATGAAGTAGTTAAATTAAAAGAATATGTTCCTAAAAATGATATAACTATTAGTGAATTAATTGGTACAATTCCTGCGGAAGATATTAAGAAATTTTTAATGGATTTTTCAGATGACAACTTTTTGTTAGATGGAGATAATATTAGAGAAAAATTTTGTTCATATTTACCTATACAATCATATGAATATTATTTTAATAGAATTTATAATTCTATTGTATTAAAAAAATTTTCTTTAACTGATTATATGGAATTATGTAAGAAAATGATGAATAGGCCTATATATGTTGAAGCTTTAAATATTATAAGAGCTTTGGTTGGAGCATTACATGAACTAAATACTATGGATATCCTAGTAGATTATTTCGCAACAATTGGAATGTATCTAAGAATAATTTATAGAAAAGGCGATGAGGATGCTAAAGATTTATTATTAGCATGGATAGGAATCTTAGAAAAAAATAGTTATTATGATAATGTATATTTAGAAGATGCAATACTTAGTATTAAATAAAGATATCTTATGATATCTTTTAATTGTATAATAGTATTGGGTGAATTATGAAGAAGAGATTATTAATTATTGCTAGTAGTTTTATTATTGTATTTAGTATTATTATTTTAAGCAAGTACATTTATAGTAAGTTGGTATTACATGCTTGGAAGAAATTAGATATTGAATATCTTAGTCAAAATGATAATAAACTTTATAATGCATGTGAGGTGACATCTTTATTAATGGGTTTACATTATAAGGGTTATGTTCTTGATAAGGATATTTTTGATATTAGTGATAGTGTTCCTAAGAGTGATGATCCTAGTAAGGGTTTTATATATTCTATTAGAGATATTTATCCTAGTGATAAATTACATTGGATAGATAGTAATGCTTTAGCTAGTTTTGGTAAGAGTTATTGTAATTGTGATGTAGTTGATTCTACTGGTTATAGTATATTAGAGTTAGATAAAGAACTTGATAAAGGTAATCCTATAGTTATATATCTTACTAGTGGTTTGAAAGATCCTATTAATAAAGGTATTCCATCTAATTTACATGTTTATTTGCTTGCTGGATATAACAAGATTACTTTAGAACATTATTTGATAGATCCTTGGAGACATAGTGATGGTGTTACTAGTTGGGTTATTTCTAATGATAGGATAAACTATATATATAATAGTGTTGGTAAGAGAAGTATTATTATAAAATAAAAAAGGCTTAGGCCTTTTCTTTTGTTAATACTTTTTGTTCTAGTAGCTCTTTTTTACTTTCAAAATCTTCTTTAGTAATTTGTTCTAAATCATTATATCTATTATACAATACACTTGATGATAGTGTTATTAATACTCCTGATGCAGTTATGATATTATTTGAAGCATTTCCTAGTAGTGTATTTACTGATGTAGATACTAGTATGGCTAATCCGATAGGTAGTCCATATTTAGAATAATCATTTAATGCTTTTACTAATTTATACTTCTTTTCTGCTTTTTTTACTGTATTATAGTTAATTTCTAAATTGTTTATATCGCCCATAAATCCTCCTGATAAGCATATTATACCATAAAGTTAAAATTAATGATATAATTTATATGGTGATAGTATGTATGATATTAGAAAATTAACGATATTTTATGAAGATAAGGTGGATTTTTACGGTAAACCTTATGAAGATAGTTTACATAGTTTATATTTAAGAGATTATTGTGTAAATAATAATGTATCTTTAGATGGTGTTATTAGTAGAGATTCTGCGAATAGTTTAGTAGCATCTTTAGTTGATTATAAGAATGTTATTGTTACGATGAATGGTGTTGCAGGATATGATGATTGGGCTAAATATAAGGGGTTTTGTACTGTAGTAGTTCCTTTATGTATTAGTAGTAGTTTATATGATAATATTTGTAATTATCAGGATTTCTTTAATTTATTTGATGATGTTATTGTTACTGAAGCATATAGAGATATTGATGGGGATATTGGTACTCGTATGATCACAGTTAAGGGTGATGATAATTTTGATACTGTACTAAAATCAATTGAAAAGAATGTAGTTAGGAGAGTGAAATAATGGGTTTAAGATTTAGAAAGACAATTAGATTACCTTTTGGTATTAATATTAATTTAGGTAAGTCAGGAGCAGGTTTTTCTTGGGGTTTTAAGGGATTTAGAATAGGTAGAAGTGCTAATGGTAAAATTAGGAAGACTATTAGTATTCCTGGTACTGGTATTTCTTATGTAGATGAGAGTAAGAAAAAGAAATAACATAATTTCACATATTTTTATCAAATAACTTACACATTAATATATTAATATTATTGTTGTAAGGAGATGATATATGAAGTTATAAAATTATAAGCACAATGTAAAATAAGAAAATAAGTTTTTCAAAACTCTCTACAATATATGGGCAAGTGTAATACTTGTCCTTTTATGTTATAATTTTTATTATGAAGAAGAGAATTATTATAATCAGTTTATTATTTATTGTTAGTTATATATATATAATTATATCTACTAGAGTTAGTAGAGATGTATATAATTTATTTAGTAGTAATTTATCTATTAGTAGAGTTAGGGTTAGTGGAATGGTTAAATATAATAAGTTATATTCTAGTGATAATTTATATATATATGAGTTTAATAATAATAAAGATTCTAATGATACTATTAAGTTATGGAGTAAATATATAGATAAAGTGTATAAAGAAAATAATAATTATTTATATTATACTGTTAGAGGTAAATATATTATATTTATATTTAGTGATAATAAAGATAAAGTTTTTAATTTAGTTGATAAAATTAAGTGAATGTAGTATAATATGGCAACGAGGTGGGTTAGTATGAAAAATATTACATATGATTCTATGTTAAATCCTGTTGATATGAGTGGGGTAGTTAAAGCTAAAATTATTTCTCTTGATGATAGTCAAGTATATGATGATTATGATAGGAGATTAAACGGTGATAAAAATATAGAATGTGCTCATGCTAGATATACTGATTATATTGAGAAGTGGGATAAATTAATAGATAAGGGTAATGTATATCATTTATCTTGCAGTAGTGGATGTTGGCCTACATATTACGATGCTGCGGTAGAAGCTTCTAAATATTTTCGAAATCATAAGAATAGAGTATATGTTATGGATACTAAGTTAGGTGGTGCTGGAGGTAGTTTATTACTTGATAGTGCATTTGATATAGTTAATAATCATAAAAAAGAAGTAATTGGTGGTATTAGTAGAAGAATTGTTTGTTGTGAATTAATAGATGATAATGGGTATATATTTTATGATGGAATAATAAAAAATATTAGTGATTTATTCTCATTAAAACAAAGAGTTGATTATGATAGTATATATGATGGTGAACTTATTTTTAATTATTTAAATTTTAATTTATGTAGAAGTGATTTATCTTTTGTTAAGAGATTTTTATCTAGTGATAATATAGAAAAATATGAAAGAAGTAGATTTGCTATATGTAGTGATAAAGATGTTAGTGAGATAGTTAAATATGTAGAAGGGTTAGGATACTTTTATAAGATTGTTGTTAGTAAACCAAGTTTTGCATATAATGATAGAATAAAAGATAGATATTTTAGTATTGCTGTCGTTAAGAAGAATTTTGCTGATAAGATTTTGAAAAAATAGGAATTTTTCCTGTTTTTTTCTTTTATTCTTGTATAAAAGTTAGGAGGTTGCTATAATAAATTTAGATAATAGCGGAGCTATGCTATTATTAGAGAAAGGAAGAATAGATTAATGAGTAATATTCATGTTACGAGTGAAATTGGAACTCTTAGGAAAGTATTACTTCATAGACCAGGTAATGAATTATTAAACTTAACACCTGATACTTTGAGTGAGTTACTTTTCGATGATATTCCATTTTTACCAAATGCTCAAAAGGAGCATGATGCTTTTGCTAGAGCACTAGCTGCAAATGGAGTCCAAGTAGTATATTTAGAAGATTTAGTTGCTGATGTACTAGGAGGAAGTGATGAAGTTAGAAGTAAATTTCTAAAACAATTTATAGTTGAGGCAGGAATTGATACTGCTAAATATCAAGAGATGACTTATAATTATTTAGATCAAATAAAAGATCCAAAGAAATTAGTACTTAAGTTAATGGCTGGCATTCAATTATCAGAATTACCTAAATCTGAAAGAAATAATGAAAAGAGTTTAGTAGATTTATGTGATGATCCAGATAGATTTATTGCTAAACCTATGCCAAACTTATATTTCACTAGAGATAACTTTGCTTCTGTAGGTACAGGAATTAATTTAAATCATATGTATTCAGAAACAAGAAATAGAGAATGTATTTTTGCAGAATATATATTTAAATATCATCCAGAATATAAGGATACTCCTAAATATTATAATAGAAGTTATAATTGGAGAATTGAAGGTGGAGATGTATTAAATATTAATGAACATCTTGTTGCAATTGGTATTAGTCAAAGAACTGGGACTGCTGCTATTGACCAAGTTGCTAAGAATTTCTTTAATGATGCTACTTGTAAGATAGATACAGTTTTAGCATTTAATATTCCGGTTAGTCGTGCATTTATGCACTTAGATACAGTATTTACACAAATTGATAAGTATACATTTACATATCATCCAGAAATTATGAAGACTTTAGAAGTGTTTGAGGTTACTAAAGGAAGTCATGATGATGCTGTTAGTGTTAAGAAAATAGAAGATAGCTTAGAAAATATTTTAGGTAAATATTTGAATCATAAGGTTACTTTAATACCTTGTGGTGGTGGAGATAAGATTGCTGCTGAGAGAGAACAATGGAATGATGGTTCTAATACATTATGTATTGCTCCAGGAGTAGTTGTAGTTTATTCAAGAAACGATGTTACAAATGCTGCATTAAAGAAAGCAGGATTAGAAGTTATAGAAATAGAAGGTGCTGAGTTAGGTCGTGGACGTGGAGGCCCAAGATGTATGTCAATGCCTTTAGTAAGGGACGATGTAGAATGGTAGATTTAAAAAACAGAGACTTCTTAAAGTTACTTGATTTTACTACAGAAGAGATTGAACATCTTCTAAAAGTAGCAGCAACTTTAAAAAAACAAAAACATGAAGGTGTTTCACATAGGCACCTTAAAGGTAAAAATATCGCAATGATATTTGAAAAAGATTCAACAAGAACAAGATGTGCTTTTGAAATGGGAGCATTTGATTTAGGAATGGGAGCAACTTATCTTGGACCAACTGGTTCACAACTTGGTAAGAAAGAAACTATTGCTGATACAGCTAGAGTTCTTGCAGGAATGTATGATGGTATTGAATATAGAGGATTTGCTCAAGATATAGTTGAGGAATTAGCTAAGTATTCTAAAGTACCAGTATGGAATGGTTTAACTAATGAATTCCATCCAACACAAATGTTAGCAGATATATTAACAGTTCAAGAAGAATTTGGAGATGTTAAGGGAAGAAAGTTAGTATTCTTAGGAGATGCTAGAAATAATGTTGGTAATAGTTTAATGGTAGTATGTGCTAAGTTAGGAATGCATTTTGCAGTTTGTGCTCCAAAAGCATTATGGCCTACAGAAGAGTTAATTAATACTTGTCGTGGTATTGCTAAGAAGACTGGTGCAACTATTACTATGACAGAAGATGTTATGGAAGGAACAAAAGATGCTGATGCGTTATATACTGACGTTTGGGTATCTATGGGAGAACCTGATGAAGTATGGACTGAAAGAATTAAATTACTTTCTCCATATCAAGTTAATATGAAAGTAATGAATAATGCTAAGAGTGATGCTATATTCTTACATTGCTTACCATCATTCCATAATATCGATACTAAGATTGGTAAAGAAATTTATGAAAAATTTGGATTAAAAGAAATGGAAGTTACAGACGAAGTATTTGAATCTAGTCATTCAAGAGTATTTGAAGAAGCAGAAAATAGACTTCATACAATTAAAGCTGTAATGTTGGAGACATTAAAATAATGAGTAAGATAGTAATTGCACTAGGAGGAAATGCTTTAGGTAAGACTCCTAGTGAGCAACTATCTTTAGTTAGAGAAACTTCTAAAAATATAGTTGATTTAGTAGAAATGGGAAATCAAGTTATTGTTTCACATGGTAATGGTCCTCAAGTAGGTATGATATATAACAATATGGTATCTTCTGATATGCCATTTGCTGAATGTGGAGCAATGAGTCAAGGGTATATTGGATATCATTTACAACAAGCAATACAAAGAGAACTTGCTACTCGTGGTATAAAAAAAGATGTAGCAACTATTATTACACAAGTTGAAGTTGATAAGTTTGATCCTGGATTTAATGATCCTACTAAACCAATAGGAGTTTTCTATACTGAAGAAGAAGCTAAGAAATTAGAAAAAGATACTGGTGCTACTTTTAAGGAAGACGCTGGTCGTGGATGGAGAAGAGTTATTGCTTCACCAATTCCTAAAAAAATTGTTGAGATAGAAACGATTGAAAAATTAATTAAAAGTGATACAATAGTAATAGCATGTGGTGGAGGAGGAATTCCTGTTATAAAAGAAGATAATCAATATACAGGAGTTGCTGCTGTAATCGATAAAGATAGAACCAGTGCATTATTAGCCTTAAATACTGGTGCAGATTTATTAGTAATATTAACTGCAGTTCCGCAAGTTGCTATTAACTTTAATAAACCTGATCAAATAAATCTTTCTAAGTTAACATTAGAAGAGGCTAATACATTCATCGAAAAAGGTGAATTTGCTAAAGGTAGTATGCTTCCAAAAGTTGAAGCTTGTATGTATTTCGTTAAAGAAAGTGGTAATAAAGCCATAATTACTTCACTTGATGCCGCACGAGATGCATTAAATGGTACTACAGGTACAACCATTTGTAGGGAGGGATAATAAATGGAGAAGAAAAAGAAATTTTCTTTAAGTGCTTTCACAATAATTATGCTATTAATCATATTATTAGCATTATTAACACATGTGTTACCAGCAGCTAAATATGCAGGTAAGACACTTATTGATGGTAGTGGAGTAGTTGGTGCTACATTATCACAAACATTATTAGCACCAATCAAAGGATTCACAGAGGCAATTGATATTTGTGTATTCGTACTTATCTTAGGAGGATTCTTAAGAATAGTAAATTCTACAAATTCAATTGAAGATGGAATTAGAGTTCTAATTAAGAAATTAAAAGGTAAGGAATTATGGTTAATACCAATTCTAATGACTCTATTCTCAATTGGTGGATCTACATACGGAATGTTAGAAGAAACAGTAGGATTCTATGCAATCTTAGCTGCTGCTATGGTAGCTGCTGGAATGGATACAGTTGTATCTTCTGCAATCGTATTACTTGGAGCAGGATCTGGATGTCTTGGTTCAACAATTAATCCATTTGCTGTTGGAGCTGCAGTTGATGCTGCTAAGAAGACTTTACCAGAAGGAGTTACAATTAACCAAGGAACAATCATTGGTTTAGGAATTGTTTTATGGCTTTCAACATTAATCATTTCAATAATATTTGTTATGAACTATGCTAAGAAAGTTATGAAGACTAAAGGTTCTATACTTTCAGCTGGTGAAAAGAAGGCAATGGATGAAGCTTATGGAGATAAAGGTAAAGATGCTAACGTTAAGTTAACTGGAAAACAAAAAGTTACTTTATGGTTATTTGCTATTACATTTATCGTAATGATCGTATCATTCATACCATGGACTGATTTCGGAGTAACAATATTTGATAATAAATATACATCTTGGTTAACTGGAACACCTATTGGTGGATGGTATTTCCAAGAAGCATCACTATGGTTCTTATTAATGGGAATTATAATTGGTGCAATTAACGGATTAGGAGAAAAAGGAATCGTTGATGGAATCATCAATGGAGCAGCTGATATGATTAGTGTAGTATTAATCATTGCACTTGCTCGTGGAGCTTCAGTATTAATGAGTGAAACATCACTTGATAATTATATTATCCATAATGCAGCTAATGCATTAAAGAGTGTTCCAGCAGTAGTATTTGCACCACTTAACTATCTATTACATGTAGTATTATCAGTACTAGTACCATCTAGTTCAGGACTTGCTACATTATCAACTCCAATTATGGCTAAGTTAGCACACGGATTACATTTCAATGTTGAAGTAACAATTATGGAAATGGTTGCTGCTAACGGATTAGTTAACCTATTTACTCCAACTTGTGGAGCAATCATGGGTGGACTTGCACTTGCTAAAGTTGAATATACAACTTGGTTAAAATGGGCTTTAAAGGTTGTTTTAACAATAGCTGTTGTCAACATCTTAGTATTAACAATTGCTGCAGTTGTATTATAATATGGCTTATTAAGGACTTCGGTCCTTTTTATTTTGTAATATTAAAAATTGTAGTATAATTATAATGAGGTGATGATATGAAACGTTTAAAATATTTTATATTAATTTTATTAATATTATTTGTTACTGGTTGTAACAAAAATAGAGGTAAATTAGTACTAGTAACAGAAGCTGGATTTGCACCATATGAGTATTATAGTGGAGGAGAGATAGTTGGTGTTGATATTAGTATAGGTAGAGAAATTGCTAAAGATTTAGGTAAGAAATTAGTAGTAAAAGATGTTGCTTTTGATTCAATTATTAGTGAAGTTAAGACCGGTAAGAGTGATTTTGGCGCAGCTGGTATTAGTTATACCGAAGAAAGAGCAAAAGAAGTAGATTTTACAATAAATTATGCAGAGTCTCGTCAAGTAATTGTTGTTAAGAAAAATTCTAATATTACTGGACCTTCTAATTTATCAGGTAAAGTTGCTGTTCAACTTGGTACTACTGCTGATTCATATTTATCAGAAAACTATAGTAATAAAGTAGTATTAATTCGTGAAAAAAAGTTTTTAGCGGCAATAGAAGATTTGAAAGTAGGTAAAGTGGATGCTGTTGTAATGGATGAATTACCTGCGTCTAAATTAATTACTAAAGATATGAAAATATTAAAAGATGCTGTTGTTACTGATTATTATGGAATGGTTGTTAATAAAAATAATAAAGAGTTACTAGAGTCAATTAATAAAACTATCAAGAGATTAAAAAAAGAAGGTAAGATAGATAGTCTTTTATTAAAACATATGGGAATAGAGGATAAGAATTATAGTGGAATATATGGAAAGATTTATCAGACTTTAATTAAAGATTCTAGATATAAGTTTATACTTACTGGTATTACTAATACATTACTTATTGCGATAGGAGCATTAGTGATTGGTATTATATTTGGATTATTAATTGCTTTAATTAGAAATTATCATGATATGACTGGTAAATTAAAAATACTTAACTTTATATCTAAGTTATATGTTTCTATTATTAGAGGTACTCCTTCGATACTACAATTAATGATACTTTATTATGTGGTATTTGCTAGTAGTAATACGAATATATTATTAGTTGGTATTATATCATTTGGTATTAATTCATCTGCATATGTAGCTGAAATTATTAGAGGTGGTTTAGCTAGTGTAGATAAGGGACAAATAGAAGCAGGAAGTGCATTATCTCTTAATTATTTTCAGATAATGAGATATATTGTTATTCCACAAGGTATGAAAAATGCACTACCTTCTTTAGGAAATGAGTTTATTACACTTGTTAAAGAAACATCTGTTGGTGCATATATTGGAATAGTTGAATTAACTAAAGCGAGTGATATTATTGCTTCTCGTACATATGATTATTTCTTCCCATTAATAATCATTGCCTTAATATACTTATTAATAACTAGTGTATTAAGTAAAATAGTATCTAAATTAGAGGTGAAGTTAAATGCTAAGTATTAAAAATTTAAAAAAGAGTTTTGATAAGAGAGAAGTATTAAAAGGAATTAATTTAGAAATAAATGAAGGAGATAGGGTAGGAATAATTGGACCTAGTGGTTGTGGGAAGTCTACATTACTTAGATGTCTTAATTTACTTGAAGTACCTGATAGTGGTGAAATTATTTTTAATGATAATAAATTAGATTTAGAAGATGATTTAGTAGAAGTTAGAAAAAATATTGGTATGGTATTTCAATCATTTAATCTATTTAATAATATGAGTGTATTAGAAAATATAATACTTGCTCCTTGTTTAAATAAAATTATGACTAGAGATGTAGCAATAAAGAAAGCAGATAAACTACTTAAAGAAGTAGATTTATATAGTATTCGTGATATGTATCCTAGTAAGATTAGCGGAGGGCAAAAGCAAAGAGTTGCAATAATTAGAGCGTTACTTATGAATCCTAAAATAATGTTATTTGATGAACCTACTAGTGCACTTGATCCTGAGATGATAGGAGAAGTAACTGATATGATGGGAAGAGTTGCTGATTTAGGTATGACTATGGTAATTGTTTCTCATGAAATGAATTTTATTAAAAATTTTTGTAATAAAGTAGTATTTATTGATAAAGGAGTAGTTGTCGAAGAAGGAAGTAGTGATCATATATTTAATAATCCTAAAGATAAAAGATTACAAGAGTTTATCAGTAAAACATTAATTCAAAAATAATAGAGGTTTATACCTCTTTTTTGTTATAAAAATAATAAAATATGTTATAATGTTAAATAGAATAGGAGTGTATCTATGGAGATTAATAAAGATTCTAAATTTATTAAGTATATATTAAAATACTATCCAGAATTAGTATATTTTTATAGTGAAAATTTATCTGATCAAGTTATTAATAAGTTAGATCAATTAATTATAGATACTGAAAATAAATATAAGTTTAAAGTTATTAATAATAAATTATATGTATTTGATAGTAATATTAATAATAATAAATATATAGAAGTAATAAAAATAGATAATGATAGTAGTCAAGAAGTATTATCAGCTATGATAGATTTAGGATATGATAATAGTAATATAGAGGAGTTCTTATCTGAAGCTAAAAATATCACAATTAAGTATAATAATACTGATTATTTAATCAGTAATAATAAGTTAGAGTTAGTACTTAATGATATAGATGGTGTTAGTAGTTTTAATATAATTAGAAGAATTAATAAGAGGATGTTTGATTATATCTATAAAAATTCTTCTAATAGTAAGAATATACTTGATAAGTTAGTTAATTTAATTGTTTTAGTGATAATACTAAGTTTAGGTATTAGTAATAATAAATATAGAGATTTAAATGATTTAAAAAAAATAGTTCCTATATTAATTGATATGGGTATTATAGATAATATAGATATACATTTTAATACAGGAATTGATATTGTAGATGATAATGTAGAATTAGATATATTTAATAATAGTTCTAATAACATAGTAGAAGAAGAAAATAATTATCAATTAGATATATTAAATAAAATATATGATGTTACTAATAATAAAGAAATAATAGCAGGCTTTATTAATAAATATGATTGTAAGAATAGTTATAAAGATATAAGTTATATTGCAGGATATTTTAAATTAAATAGTAGAATTATAAATTCTATAAATGATTATGATTATGATAATATTAGAGATATTTTAAAAGAAGTTAGTTTTTATGATAAGAGTAATAAACTTATTAGTTTAAAAGAAATATTTAATAGTAATGAAGAATTTAATAAGAGTTTATTTATAGGTTCAGGTTCTTTAAAAGGAATTAAGAATTTAGTTAAAATATTAGTAAATGATTTTAGTAATAATACTTATAAAATAGTAGATAAAGATAATATATTATTTAGTGGTAATAATTATAGATTTATGATTAAGATTAATTCGTTAGATAAAATAATTAATACTATAAAAAGTTATGGTTCTATGAGATATAATGGTAAATTATTATTTCCAGTTTTAGTACATAAGAGAAGTGAAAATATATTATTTGAGGTTAGTGATAAAAAGAATATTAGTAATAAAGATGAATTAGTTAAATATTTATCTGATAAGGTTATTGCGATAGATTCTAGACATATATTTAGTGAAGATAAGATGGGTAAAGATAATATATCTGAGTATGTGGCAAAGACTGGATTGATAGATTCTAGATATAGTTTATCTGATGCTAGTTTAAATAGAGATACTTCTCAATATATACAGGAAGAGACTCTTAGAATAATAAATGGTAAAGTAGATGGAAGTATTAATAAATATGCTAAGGCATTTAATATTGTATTAAATTATATTAATGTACCAGTAGATTATATTATTAGTAAGATAGATGATAATTTTTATATGTTAGATTGTTATAATCAGCTTAATAAATTAGATGAAATAATATGTTCATATGTTTTATGTCATAAGTTTATAGATACTACAGAAGATTCTTTAGTTAATTTAGTTTTGATGTATGCTGTGGCTTCTAAATATGATAAATTAGATAATATTGTTATTACAGATAATTCTCCTAGTAAGGATAATAAATATGTTCATATTATTAATGCTATAAAGAATGGTACTATATCAGTTCCTAATGGATTATATTTACCTAATTTGATAGGTACAATTATTAATATAAAAGATTATAATGATGCAAGAGAATTAGTATTTGAGGCAAATACTAGATTATATGATTTGTTAGATATGGCAAAAGTAGAAGAAAAGGATAAGGAAGAAAGTTATATAATATGAGAAGTAATTACAAAGTGTTATTTATAAATAATTGTTCTGCTCACGCATATGGTGATATTGATAATGATTCTGTTAATCATATAGATTGTTTACTTAACTATATAAATGAACATTATAAAGATGATTGCAGATTTGATAGATTAACTAGTAGAACTGATGTATATGATGCTGGTAGATATTTAGCTTATTTTAAAGATATTGCGATTATCTATAATTTAGCTAATAATAGTCATAATGTTAATGATGCAGAGGCTGTATTAATTCTTCCTATTAGGTATATAGAGAATGAGTTAGCAGATAAAATATTAAGTTTAGTTGGACATTTAGAAGGCTATAAAAAAATACATGTTGAAAAAACTAGTGTTACTATAAGTGATAATCAAAAGATGATAGATGGAGAACATATAGCTGATATAGAAGGAGACTTCTATAATGGAATAATTAATGCGATAAATAAGTCAAATGATTTAGTTGAAAATATTAATATAAAGTAGGTGAAGTATATGGAATTTTTTGATATAGGAATGATGCATAATGCTATTAACAATAATGCTAAAGAGATAAATAATTTAGGACTTTTAAGTAAGACGGTTTTAGATATTAAGAAAGGTGATAATGCCGAAAGTATATTAAATCAATTTAAACCAGATATTACTTTAAAAAATATGGAAGTTTATCAAGAAATGTTAGATAAATATATTGATAAATATATGAGTGAATATAGTGGTAAATTAGAAGTTCTAAAAAAAGATAAAAGTACTTCTTTAATTACTAATTCACTTGTTAGTTCTACTTATTTTATTAATATATATCCTAATAGTTCTTATCTATATTCGATAGTTGGTTCGGTACTTAATGCTTCTTTAGTAAATAAGTTACCATTAAAGATAAAATATGACACTGGAACAGATGATTTAATTAAAGGAGTTAGTATTTCTACAGATAGTATTAATTTTCCTAGATTATTAAAATTAATTACTAAGTTATCTGGTAAACATCCAGAATATTTTGAAAATAATTTAGAGTTACCATTTTTATATGAAGTTTCTAATAGATGTTATTTTAGTAATAGAGAAAATTATTTAGATGATGTAATTGATAGTTTGATCGATGCTAAAGCTATATATGATTATTTAAGAAAAGGGAAAAATAATTCTGAAATTCTAGATAAATCAATATATTCAGTTCTGCTTAGAAATAATTTATTAGTATCTAATAATTATACGCCATTAATTAAGGTTAGTAGATTAAAAAATGTTAAAAGTTATTATAGTGAAGATAAAAAATCATTAGGAAATTTTTTCTATAATAGTGACAATGATTATATGAAAGTTTATTATAAAGATAGTGATTTAGCTAGAAAAAGTTTTATAGAAAAATTTTATACTTTGGATAATGCTAAAGAAATAGATGGAGAAGTTGTAATAATAGGTAATAAATCAAATGATTATCATAAATAAAAGAGTATTAGAAATAATGCTCTTTTGCATTTTTATATATTTTGTGTTATAATATGAGAACTTTGATGGGGGTTATAAATAATGAAAAAATCATATTTATTATTAAAAGAGTTGGGTTATTTAGATGTAGATATTGAAAGGATATTAAATGCATATGTTATTTATAGGATGAGAGAAGAGAAGTTATATAATAATATCATCGATGTTTATAATTTTTTAAATAAATATTATACCAAAGAAGAGATAAAAAAGATGGTAATTTTATGCCCTGCACTATTTAGTTATAGTACTTTAAATTTAGAAAAAAAGATTGATGATTTGATTAAATTAGGTTATACAAAAAAACAAGTAATTAAGATGTGTAGAATGATTCCAGCTCTTTTTGGCTATAATATTATAAGTATTAAAGCTAAGTTGGATTATTTGGTAGAATTAGGTTTTAGTTATTGCGAAATTTTAAAACTTACTTATAAAATGCCTTCTTTAATAAGTGGTAGTAGTGAGTCTTTAAATAGTAAAATTAATTTTATGATCGATTTTGGATATAAGAGGAAAGAAGTTTTAAGACTTATTAAACGAGGTTTTCCACTAACTGGGTTTCAAGAAGAAGTAATTAAAAATAAGTTTAAACTTTTTATATCTTTAGGATATACAAAAGAGGAAATTATACATATGA
>CAUSWF010000013.1:0-17890 GCA_963535465.1 uncultured Erysipelotrichaceae bacterium | reverse complement strand
GTAAGATATAATTATAGTACAAGAGCATGTAATACAATGGATTGTTGTAGTAGTACACGTAAAGCTGAAAGATGGACGGGATGTACTGCAGCTTGTGGTGGTTCTAAATACAAAATTTGTAGTACTTATTCTAATTATGATGGTAGAAAATGTAGTGAGGAGGTCTGCGGAGGATCACCATGTGGCAGGTCTGGTGACGATGGATCTTGTGCGCATTATGAAGGGTGTCCAACTGATTATCTTCCAATAGGTTGTTATCCACGTGAAATTGTAAAAAATGGCAAAAAACAATATAGGCAATTTAATAAATGTCGACATATTACAAATCATTCTATAGTATGGGGGATTGCATGTTAAAAAAAATATTATATATATTAATTGTTTTAAGCATTCTTCTAATATTATTTGGAGCTGGATACCAAATTTATCAAAATAATTTAAATAAATATAAATCTAAAATTAATGATTTTGGAACTATAAAAACAGAAAAAGTTTCCCGAGGACATATTATATATTTTTATCCTAATTTTGAGGTAAAAAAGAATGACTCTAAAAAATATTTTACTTTATTGCTTTATTATAAAAATAATGTTATGTATCAAAAGACATTTATAGTTTGGTATATAGATGGAGAAAAAAATAATAGATATTTTGTTTCCCAAGGATTATTAGATGAAGGTTTAAAATATATAAAAAATTATAAGATAAGAATAGCGACAAATGCAGAAATAAAAGAATTTAATAAAAAGTATGGGATAAAGTAAGTATAGTTTATTTGACTATATTTACTTTATGTGATATAATATAGGCAATTTAGAGAGGGAATATATGATTAATAATTTTGAATTAAATAAAGACAAGTTAAGTAAATTAACTCGTAAAGTTATATTAATAGGAGGAATAATTAGTACACTTCTTACTGGAGGATGTAAGACTAAAGAAAATAGTTCAACTAATCCATCAGTAACTGAAGTTACTCCGACTCCTACTGTAACACCAGATGTAGCATCAGATAATGAACAAGAAGAATATAAATATTATAAGATTGATTTTACTGTAAAAGTATATAATGGTAATCCTCAAGTTACAATAGAGTCTGAGAAAGAAGTAGAATATCAAAATACAGAAACACCTGAAGGTGGATTTGTTACGTTAACAGATAAATGGCAACCTCATGTACCTGATGATCCTAATTATGACGAAGGAAGAGCAGACAGATCGTTTTATAGGCTTGTTTTGGTATTCAAAAGACATGTATATTTTGATTATGATGAATTAATGAATGAGTTAAACAATATGGATTATTTTGGACCTAATTATAATTCAGTTTGTGGTGAACTAACTGATAATGATGATAGCGTTATTGATATAAGATTTAATTATGCAAATGAAATTCCAGCTGAAGAAGATTTTTATATGGTACAAGGATATGTCAATGTTCGTAAGAAGGTAAAAGTTAAAAGCAAATAGTATAGATGTAGAGGTGACTCTACATTTTTTGTTGAAGTTTATTAGTAAAAATGTTATAATATGGGCAATTTAGAGAGGAATAATATGATTAATAATTTAGAATTAAATAAAGATAAGTTAGGTAAATTAACTCGTAAAGTTATATTAGTAGGAGGAATAATTAGTACGCTTCTTACTGGAGGATGTAAGACTAAAGAAAATAGTTCAACTAATCCATCAGTAACTGAAGTTACTCCGACTCCTACTGTAACACCAGATGTAGCATCAGATAATGAACAAGAAGAATATAAATATTATAAGATTGATTTTACTGTAAAAGTATATAATGGTAATCCTCAAGTTACAATAGAATCTGAAAAAGAAGTAGAGTATCAAAACACAGAAACACCTGAAGGTGGATTTGTTACGTTAACAGATAAATGGCACCCTCATGTACCTGATGATCCTAATTATGACGAAGGAAGGGCAGACAGATTGTTTTATAGAAATGTTTTGGTATACAAAAGATATGCATATTTGGATTATGATGAATTGATGAATGCATTAAATAATATGGATTATTTTGGTTCTAATTTTAATTCAGCTTATGGAGAAATAAGTGATGAACCTTTTGATGACAACGTTCTTGATATTAGAACTAATTATGCAAATGAAATTCCATCTGGAGAAGAAGATTTTTATATGGTACAAGGATATGTTAATGTGCGTAAGAAGGTAAAAGTTAAGAGTAAATAGCAAAAAAAGAGATTATTTCTCTTTTTTTGCTATAAAGTAGAATGTTGTTCCTTTACTTGTTGATGATACTCCATATTTAAAATTATGGGCTATAAGTGATGATTTAACTATACTTAGGCCAAGGCCTGTACCATATTTATTTCTTTTATAATTCTTATTACTTTTATAATATTTATCCCATATGTGTTCTATATCATTACTATTTATACCACTACCGGTATCTATTACTTTTAATGTAATATTTTCTTTTTCTACATTAATATCTATAGTTACTTTTTTATCGTCTCCTGTATAATTTATAGCGTTATTTACTAGATTGTATATTACGCCATCTATCGTTTTATAGTCTCCTATAATAGTAGCTTGTTTTTTATTAGATTTAATTATAAAATTATATCCTTTATCTGTTAATGCTTTAAATCTATCAATTACTTTATGACTTATTTCTACTAAGTCTATTTTTTCTAGATTCAGATTAAGAGATGCTTCTTGCATAGATGATAGTTTTAATATGTCATTTACTAATATTGTTAATCTGTCGGCTTCACTTATTATTATATTTAAATCTTCTTTTTGTTTTTCAAGGTTATTTGCGTGTAATTCAGTTGCGGCATCTGCATAGGCTTTTATCATTGTTAGAGGTGTTTTCATATCATGAGATACATTAGCCATTAAATCTCTTTTTACTTGATCCATTTTAGTTAGTTCTTTTGATACATTACTTAGTGTATTTGATAAGTCGTTTAATTCTTTTATAGATGTGTTTAATTTATTTTTATTAAAATTATTATTTAATAAATTAGTAGCTTCTTTAGTTATTTCTATGATAGGACTTGATACGTATTTAGCAATATATAAAGCTATTATGGATGTTATTAATATTACTATTATTGAACATAATATAAATTGATTTCTTAGAAGATCTATGGTTGAATCTATTGGGTCAATTGAGGCATTTATAAATGCATATTTAGAAGATGTTAGTTTCATTGCATAGAATATAGTTTTATTACCGAATTTAGGATTTATTAATAAATAGTTTTTAGTAGATAAGTTATTCATTATAAAGTCATTTTTATATTTAAGTGTATCATCTGATATGAAACAACCTTTCCCCATATATAGTGATGAATAACTTGAAGATGCGGAAGCATCTGTTGTTTCTATACAGACATTTTTATTGAATGATAATTCATTTAGTTTTTTATCAATATCCTTATTTTGATAATTATTTTTTATGTATGTAGCAATTTCTAATACATCTTTTTCTTTTTTATATCTATAATAACCTTTTAAGAATAATACTTGGCTTGTCCATAGAAATATCATTATAAGTAGAGAAAATGATATAAATGTTATCCAAATAAGTATATAAATATTATATTTTTTCTTCATATCTATATCCAACTCCTCTTACAGTTACTATTAGGTCTCTATATTTACCTAAGTTATTTCTTAACATTTTTATATGTGTATCTACTGTTCTGTTATCTCCGAAGAAGTCATATCCCCATATTTTAGATAGCATTCCTTCTCTTGTTACTACTATATTTTTATTTGAAATTAAATAGATTAATATTTCATATTCTTTTGGAGTTAAAAAGATATTTTTTCCATCTATTTCTACTATGTGACTACTTTTATTAATTGATAATCCTTTATATGAATAAATGTCATATTCTTCACAACTTCTTTTATATAAGGCAATTACTCTTGCGACTAGTTCTCTTGGAGAAAATGGTTTTGTCATGTAATCATCTGCTCCTAGTGAGAAGGCTGTTAGTTTGTCTACTTCACTATCTCTTGCGGATAGGAAGATAGTAGGGGTATTAATATTTTTTTGCATTAGACTAAAACCATCTAGACCACGCATCATAATATCTAAAACCATTATATCTACTTGGTTATTTTTTAATATATCTTCAACTTTATCTCCATCATCTGCTTCTAATACTTCTATAGATTCGTTTTCTAGATATTCTTTAATTATTTTTCTTATATTTTCTTCATCATCTACAACTAATACTTTCATAAGTCCTCCTATACATATTATATATTATAATTATATAATGTGAAAAGTGTATGAAAATCGAACAAATACTCAATTTTGTAAAAACATGTTGTAAAATTTTTAATAAAATTATAGTTTTAATAACATAAGTTAATAATATGTGTTAACCTATTAATAGGAGAGATATTTATGCAGAATATAACAGACTTATTATTATCAAAAGAAATATTGATAGTATATATTATTTTAGGTATTGCGATACTTTTATGTTTATTAATATATATTATTGATAAGATTACTTATAAATCTAAATTAAAGAAAAATACGTTAGAATTAATTGATTTAGTTAATAAAGTTAATGACAAATTAGCTAATACTAGTATTCCTACTAGTTCTATATTAGAAGATAATTCATTAAGTGATACTAAAAGAGTAGAAATAAATAATAATGATTTATCTTATACTAATATTGAACCTACTCGTGAAGAGGCTATTAGAGAGATAGAGGCAATTAAAGAAGAATTAGTAAAAGAAGAAACTTCTACTGAAAATGATACTCTTGCTAATAGTACTTTTAAAAATGAAGAAGTAGTTGATACTGTAGAAGAGATAGATAATAGTTCTAATGTTTGTAATAATCAAGGAGAAGAAACTATTGATAACAATGACACAGATAATATTATAAGCAATCAATATGATGATGAGGATGTTCCTATTACATTGGATGAATATATGATGATTTCTACTGATAAGTATAATAATGATACATTAGAGATATCAGATGAAGAAGATGCTTTAATATCATTTGATGAAGTTAGTAAAAAGTTTGATAGAGTAAATAATGAAATTGAAGAGATTACTTCTCCTGTTGGTATAGAGTTACAAAATGTTATAGAGTCTGTTTATAATAACAATAAGGAAGAGGCAGTTATACTTGAAAATAAAGTGGTAGAAATGCATACTCTATCTGATTTATCTGAACCTGAGAGAGTTAGAGTACCTTATATGAGAGATAAATTTAGAAATTCTAATTTTATATCTCCTATATTTGGTTTAGAGAAGGTTAATTTACCAACTCTAGAAGAACTGCAGATAGAAAATACTGCTAATTATGATAAGTTAGATCAAGAAATAAAGAAGACTAATAATTTCTTGAAAGAGTTACATGAATTAAAGAAAAATTTAGAAGATTAATATAAATAGTGATTATCACTATTTTTTTATTGTAAAATTATTTTAAAAAAATTAATATTATTTGTATAATATAGAAGAGAGGTATTATGAAATATATTAAAGGTAAATTTAGAAGAAGTATATATGAATCGGGAAGAGGATATGTAGTTGGTTTATTTAAAGTAGAAGATGTATCTTGCCCTGAGTTTGCAGATATGATTGATAAGACTATTACTTTTACAGGTTATTTTCATGAGTTAAATGATAGAGACTCTTATATTATGTATGGTGATTTAGGTGAACATGAAAAATATGGTAAACAGTTTATGGTTTCTTCATATGAGAGAGTTGAACCTAAAGGAAAAGATGCGATATATGAATTCTTGATTTCTGGTTTATTTAAAGGTATTGGTAAGACTAAGGCTAAACTTATTACTGATAAATTAGGTGATAATACATTAAATGTTATATTAGAAAATAAAGATTTATTATATTTAATACCTACTATTACCGAAAAAAATATAGATACTTTATATAATACTTTAAAAGAATATGAGAATAGTTATAAGACTATTATTTATTTAGGAGAATTAGGATTTAGTTCTAATGAGTCTATGAAGATATATAATAAATATAAAGATAGAACTAGAAGTGTAATAGATGAAGATATTTATAATATATATTATGATAAGTTAGATATTTCATATAAACATATAGATACTATTGCGTTATCTTTAGAATATAGATTAGAAGATATAAGAAGAGTTTCATCTTCTATACTTTATATAATGAATGAGTTGACTAATTTGTATGGTCATGAATATTTTTTTAGAGATGATATATATAATTATTTGGAAAGAGTTATTGGAAGTTTTATTTCTAATGATTTATTTTTGATGGGTCTTGATAGGTTAGAGAAGAATTTATATATAAAATGTGAAGATGATAAATATTTTTTAATTGATATGTATTCTATGATAGATATTATTACTAAGAGATTTAGAATGTTATCTCATCAAGAAGATGATAATATTAAAAATATAGATAAATATATTAGTTTAATTGAAGAGAAATTTGATATTAAATATGATTCATCTCAAAAGGATGCGATTAAGTCTAGTATTTGTAAACATATTTCTATAATTACTGGTGGTCCTGGAACTGGTAAGACTACTATATTAAAGGGAATAATTGAGTTATATAAGACTATTAATAAATATTCTTACATAGATTTAGAAAACAGGATAGCACTACTTTCTCCTACTGGTAGAGCTTCTAAGAGAATGAGTGAAGCTACTAATGTATTAGCTTCTACTATACATAGATTTTTAAAGTGGCAGAAAGATACTTCTAAGTTTCAAGTTAATAGATACAATAAGAGTAAAGTTGAACTTGTTATTATAGATGAGGTTTCTATGGTTGATACTTATTTGTTAGGTTCTTTAGTAGATGGAATAAACGCTAATTGTAAGATAATACTTGTAGGGGATGATTATCAATTACCTAGTGTAGGTGCTGGAGAAGTATTAAGAGATTTAATAGATTCTTCTGTTATATATACTACTAAACTGACTAAATTATATAGACAAGAAGAAGGTTCTAATATATTAAAATTATCATATGATATGAGAAGTGGTATTATAAATAGAGATATTTTTAATAAGAGTAGTGATTTAGAGTTTATTTCTGTTTCTAGTAATAATATTTCTAGTGTTGTACAAGATTTAGCTAAAAGTTATGATATGTCTTCTAAAATGGTACAAATACTTGCTCCTCAATATAAGGGTATATGTGGTATTGATATAATAAATAAAAAAGTACAAGATATAGTTAATCCTAAAGATAAGAGTAAGAAAGAAATAAAGATAGGTGATGATATTATTAGGGTTGGTGATAAGGTGTTGCAGCTTACTAATCAACCAGATGATAATATATATAATGGTGATATTGGTATAGTAGATGATATAGTTTTATCTCCTAAGAAGGAAGTATATATATCATATGATGATAATATAGTTAAATATACTCCATCATCTTTTTCTAATTTTAGATTGGCTTATGCGATAAGTATTCATAAGTCACAAGGGTCTGAGTTTGATTTAGCTATAGTTCTTGTATCAACTATGTATAGAAAAATGCTTTATAGAAGATTATATTATACTGGTGTTACTAGGGCTAAAAAGAAGCTTATTATTGTTGGAGAAGAAATGGCACTGGATGTTGCCACAAGGACTGAAAAAGATAATGATAGGAGAACTATTATTAAAGATAAAATGAATAAAAAGTAATGATATATTGTGAATTCGTTGAAATATAAAGGAATTTTAAGTATAATAAAAATTGTGAGAATTGGAGTGATAGTATGTCAAAGAAATATGATGCATCATCTATAAAGATACTAGAGGGGTTAGATGCGGTTAGAAAGCGTCCTGGAATGTATATTGGTTCTACTGATAAAAGAGGATTGCATCATTTAGTATGGGAGATAGTAGATAATGCGATAGATGAGGCTATTAATGGATATGGTAATTATATTAAAATAACTTTACATAAAGATAAGTCTGTATCTGTAGAAGACCATGGACGTGGTGTTCCTACTGGTATGCATTCATCTGGTAAATCTACTCCTGAAGTTATATATACAGTGCTTCATGCCGGAGGTAAGTTTGAAACAGATGGATATAAAGTATCAGGGGGATTACATGGAGTAGGTGGTTCTGTTGTTAATGCATTATCTAAATGGATGGAAGTTACTATTTCAAGAGATAAAGAAATAAGTTTTATTAGATTTAAAGATGGTGGACATGTTGATAAGCCTTTAACTGTAATTGGTAAAACTTTTAAGACTGGTACTACTGTTAGATTTCTACCTGATGATGAAATATTTTCTACTACTACATTTTCATATACTACAATTTGTGAGAGAATGCAGGAGTCTGCTTTCTTATTAAAAGGAATTACTATTGAAGTAGTTGATGAGGAAAATGAAAAGTCTTCTAAATTTTTATATGAAAGAGGAATTGAAGAGTTTGTTGAAGAGTTAAATAAAGATAAGAGTGCTATGCATAAGGTTTTAGCTTTATCTGGGATAAAAAATGATATAGAAGTTGATTTAGCATTACAATGGTGTACTTCATATGATGAAAATATAGTTAGTTTTGTTAATAATGTTAAGACTATAGATGGTGGACAACATGAGTCAGGATTTAAGTCTGCCTTGACTAAGGTATTTAATGATTATGCTAAGAGTACTGGTATGACTAAAGGTAATTCTACTTTTGAGGGAAGTGATGTAAGAGAGGGATTAACTGCGGTAGTTAGTTTAAAGATTCCTGAAAACTTACTTCAATTTGAAGGGCAAACTAAGGGTAAACTTGGTACTCCTAGTGCTAAACCTGCTGTTGAACAAGTTACAACAGAGGGATTAAAGATGTTCTTAGAAGAAAATAGAGCTGTTGCTGAGATGATTATAAATAAATCTTTAAAATCTAAGGAAGCAAGAGAAGCTGCACGTAAAGCAAGAGAGGAAGCTAGAAAAGGTAAGAATAAAGATAAGAAAGAAAGATCTTTATCTGGTAAACTTGCTCCTGCACAAAGTAGAGATAAGAATATGAAAGAATTATTCTTAGTCGAGGGTGATTCTGCCGGTGGTTCTGCTAAACAAGGAAGAGATAGAAAATATCAAGCAATATTACCACTTAGAGGTAAGGTTTTAAATACTGAAAAGACTAAGGAAGAAGATATATTATCAAATGAAGAAATAAATACTATGATATATACTATTGGTGCTGGATATGGTACTAATTTTGATATAAAAGATGCAGAATATTCTAAGATTATTATAATGTCAGATGCTGATGAAGATGGTGGACATATTCAATGTTTATTACTTACATTTTTTTATAGATATATGAGACCTTTAATAGAAGAGGGACGTTTATTTGTTGCTTTACCACCATTATTTAAGATACAAAGTGGTAAAAATATAGAGTATGCATATACTCCTTCAGAGATGCAAAAACTTACTAAGGGTAAGAAGTGTGACGTTCAAAGATATAAAGGATTAGGTGAGATGAATGCTGATCAGTTATGGGAAACTACTATGAAGCCTGGTTCTAGAACTTTAATAAGAGTTAATATTGAAGATGCACAACTTGCTGAAAAGAGAGTTAGTGTGTTGATGGGAGATGATGTTCCTCCTCGTAAAGAGTGGATTGAAGAAAATGTTGAATTTTCATTAGAAGATGATTATATGAAAGAAGGTGAGTAATTTGGCAAAAAAGAAAGAAGAACAAATACTTGAAAAGATATTTGATTATACATTAGAAGATATAATGGGTGAACGTTTTGCCTCATACTCAAAATATATAATTCAAGATCGTGCTATACCTGATGCTAGAGATGGGTTAAAGCCAGTTCAAAGAAGAATATTATATTCTATGCATAAGGAGAGAAATACTTATGATAAGGGATATAGAAAATCTGCTAAGACCGTTGGAGATGTTATTGGTAATTATCATCCACATGGTGATACATCTATATATGATGCGATGGTTAGAATGTCTCAACCATGGAAGACTAGGCTACCTTATATAGATATGCATGGAAATAATGGGTCAATAGATGGAGATTCACCTGCTGCATATCGTTATACTGAAGCTAGACTTTCTAAGATATCTGGAGAGATGCTTAGAGATATAGATAAAGATACTGTTGAATTTGCACCTAACTTTGATGATACTATTCAAGAACCTACTGTTTTACCTGCTAGATTTCCTGCTTTATTCGTATATGGAGCTCAAGGTATTAGTGCTGGATATGCTACTAATATACCACCACATAATTTAAATGAAATAGTAGATGCTGCAATATATAGAATAGATAATCCTGAATCTTCACTTGATGAATTAATGGAAATAGTAAAAGGACCTGATTTTCCTACTGGTGGAATAGTAGAAGGATTAGATGGAATAAAACAAGCTTATACTACTGGTAAGGGTAAAGTTGTAATAAAATCTAGATATAAAATAGAAGAAGATAAAGATGGAGTACACATAGTAATAACTGAAATACCATTTGAAGCTAATAAGGCTGCTATTGTTAAGAAGATTGATGATATTAGACTTGATAAGAAAGTAGATGGTATAGTTGAAGTTAGAGATGAGTCTACTAAAGATGTAAGAATAGTAATTGATATAAAGAAAAATGCTAATAAAGATTTAATAATAGCTTATATTTTTAAGAATACCGATTTACAAATAAATTATAATTTTAATACAGTTGCGATTGTTAATAAGAGACCTAAATTATTAGGATTAAGAGAAGCACTTGATGCATTTATTAAACATCAGGAAGAGGTTGTTACTAGACGTACTGAGTTTGATTTAAAACATGCTAAATCACGTTTTCATATAGTAGAAGGTTTAATAAAATGTATTTCTATATTAGATGAAGTAATAAAAGTAATTCGTGCTTCTAAAAATAAAGAGGATGCTAAGAATAATTTAGTTAAAGAATTTGATTTTACTATTATTCAAGCAGATGCTATTGTTACATTACAATTATATAGATTAACTAATACTGATGTAGTGGCTTTAGAAGAAGAGTTAAAAAATCTTACTAAGATAATAGAGGGATTAACTGCTATACTTGAAAATAAAAAAATATTAAGAAAAGTAATGAAGAAAGATTTATCTGAAATTAATTCATTATATGTTACTCCTAGATTGACTGATATTAAAGAAGAAGTTACAGAATTAAAGATAGATAAGATAGATATGGTTTCTAAGGAAGATGTTATTGTTATACTTACAAAGGATGGTTATATTAAGAGAACTTCTATTAGAAGTTATGAATCAAGTAAAGAAGAAGATTTAACTATTAAAGATAATGATTATTTATTAGTTAAGGAATATATGAATACACTTGATACTTTATTGGTATTTACTAGTTACGGTAATTATTTACATATACCAGTACATGAAATACCTGATTTAAAATGGAAAGATATGCCTAAACATATAAGTAATTTAATTACTATTCAACAGGGTGAAGAGATTGTTAGTGGTATTAATGCTAAGAATTTTGATAGTAATTTAACTGTTTTATTAGCAACTTCAAATGGTATGGTTAAACAGACTAATTTATCTGAATTTAAATTATTAAGATATTCTAAACCTACTTTGTGTATGAAATTAAAGGGCGATGATAGTTTAATTGATGCATATATTTTAACTAAAGATAAGATATTTATGACAACTGATAGCGGATTTGGGGTTTCATATATGGCTAATGAAATACCTGTTGTTGGTATTAAGGCTTCTGGAGTAATTGGTATGAAATTAAAGAATGATAATGTAGTATCAGTTAATAATTATAGTGATACCGATGAATATATATCATTTATTACTAATAAAGGAACAGGTAAGAGAGTTAGATTAAAAGATTTTGATTTAATGTCTAGAGCTAGAAGAGGAGTTCAAGTAATTAGAGATGTTAAGACTAATCCATATAATATAATAAAATCATTTGTTATTAAGACAAAAGATTCTATTGGTATAAAAAATGAATCTATTAACATTTTTAAGAATGGAGAATTACCAATTACTGATAGACAATCTGTTGGTACTGCTTTAACTAAACATGAGTTAGACGATGCATTTATTTTGAAATCTTTAAAAGAAATAGAAGATGAAGTTATAGTTCCTAAGAAGGAGTTAGTATCACTTGATGATATAGATTCTAAGTTGATGACAATAGATGATTTCTTAAAGTAGACTAATGTCTACTTTTTGTTTTATAATATAGTTATGAATGAGTTATATGAATTATTAGATAAATTTAAAAATAAGTTAGATAAAGAAGAAGTGGTTAAAAATATTAAGAATATTAATAAAGAATTAGTACTTCATAAAGATTTACTTGATAAGATTAAAAGATATAATAATGGAGAATTATATTTAAAAGAGGAAATATTAAATGATACTTTTTTTACTAGATATAAAGAAATAGAGACAGATATTAATATATTGATATTAGATATCAAGAGTAAAATTAATAAATCATTTATTAGAAATAGTAGTTGTGGGGGCAGTAATGAAAATAATTAGTGGATTATATAGAGGTAGAATGATAGATGGTTTTGATATAGTTGGGACTAGACCTACTATGGAGAGAGTAAAAGAGTCTTTATTTGCAATGATACAAGATTATATTAAAGATAGTGTTGTTTTAGATTTATTTTCTGGTTCTGGTAATCTTGGTATAGAAGCATTATCTAATGGAAGTAGTTATGCATATTTAGTAGATAATAATAATAAAGCTATTTCTGTTATAAATAACAATATTAGTAAGTTAAGAATAGATAATGCTAAGAGTATTAATATGGATTATAAAAAGGCATTATTATATTTTAAAGATAATAATATAAAATTTGATATTATATTTTTGGATCCTCCATATAAAGATAATTATATTGAAGTGTCAAATAAGTTAATAGATGAGTATAATTTATTAAGAGATGGTGGAATAATAGTTTGTGAGTCTTCTTTTATAGATAAGATAGTTTATAATAATTTTAAAGAGATTAAATCTAGAAAATATGGAGATAAATATGTAGTAATATTACAGAAATGTTGAATATTACTTTTTTTAAATGTATAATTTATATAGAATAGGTGAGGTATATATGAATAATAGAGGTTTTGCAGTATCTACTGCATTATATGGAATACTTATAATGGGGTTATTATTATCAGTTTTAGTTATGTCTATAGCGTCTGTAAATAGAAAGAATACTAGGGATCTTACTGATTCTATTGATAGGGATTTAAATCAATATTCTAGAACTAGTGCAGAGTTTAATGTATATGAAGATAATGGAAGTAGTTATGTTGTTCCTGATGGACAAAGTGGTTGGTATAAGATAGAATTATTTGGACATAAAGAATATACATCTACTACTATATTTTTATCTGGTAATCAGTGGTTATATTTTTATGTAGCAAAGGATGCTACACGTCCACATACTTTTGTATCTAATGAAAAAGGTAGTTATGTATCTATTGAGTCTCAGTCAAAATATATATTTTCATCTAATGGTTCTAAGGTTCAGGGTAATAAATATATAAATGATTATAATGCGGTTAATATACTTAATTTATCTAATTCTAATAATGGTTATAATCAGACAGGTTATTTAAAAGCTAAGATTAATAAGATATCAGAAGAGAAAAGGTTAGAAACTACTAATGGTAAGAGTACTACTATTCCTACTGGTATATATTATATATTTAGAGCTAAGAGTAATTCTCCTACTGACAATAGATTATCTCCTCAAGTTTTAACTGTTAGAAATGGTGGTAATGATGTTGCATTTAGAGAGTTTGCTGGTGCTCTTAATCAGAAATGGTTAATTACACAAACAGAGTCTGTTGGTGGTAAACAGTTATATAATATTAAAAATAATGAATATGCATTACTTAGACCTGAACAAAATACTCCTACAGATGGTGGTAAACTTATAACTACAGATGATTCATATTATGGAGTTGGTTCAAATCCTGAAAAAACATGGGAATTAAAGAATGTAGATCAAAGTGGTACTTACGGAGTTTGGAATATATTAACATATCAAAAGATTGATGCTTATCCTGATTATACTCCTACTTTGGTATATACTGGTAATACTAATAATTGTCAAATAAGAAATGTTACTGGTCAGTCATATAAAACTGTTGAAGACGGAGAGAGTGTTAAAGTAGTTCCTGATGGTCCTGTAAAACATAACATAACTAGATTAATATTAGTTCCTGCTGGATATTAAGACATTTTACAATGTCTTTTTATTTTTTTTAATTTTTTTAGCAATAAGTGTTGACAAGTGCTAAATATAAGTTTAGAATATAATTAGCACTTGGGAAAATGGAGTGCTAGAGGTGAATATGCTAACTGAAAGAGAGAAAAAAATACTAAAATTAATAGTAGAAAAGTATATAAAAGAACCTGTACCAGTTGGTTCTAAGATACTTTCTAAGATACTAATGTGTTCATCTGCTACTATAAGAAATGATATGATGTCATTGGAAGATAAGGGTTTACTGGAGAAGACTCATACATCTAGTGGAAGAGTACCATCAGAGGAAGGCTATAGATATTATGTAGATTATTTAATGGAAGAGTCACATATGAGTAGTGATGATATGAATAAACTACAAATAGTATTTTCAAACAAACAATTGGCCTTATCCAATGTAATACAGGAATCTTTACAAGTAATAAGTGATATGACAAATTATACTACTATAATACTTGGTACATCGTCACATGATAATTTGTTAAAACAAATAGAAGTTGTACCTATTGATAGTGGTAATATTATAGTAATAGTAGTAACAGATAGAGGTCATGTTGAACATAGGGAAGTTAAACTTGATAATGTATCTTTAGATGAAGTTAAAAAGACAGTTGGCCTAATAAACAACTTAATTGCGGGTACACCAATAGATGAAGTTAATAAGAAATTGGAGTTTGAAATAAAACCTATAATATCAAATTATGTTGAACAACATGAGAAGATATATAATGCATTTTATAATGTATTTACTGATTTTAGAGATAAAGAAGTAAATGTCATGGGTAGAACTAAATTCTTAGAACAACCAGAATTCTCTTCTAATATAGATAAAATAAAGAAGATTTTTACGAAGTTAGAAGATAGAGAAGTTTTGAAAAATATAGATGAAGATAGTTGTGGTAACATAAAGGTTTATATTGGTAGTGAAAATGATATAGATGAAGAAGTTACTGTTATAAAGACTAGTTTTTCAAATGGTATAGAAGAAGGAACTATCGCAATAGTTGGACCAAAGAGAATGGAATATAATAGAGTATTAAGCCTATTAGATTTTATAAAGAAAAATATAGAGAGGTAGGTAGAGGACTTGGACAATAAAAAACAAAATATTAAACATAATAGATTAGATTTAGAAGTACAAAAGAAAAATAAAGAAATTCAAGAATTAAATACTAAGATAGTAAATATTACTGGTAAATTAGAAGAAAAAGAAGAGATTATATCTAATTTAAATAAGGCAATAGATGAAGCTAAAAATAATACATTAAGAGCTCAAGCAGAATTAGTTAATTATAGGAAAAGAAAAGATGCAGAAGTTAGTGATTTATTAAAATATGCTAATGCAGATTTTGCTAAAGAGTTAATTGTTGTAGTAGATAATTTTGAAAGAGCTATAAAGATGTCTTTGGAATCTAATTCAGAAGAGTTAAAAAAATATATGGAAGGATATAATCTTACATATACAAATCTTATTTCAATATTGAATAAATTTGGAATAAGGGAAATTAATAGATTAGGTGAAAAATTTGATCCTAATTTAGAACAAGCATTGTTAACTGATCACGATGAGAGTAAGGAAGATGACGTTGTAACTGAAGTATTATTAAAAGGTTATATGTTGAAAGACAGAGTTATTCGTCCAGCATCAGTAAAAGTAAATAATTTATAAAAGGAGAAAAATATGAGTAAAATAATAGGAATAGATTTAGGAACAACAAATTCATGTGTTTCAGTACTTGAAGCAGGTGAAGCTAAGGTAATACCAAACCCAGAAGGAGGAAGAACAACTCCATCTGTAGTTAGTTTTAAAAAAGGAGAAAAGATAGTTGGAGAAGCCGCTAAGCGTCAAGCATTAACTAATCCAAATACTGTATCATCTATTAAGAGATTAATGGGTACAAATGAGAAAGTAGAATTAGAGGGTAAGAAATATACTCCTGAAGAAATATCAGCTATGATTTTAGGATATTTAAAGGAATATGCTGAAAGATATTTAGGAGAAAAAGTAGATAAGGCTGTTATTACAGTTCCAGCATACTTTAATGATGCACAACGTCAAGCTACTAAGAATGCAGGTAAGATTGCTGGATTAGAAGTTGAACGTATTATAAATGAACCAACAGCTGCAGCACTTGCTTATGGCCTTGAAAAAGACCATTCAGGAACAGTTTTAGTTTATGACTTAGGAGGAGGAACATTTGACGTTTCAATTCTTGAGTTAGGTGATGGTGTATTTGAAGTTAAATCAAGTGCAGGTAATGGTCATTTAGGTGGAGATGATTTTGATAATAGAATCGTTGAATACTTAGTTAGTGAATTTAAGAAGGAAAATGGAGTAGACTTATCAAAAGATAAGATGGCTATGCAAAGATTAAAAGAATCTGCAGAAAAGGCTAAGAAAGAATTATCTGGAGTAGTATCTACTCAAATATCAGCACCATTTATTGCTAAGGGTGATGATGGTGAACCACTACACTTAGATATTACTTTATCTCGTGCTAAGTTTGAAGATTTAATAAGAGATTTAGTAGAAGAGACAATTCCACCAGTAAGAGATGCATTAAAAGAAGCTAAATTAAGTGCTAGTGACATAGATAAAGTTATATTAGTAGGAGGATCTACTCGTATACCTATGGTTTATGATTTAGTTAAGAAAGAGTTAGGTAAAGAACCATCTTGTGAAGTTAATCCTGATGAAGTAGTTTCACTAGGAGCAGCTATTCAAGGAGGAGTATTAACTGGTGATGTTAATGATATAGTATTGTTAGACGTTACACCTTTATCACTTGGACTTGAGACATTAGGTGGAGTAATGACAACATTAATACCTAGAAATACAACAATCCCTGCTACTAAGAAAGAAGTATTCTCAACAGCAGCAGATAATCAACCAGCAGTTGATATTCATGTATTACAAGGAGAACGTCCAATGGCAGCTGATAATAAGACATTAGGACATTTCCAATTAACAGGAATACCAGCAGCTCCACGTGGAGTTCCTCAAATAGAAGTTACATTTGATATAGATGCTAATGGTATAGTAAATGTTAAAGCAAAAGATTTAGGAACTAATAAAGAACAATCAATTACAATTTCTAATTCAACTAACTTATCAGATGAAGAAATTGAAAAGATGAGAAAAGAAGCTGAAGAAAATAAAGAAAAGGATGCTAAACGTAAGGAAGAAGTAGAAACTAAGAATGAAGCTGAACAATTAGTATTCCAAACTGAGAAGACTATGAAAGATTTAGGAGATAAAGTTGATTCTAAAGAAAAAGAAGAAATAGAAAACCTAATTAAAGACTTAAAAGAAAAGTTAACTAAAGATAATATAGAAGATATCAAAAAGGCAAAAGATACTTTACAAGAAAAGGCTATGGCTATGGCTACAAAACTATATGAGCAAAATGCGAAGAGTGATACAAATGATGGAAATAGTCAAACTGATGGTAATGTAAAAGAAGCTAATGTTAAAGAAGATTAATGATAGAGTTCTAGGTAACTAGAACTCTATTATGTAAGGAGTAATATGAAAAGAAGCGAATGTTGTGATAAATATAAGTGGGATTTAACTAAAATATTTGAAAATGATATGGTTTTTTATAAAGAATTAGAAGATTTTACTAACGAAATGAATAGTATTACTA
>CAUSWF010000012.1:0-27356 GCA_963535465.1 uncultured Erysipelotrichaceae bacterium | reverse complement strand
TTCAAGCACGCGCATTTAAAGATAATCCAATAAATCAATCTGAATTAGTATTACCGTCAACTCTTAATACAATAGGAAATAACGCCTTTGATAGTACAACTGCAGATTATGGAGATTTAGTAATAAAAGGAAGTACAAATATTGGAGACTCAGCATTCCAAGGAGCGACACTAAATAGCCTTGACCTTGGAAATACAACCGGAATTGAACAATTTGGATTTAAGAATATTAAATTAAGACAAAATACACTAATTTTACCACCTTCACTAATTAAAGCAGGACCAAATTCATTTAGGTCTCCTGACATTGAAATTGAAAACTTATTAGTAAAAGGCGATACAACAATTGGAGTTTTTGCATTCAACGGTGTAAATGTTAAAAATGCTAAGTTTGAAGGTGAATCAACAATAGAATATTATTCATTCACTGATTCTAAACTTAAAACAGTAGATTTTGGTGAAAAAACAAAATCGATTGGAAATCATGCATTCGGAAATACAGAACTTACTATGGCAGAATTAACAATACCTTCATCTGTACAGATTGTAGGAACAAGTGCTTTCTACTCTAACAATAAGAAAATAGGGAAATTAGTATTAGGAGCAAAAATAGTAGAAAATCAAGCCTTTGCACTAGGTGAAATAAAGGAAGTAGTTAGTACAACAACACTACATATAAAAGAAAAAGCATTTAATAATACAGGAATAGAAAAACTAGAATTTTCTAACAATATAAAACAAATTGATACTTATGCTTTCAATAATAATAAGTTAAATCAAGATGAATTAGTAATACCTGAGAGTATAACATCTATGGGCATAGGTGCTTTCGCAACGACAAATCAATTACGTTTAAACAAATTAATTTATAAAACTTCTGCACCAATGCCACAATGGTTTATTAGAACAGCTGGAGCAACTTCTCCATCAAGAATTGGTGAAGCAATAATAGAAAAGGCAGAAAAAATAGGTTTATATGCACTAACTTCAGTTGGGTTAGAAAAACTAACTTTAGGAGAAGGAATTAAGGAAATAAAAGACAGAGCTTTTGCTTATAATCCTATAGTACAAGATGAATTAGTTATACCTGCTAGTGTTGAAAAAATGGAAAATTTAGTATTCTTATCAAGTAGTAAGAATATAAGAAAACTAAAGGTTCTAACAAAAGCGCCAATACCAAATGGAGCATTCATGGAGGGAACAATTTCAGAAGCAGACTTATCAGAAACAACAGAAATAGGAGATTCAGCCTTTTCTTCAACTAATATTGAAAAAGTCAAATTATCTGACAAATTAGAAAAAATAGGTAATACCGCATTCAATAATAACAAACTAGTAATGGACGAATTAATAATTCCTGAGACATTAAAAGAAGCTGGCGGAAATATGTTTGCATCTAAAACTAAACATATTAAAAAAGTAGTATGGGCTTCAAAAATACCAGTTCCATATAGAGCATTCTGGGGAGCTAGAATCGACGATATTGTAATAACACAAGCAGAAGAATTAAAAGACTTAGCATTCTATGAAAATCACTACACTACAGTTGATTTAGGACCAAACATGAAAAAAATTGGGCAATATGGAATAGGTTATAATAGGCTCGGAACAACACCAACTATTATAATACCGTCAACAATAGAAGAAATTAATAAAGTTGCTTTCTGGGCATTAAAAAATGGAAAATTAATTGTTAAAAAAGCAGCAGGAACTATACCAAATGCACCTTGGGGAGCATTAAATACAACAACAGTAGAATATCAAGGATGATTTTATCATCCTTTTTTCTTGCAAAAAAATAAAATTATGATATAATATATACCGCAATGAAAGAGGGATAATATGATAGTATATAAACCAGTTATGACAAAAAAAGAATTAAAAGAAATACAGGAGATAGTATTAAATAATAAAGAAGAAGTGTTGATTAATTCACCATTAAAAAGAGCAATTATTACAAAAGAGAATCAGAATTTAGAAAAAGCTTATAAAACAAACAAAATATTGCTACAAAAAACCAATAGAAAAATATACAATATAATATATTCAATATATTCACATATGAATTTTTGTACGCTAAATAATACTAGATCACCATGGATATCCTTTATTAAAGATCAAGAAACAGCGTTTAAATTAGCTAATTTAAAACAAAAAGAAATTTTTAGTGAAAAGTCAGGATATGTAGATAAAATAGAAAATAGAAGAACCAAACAATATCGACAATTATTTTCTACAAATAAATACAATCAAGGTATTTACATATTAAATATAGATGAAAGTAAAATAATAACAGATTTATCATTAATGACAGATAAAGAAATATTATCTAAATTAGATTCGGGATATTTGATAGATTTAGGTACAAAAGAAAATTTTGAATACTTAAAAGAAAGAATATTAAGGGATTCTCCTGCATCTGAAGAATTAATGAATGGAATGAGAAAAAGATTAATAAATGGACTAATAAGTGCTTATGAAAAAAATGAATTAATAGCTTACAAAGAGTTTAAAACAACAAATAAAAAATTTAAATATATTGATCAAAAAAAATTATCTAGTATAGAAGTGTTAGATAAAGAGGCATTTAAATTATCAAAAACATCAAATTCAAAAAAAATAAAGAAAATTTAAATAAAGAAATATTTCGGTAGCAATTACTTGCTGCTGTTTTTTCTTGAAATAAAATATAATATGTGTTATAATATGTATCGTTTTCAAAAAAAGGGAGGAACTACATGATACTTTACAGAGCTATAGAAACAAAAGAAGAATACGATATTATTACTGATGCAATGAAGTTAGAGTCTGGTGTTGATATTATAGAAATACCATCACTACTATTATGTAATGAAGATGATAAATTTTATTCACGACAATTATCAAATGAGAGAACTGCACACGCTATAATTAAATCAATTCCATTCCATGTACGTGGTATATCATTTAATAAAAAATCAACTCCGTGGTTATCCCTAACAAAAAGCTATGAAACAGCAAAAAAATATGCTACAGGAGATAAGTGTTTACCAAGTGAAAATCATTTTGGTATAATCGCAATAAACGTAGAAGATGATTTACTAATAGATGATTTTTCATTTGTTCATGTCGATGAAGAATTAAAACGATATGGTGAAGAAATAATCTTAGAAATAAACGCGGGAAAGCTAATAAATAAACTAGATAATGGTTATTTTCTTGACCTATCAAATGGCCAAGTAGAAGAAATTGAAAAAGACCCATTATATAAAATGAGTTTCTTTGATAAAACTAAAACGAAAAACTTTAGTAAAGCCGATAAAGAAGTTTTAGCATATAGACAATTACAAATTAATCGTGATGATTTAATATATATACCTGATAATCTAATAAGTAAATATGACGAAGAAATGATAAAAAGTGTTATAGATACAAAACAAAAAATAAAAGTTAAAAAGAGGTAAAAATGATATTATACAGAGTAATAGAAAGTGAAAAAGAAAAATTAGAGATTGAAAATGCATTTTTAGATGATAATAAAAAAGAAATAATTATTAAATCTAGTTTGCAAGAGAAAATAGAAAGCAACAAAGCAAAAGCAATAGAAGAACACCAATATGAAAATACATTACAAGAAGAAAATGGTTCATTAAAAAAATTAATGGCATTTTTAAAACCACATATGTATTTCAAAGAGTCTTATGCAACACCAAGTCCATTTATATCTTTTAATACATCATTCGATAGTGCTAAAGAAATATTATATAAAAATAATTATGGTATTTTAGCTATAAAAATAGATGAAAAAGAAGTAATAGATATAAAGGAAATAGAAAATCTGAAAAAAGAAGCATATCATAATATATTAAATGGTCATTTTATAAAAATGAATAGATTGATTTTAAAAGACTTAATAAAAAAGTCTATCGCAGTTCCATATGCAGAAGTAGATAATGAAAAATATAAGCCTAGCGATGAAACATTAAAATTATTTCCAATATATAGACAAAATGAATATTTAACAGCGAAAGAAATAAAAATAAATAAAGAAGATGTTATATATTTACCTGGTTATGAGTCTTTAAAATTTAGTTATGCTGAAATAGAAAGCATATTTGGAGTTTATAAATATAAAGAAAATATTCAAAAAGAGAAGGTATTAAAACAGAAGTAATTTACTTCTTTTTTTGATATAAAAGTTGATAAAAAGATTTTTAATATAAATGATTATAAACAAAATAATGTATACAAATATCCTCCAAATTTGACATTTTGTTAAATATATAGTATAATCTTCTCGTAATTAATTGGATGGCACATTATTCTAGTTAGTTATTTTGTTAGGAAGACGGAGGTAAAATTCCGTTAAATAGCATACCTGCGAAACCTTTGGTGTTTGCTTTATACGCCCAGTGTAGGGTGGATGCTGAAGATGAGTATTATGGGCTGCTTGTAATGGCATACAATTTTGACCCATAATGCGTGGAGACCTTAATTTGTGTTTGGCCTATACGATTATTAGTAATATGACGGACTAAATACGAACTAGGATTTAAAACCTGTAATGTGGCGCAAGCTATATACAGTGTAGCTAGTCTTGAGTGAAAGATAGGGGAGTATGATCAGTTTATTATTCTTGGCCGAGAATAATTAAATATTGCATATGAAACTACTATTGCAAAAAAGAACTAATAACAAAATAAAAGTAAGGAAATCTTCTAGAGTGGCAATAATATAGGATTGCAGTGGACACTAAGTGGTAATCAAGTCGTATGTAAGGAAACTACATATTATCTACTTAAATGGCAACAGCATATCTGGTAACGGATATGTAGTAGATAGGGAAATCCTACTTGACCTATGGTTCAAAGTTAACTATATTAAAGCTGGTCAAATTAATGTATAATAATAGTTAGAAATAACTATTTTTTATTTTAGGAGAAATTATGAATGAATTAAAAAATTTAATAGAACAGACAAAAAAGAAAGAAAAAATAAATAAAAATAAAACAGAGTGGAATTGGATATTTAAAGTAGTATTAATATCATTTACATTATCTATAATAATGTCTTATGTATCAACTACAACAATACCAAATATAAATATAATAGCCGGAACAGTAGTAACTTTATTATTTATAGGATTGGGAATTTTATTTGACATAATAGGAGTTGCAGTAACATCAGCAGATGAAAAAGTATTTAATTCCATGTCAGCTAGAAAAATAAAAGGAGCATCTCTTGCGGTAAAGATGAAAAAAAGTGCACCTAAAGTATCTTCACTATGTTGTGATATAGTAGGTGACACATGTGGTATTATATCTGGAACTGCTACTGCAACTATAGCTACAAACCTATCAAAAATCACTAATATAAATATATTGTTAGTAACGCTACTAGCTTCAGGAATCGCAGCCTCATTAACAATAGGAGGAAAAGCTATTGGTAAATCATTCGCTATGAACAAAAGTAATATAATATTATATGAATTTGCAAAAATTATAAGTATCTTTGCTAAATAGTATATGTTATAATAACGAGCAAAGGAGTGATTTCATGGAATTACTACTATTAAAAAAATCAAATGGAGAAAAAATTTTATTAAGAAAGAATGCAACTTATAGTAAATTAACCTATATTTATAAAGATTTATTAATAAGATTAAATGTAGATAAAAAGACATTACTTAGAATTAAAAAAATGAGTAAATGTAAAACAACTAGAATAATAATGCCATTAGATATAGTCTATAACGCAGCAGATAAAGAAATAGGTTATATTTATAAAAAGCAAAAACAAAATTTACCAATTAAAAGAATCGAAAATATATCTTCTTCAAGATTTCTAAGTGAAATGGCTATAATAGAAGAAGATATAGAAAAAATAAGTATTAACCATATATTCTTAAAAGGACTAAAATCAAAAAATATATCAATTACGTCATCATACGCAATATATATAGAAGGCATAGAAGAATATGAAATATTAGAAAATATCTCTTATCATGCTTTGAAAGTATATAATAGAGAAATAGTGAGAAATATAATAAATAAAGTATTAAAAAAATATTTAAATATAAAAGTAGATTTAAATATAAATAAAAGATTAGATGATTACTACGATGAAGAATTATCATCTAAAAATAAAATAAAAATATATAAATAAATTAATTTATAGTATAATTATATTGAGGTAAATATGAAAAAAGATACAGTTACAATTACAATAATAATATTATCTATAATTCTTCTTTTTGCAATATTTAGTATAAATAAAAAAGAACCTACAAAAAAAACTACTAAAAAAGCATATGAACAGATAGAGGAAGAATCAAATAATATAGATAAAAATAAAAGAAAGAATCTACAAGAAATAACTTTAGAACAATATGAAGAAATAGTAAATAAAAAAGCAAAAAATATAGTTGTATTTATACAAGAAAACTGTAAATATTGTGAAGCTGCTATCCCAATTTTAGAAAATATATCATATGAAGAAAAAATCAATATAAAATATATAAACCTATCAACTTTAACAATAAAAGAGAAAGAAAAATTACTAAAAATTAATAAAGAATTCGAGGAAGGAATAACAACTCCTTTAATAGAAATATATAATAACGGAAAATATAAAATAGCAGGTTTAGCTCCAAAAGAGTCTTATATACAAATATTTAAAAAATATAATTTAATAGGAGAATAATATGGAAAGAATTCAAGGAAGATTAGAAAAATTTTTAGATAAGTACCCACTTACTTTGGCATGGAGAATTAAAAAACACGCAAAAATATTAGAAACTCATGTTAATCCTGATGAAGATGTATTATATGCGTTTTGTGGCCAAAAGAAGTTATTTGGAAAAAACTTTCTAAGTTATGGTACATACTGTGCAGTAATAACAACAGATCGCTTATTACTAGCAAGTAAAAATTTATTTGTAGGATACCAGTTAATATCAATAACACCAGATATGTTTAACGACTTATCTGTTAAAAGTGGATTAATTTGGGGAAGCATATCAATAGATACAATAAAAGAATTAGTAATATTTAGTTATCTTCAAAATAAAGCATTACCAGAAGTTGAGACTGCAATATCACAATATATGATGAAAAAGAAAAAAGAATATAAAGAAGTAAGAACAAATAAAGAAAATAATGATCATAAAGAATGTTAATAGTCTTGAATAAGACTATTTCTTTTATTATAATAAAATTATGAAAAGTATTATTAAGTATATTGGAATATTAATAGTAATATATTTACTAGGAACTATATTTAGACTAGTATTTTTAAAAGAGCACAAATATGAATATAAAATAGATAAATACAATATAATAGAATATCTAAAAAATAATAGATATCACTATGAAGTAACATCTGGTAAAGAATACTATAATTTTGATATAGAAAAAAATTATCATAATAAGTATAAAATTTTAAAAAAAATAGAAGAAGTCAAAGAGAGTAATATAAAATGTCTAGTACCAATATATAAAAACAATATTGTTGGAAGCATATCATGTAGAATAAATAATAAAAATGTTGCATATTCATATTTAAAAAACAAAAAATTATCTAAAAATATAATAAAAAAACTTTCTAAATATAAAATAAAAGAATTAGAAAAAGATAATTATAAGGAAACAAAATTACAATATAATTATCCAATTACAATATATAAAAATAATTTATTTGAAAACAAACTGTTATTATGGAATTATAATGGAGTAATAAATATAGGGAAAGAAATAATATTAAATAAATATTTAAAAGAAGATATATATGAAAATATTGGTGGCATAGTAGAAAATAATTATATGACATTAACTAATAAATACATATATTTATATGATATAAAGACAAATAAAATTAATAAAATAAAAAACATAGTAGATATGGGTAACAAAGTAGAAGTATTAAATATAGAAGATGGGAAAGTATATATTAAAAATATTGATGACAGAACATATTACATATATAACAATAAAACAAAAAAAATAAAATCAACATATAAATACCAATTTCAAACAGATAAAAATATTAATAAAAAGCATAAAGATGTACGATTATATAAAATAGGAGAATACTATTATTATACTGAAAATAATATATTTTATAGAAGTAGTATTTATAACACGAAAGAAGAAACTATTCTATTTGAATTAGAAAATTCATCATATAAAATATCTAACGAAGGTATAATTTTATTAAAAGATAATGAAGCATATATTTATACAAATGAAGTAGGATTAAGATTGATAGCTAGATCAAATGAATTTAGATTTCACGCAAATAATATGATAGAAATATATAAGTAGAAATATTTATATATTTTTATTTAGTTTTGTTGCATTACTAGTATGAGTTTGCTATAATCTAATTGTGCCTGGGGCTTTAGCCAAGTGGTAAGGCGTGGGTCTGCAAAACCCTGATCACCGGTTCAAATCCGGTAGGCCCCTCCAATATGAATTAATCCTTTATTTTATAAGGATTTTTATTTTACTTTTAAATAAATATATAAATGTTTAACTTTTAGATATTTATAAAATTAAAAATATGATATAATGTAATAGAGAGGTGATTAGATGGAAGAAACATTAGAAAAAGTATATTCAGATGTATTCAAGTGGCTATTTGTAGGTCTTATGATAACATTTGGAGTAGCATATTTAACAGCCAATAATATTACAATATTAAAATTTTTATTCCTAGATGGAATGTATTGGTTAGTATTTGTAGCCGAAATATTATTAGGGATATTCTTATTAATGGGGTTAACTAAATATAGTAAGAAATTAGCAATAGGATTATTTTTAGGATATTCAGCATTAACCGGTTTATCATTATCAACAATATTTATAATGTATAAAATAGAATCAGTTATTTATATGATTTTAGCAACAGCTATTGCTGTTGGTACAATATCAGTACTTGCTAAAAATTCTAAAATAAATACAAAAGGATTTGGTAAATATTTATTCATCGGATTATTAGCATTAATAGCACTTGAATTTATAAATTATTTCTTTATGAACAATTCATTAAATATGCCATTAAATATAGCTGGAATAATTATATTTATAGTTTATATAGTATATGATATGAGAAAAGTAGAAGAACTATATGAAACTTTAGAAAATAAAGATAATATAGCAATCTATGGAGCATTTCAAATATATTTAGATTTTATAAATATTTTAATAAGATTATTAGAACTATTTGGAAAGAGAAACGACTAGCTCTTTCTTTTTTTTGTCTTTTATGGTATAATATGCACTAACTAAGGGGGAATTAGTTGTGATAAATTGGATAAAAGAACAAAAAATGCCATTAGAAGAATTAATAATTAAGAAAAGACAAGAAAGAAAAGAAAATTTTGAAAAAAATAAACATTTAGATTTTAAAAAACAGAAATCTATGCATAATGTTTTTAATATCTTACTAAAAATATCAAGAAAATTTTCGCCATATAAATTAGAAAATATAACTAAAGAAGATTTTAAACTAAGTAATAAGCCACATATCTTTTTAATACCTCATGTAGGAAGATATGATATAGAATGTGGATTGGAATCAATAAAAGAACATGCAATAATATTCTGGGGAGATGCCGAAGAAACATATAAAGGATTTGATTCTCTAGCAGCCAATATGAATGGTAGAATATGCCTAGATTTATATGATACAAGAGAAAAGCAATTGATAGAGTCAATAGAAGAAGATACAAAAATATTAAATCTATTAACTGCTTTACCTAATACGACAAAAAAGAACCAAGAAATAGAAAAATATAAAAATAAAATTTTTAATAACGAAAATTTACTTAATTCGATAAGAGAATCCATAAAAGAAGATAAAAAAATAGCAGTATCAGAAACAATTCATGCATTAAAAAATGGTAACAATTTATATTTATATCCAGAAGGAGCATGGAATATATTTCATTATCAAGCAATAATGAAATTATTTAAAGGAGCGGTTTATTTTGCTAAAGAAGCTAATGCTGACATAATTCCATTAGGAATGGCTAAATATAAAGACAGATATGTGGTAAATATTGGTAAACCTATAGAAATAGATAAAGAAGCAGACGAAATAGAAGAAACTAATAAAATTAGAAATATAATGGCAACACTTAACTGGGAAATATATGAAAATGAAGGACTAGGCAGTAGAGAAGAACTAGGTAACTACGAAGAAAGATTAGTTGAATATATAGATGATATAATGAAAGATTCAACTGAAAGTTATGACATAGACTTCATAAATAAAACAAGATTCCGCGATAAAGATCAATTTGATTTTGGATATGGCCCTGATGCATATCTTGAAAGATATTATAAAGTAAAAAAGAAGATTAAAAAGTAAAATAAGATTATAATACCTTTAAAGTTCACACTAAATAAAAAGAGCATAAAAATATGTTAAAATTTATTTAGAAAGAATTTTGGAGGTATTTTTTCACATTCTTTATATACACCTTTACCTGTAATTCTTCTTTTTTTATTTATCTTGAAATAGTAGATGACTCACATTCTAAAATATTAGATATATCTTTTAATTTGTAATTTAATTTTAATAATTGATCAATTAGTATTCTATCTTCAATAGTTAGTCTTCTTTTCATTTTTACCTCCTGAAAACTCTTAAGAAAACAATTAATTAATAATATTTAATGATATTATTAGACTAAATGCAAATTATTAAATTATTGATTATTATGTTGCATTTACTTTTTAAACTAATATTATCTTTACACCCAATTGACAAAACATACGTTTTGTGATAAAATAGGCACAGTCAAAACAAAGGGGGAAAACATGGTTTCAAGAGATAAAGAAAGATTAGAGGAATTACAAAAATTAATGTCAAGATTACCAGAAGATGAAGCTAAAGTTGTTTTTGAAAAATTTCAAAGAGGTGAAAAAACTGGATATCCTCATATAGATATGCCTTGGGGTAAGTATCATATCGGTGAATATGAAGAACCAGAAAACAAAAAAACTGTTTATCAAGAAGTTCACTTTAATAATTTAGATCAACCAAAAACAACTGCTTTAGAGTTTTTTATGTCAAAAATTAACTATGATCAATTAAGTAAAAACATTTCTAAAACAGCTAAATCATTTGAAGAATATGGAATTAAAAAAGGTGATTATGTAACTATTATTTCTGCTGGTATCCCTGAAATGGTATATTCTTTTTATGGATTATCAAAAATTGGTGCTGTTGCAAATTTAATGGGATATTATTTTGATGATAATGACTTAATAGAAAGAATAAATGATTGTGAAAGTGATTTATTAATAGTAATGGATAAGTTTTATCCTCAAATAAGTAATGCTATTAACAAATCTAGAATAAAAAATATTGTAGTTGTTCCTACGTTAAACTCTTCGTTATTAGGAATTTTAGACAAAACATATAAACCAGAAAAAAGGAATGAACTATTATGGAATCAATTCATTAAAGACGGTAGAAATAGAAAAGAAACTAGCACAGTTGATTATGAACCTAATATGCCTTTAGCTATGGTATACTCAAGTGGAACAACTGGAGCATCAAAGGGTATTTTATTATCAAATGATAGTTTTCAAAATTCATTATCTGCTTATAGAAAATCTGGCGTAGATGTGGGAAGAGGATATAAATTTTATCAAATTATTCCACCTTGGTTTTCTACAGGATTGAGTACATCAATTCATTTACCTCTTGCAAGTGGAGCTTGTGTATTTATGGATCCAAGATTTGAAAGAGATATATTTATTAAAAATATTGTTAAATACAAGCCAAATTACTCAGTAGCACCTACTAGTATGTATGAAGGTTTCTTGGATGAAAAATTAATAAAAGGAAAAGATTTATCATTCTTGAAATATCCATTTGAAGGTGGAGAACCATTAAGGAAAGAAGTGTCTGATAAAATAGAAAAAGTATTTTCAGAACATGGAAACGATTCTAAACTTTTAGTTGGGTATGGACAATGTGAATGTGGTGCAACAATCGCATCAGAAAGTCCATATACTACTCATAAAGATGGTAATGTTGGAATTCCATTACCTGGTGTAAATATAGCAATAGTAGATGAGGATATGACCCCAGTATTATATAATGAAAGAGGACAAATTATTGTTGATACACCATGTGGTATGTTAGGGTATTTCAAAAATGAGAAAGCAACTGATGAATATTTCTATCAGGATGGAGATACTAAATGGTATTGTACTGGTGACATTGGTTATATTGATGAAGAAGGTAACTTATATATTGAAGGAAGAATGTCAGATTATTCAATAGTTAATGATAAAAAAGTGTATAACTTTGATATTGAAAAAGCGATTATGCGAAATTCGAATATTAAATTATGTGATGTTTTAGTTAACAATGGTTTGCTTTCAGCACATATAGTTCTTAATGATGATTCTGAGTTGTTAAATAATCAAGAATTATTAAAAGAGGAATTAAAACGAATCCAAGAAAGTATTTATGAAGATATACAAGATGCTGATTTTGTTCCTTATTCATTTAAAATCAGAGATTCTTTCCCTTACGCAAAATCAGGAAAACGAGATACTGTATCATTAAGAAGTGAAACAGATGGTTTTATAATAATCGATAAATATTTATCACACGAAAAGAAATTAATTAGAAAATAGTCAACAAAAGTTAATTTTATGCTATAATCAAAATAGGTGATTGTAGTGAGTAAATTAACTTTTTTATTGGTATTTAGTTTAATTTATGTAATTGGATTATTAATTATATATTTTTCAAAGAAAAGATTAGGAAATAGAGAAAATACAATTTATAAATGGTTAATAATATCTAACCTAATTGGTATCATGCTTCAATTGGGTTGTGACTTTGTTTCTGCATATTATAACGAAATACCAACCATTGTAACCATACCAATTTTAAAACTGTTTATTGTATATTTCGTTGTATGGATAAATACAATGCTTGATTATCTTCTTGCTATTATATATCCAGATAAAAAGAGTATAGTTAAAGTTAATATAGTGTTAACAGTAATTGAATCACTTTTAGTTTTGATTATGCCTTTTGAACTACATTTAGATCATATTAATAGTATATACTATAGTTTTGGAACTGCTGTAGATTTTACTTTTACGTTATCAGGAATATTAATGGTTGTTATGTCAGCATTAGTAATTATCAATATAAAAAAATTAGAAAAACAAAAGATAATTCCAATTGTTCTATTTATTATTTTTGGATTGGTAGCTGATTATATTCAAAAAAATAATCCTTCATTTATTATCATACCACCTGCTGAAACATTTATATGTTTAGTAATGTATTTTACAATGGAAAATCCAGATATGAAAATGTTAAATGCAATGACAATTGCAAAGGTACAAGCAGAGAAAGCAAATAGAGCTAAAAGTGATTTTTTATCTTCTATGAGCCATGAAATAAGGACACCACTTAATGCTATAGTTGGATTAACTGAAGATAATATGACACATACTGAGCTTCCAGATGATGTTAAAGAGAACAACACAGATATATTTAATGCTTCCCAAACATTACTAGAAATAGTTGGTAATATCTTGGATATCAATAGAATTGAATCTGAAAAATTAGAAATCAATCCAAGTTTATACAACTTAAGAGATGAAGTAGAAAAAATATGTAAATTGCAAGCATCTATAATTGGAGAAAAACCTATTCAATTTTATCATTCTATAGCAGAAGATGTACCAGTAGAATTGATAGGAGATAAAGTATTAGTAAAACATATATTAAATAATTTACTATCTAATGCAATAAAATATACAGAAGAGGGAACAGTGAAAATAGATATTCATTCTATTAATCGTGGTGATGATGCTACTTTAATAATAAATGTGTCGGATACAGGTAGAGGAATTAAAAAAGAATATATCGATAAATTGTTTACTAAATTTGAAAGATTAGATATCGAAAAGAATACAACCACTCAAGGAACTGGATTAGGATTAGCAATCACTAAAAGTTATATTGATATGATGGGTGGAAAAATAAATGTTCAATCAGAGTTTGGAAGAGGAACATTATTTGTAGTAACTTTACCTCAAAAAATAGGAAAACAAGATATCGATTTATCAAATACTCAAGTATTAAGATTATATAATACAGGTAAAATGAAAACTGTGACATCTAATGTTGAGCAAAGTATTCCACCAGATAATGCAGAAGAAACAGAAACATTATCAGAAGAAGCAAATCTAGCACTTAAAAATGTTGCTGGAGTAGAAACATTAGAAGACGAGGAAAAAGAGTCTAATTCAGTTGATGCTAAAAAAATTCTAATAGTTGATGATAATAAGTTAAACATCAAAGTGGCAAGAAAAGCTATGTCAGATTTGAATTACGAGATAGATGAAGTTTATAGTGGTGATGAATGTCTAGAAAAGATTAAAGAAAAACAATATGATGTAATTTTGATGGATATTATGATGCCTGGTATGAGTGGAGATGAAACACTTGTAAAATTAAAAGAGGATTCTAATTTTAATACCCCAGTAATAGCAGTTACTGCTGATGTAGAAGCTGGCTCTGAGACAAAATACTTAAATCAAGGATTCACATCATATATTGGAAAACCATTTACAAGAAATCAAATTAAAGAAAAATTAGATAAGTTATTTATAAATGATAAAAAAGCGATTTCTAACTCGAATAATGCACCATTAAAATATGACCCAAATGTAGATAGGTTTAAAGATGCTACAACTTTTGTTTATGATAATACTAGTGAAAAAGAAGATTAAAAGGTAAAATAATCTTCTTTTTTTTCTATAATAATTGTTTTTTAATGATTAAAACATTATAATTAATATAGTAGGAGAATAAGATATGAATTACATAGATGGATTTTGGTTGCCAGCGGCAGCAGTTATATTAAGTTTATTTTTATTTGGATTATTTTTTATCAAAAAAAATAGTAATACAGAGGAAACAAAAGTATACTCTAGAATGGTTATATTAAACCTATTTTTCTCAGTTATGTGTGTAGCATTATATATATATGCAAAAACCGTTGGAAATATTTTTATAATAGGAATAATGCAAAAGATATACTTATCTGTATTGATACTTATAGTACAAGGAGAATATATTTATTCACTAGTAATAAATAAATCCAAAGATATTAATGTATCAAAAAAGACATCTATAGTATTGGCAATATTCTTTATTTCTTTAACATTATCTCTACCAATAACAACAATAAATAAAGGGGCAGTACTAGACCTAGATGGAGAAGCTCCAATGGCGGCATTTATAGGTATAGGAATATTCTTATTGGGAGCAATGATATTGAAGATTAAATATATAATTAAACAACATAAAATAACAAAAGCAATACCATTCCTTATATTACTAATTTTAATAGTAATTGCAATAGTATTAAGAATATATTATCCACAAGTTATTACTGAAACATTTATAGTAGCAATGTTTATGCTAGCACTATATAATACAATAGAAAACCCGGATAAAAAGATGGTAGAAGATTTAAAACATGCTAAAGAGGTTGCCGCTAAAGCATCTCTTGCAAAAAAAGATTTTTTAGAAAGCATGTCTCATGAAATAAGAACACCACTAAATACAATAGTTGGTATAGCTGATTCATTAAAAAATAACAATAAAGTACCGGAAGATATAAAGGAAGATATAGATGATATTCTAATAGCCTCTGCCAATTTAATGGAAATAGTTGATAATATTATAGATATCAATAAAATTGAACCATCAAATATAGAATTAGAAGAAATTGAATATAAACCTAGAGACGAAATTAATGCAATTGCAAAAGCAGAACAAATAAAGATAACGAACAAGGATATTAAATTTAGTGTATCGATAGATGATGATGTTCCTTATGAATTAATCGGTGATAAGGCTCACATAAAAGAAATAATAAATAATCTAGTTATTAACTCAATTAAATATACAGAAAGAGGAAGTATAGAATTATCTGTAAAAGCATTAAATGTAGGTGATGAATCAACACTAATAATATCATGCCAAGATACAGGTAGGGGAATACATAAAGAAGAAATAGATAATTTATTCTTAAATTATTCTAATCTAGGTAAAGATGGAGTAGATATAGATAGAGTAGGATTAGGACTTGCTTTAACAAAAAAACTTATTGAAAAGATGAATGGAAAAATAAATGTACAATCTTCATATGGAAAAGGTACAATATTTGTCGCAAGAATACCTCAAAAAATATCAAAATTAAAAGAAAATAAAACTTTACCAAAAGAAAATGATTTTCATGAAATCCATAAAGTTCTAATAGTAGATGATAACAAATTAAATCTAAAAGTAGCACGACGTGCAATGGAAGGATTTAACTTCGATATTACAGAAGCACTTAATGGAGCTGAGGCAGTAGAACTAGCAAAAATAAAAAGATATGATTTAATACTTATGGATATAATGATGCCTGTGATGAGTGGAGAAGCAGCATTAGAAAAACTAAAACAAATACCTAATTTTTCTACACCAGTCATAGCAGTAACAGCTGATGTATTAGAACAAGCTCCAAAAAAATATTTAGAAAAAGGTTTTGCAGCATACATATCAAAACCATTTACTAGTGAAGATATAAAAGAAAAATTAAATGACATTTATGATAAAACATATTCTAAAAGAGATTTTGACTCAGTAGAAGGGATAGTTATTACAGGAGAAAACAATGACTGAAATATCAGCAGGAGTAGTATTGATAGAAAATGATAAAGTGTTACTAGTAAAGCAACTAAATAATACTTATTCATTTCCTAAAGGTCATCTAGAAGGAAAAGAAACAAAAGAAGAAGCGGCAATAAGAGAGACAAAAGAAGAAACTTCTCTAGACGTAGAAATAATATCTAAAAAGGAATATAATATTTCATATTATTTAGAAAATAACAACCTAAAAAAATGCACATATTTTATAGGGAGAATAACAGGTGGAAATATTAAAAAACAAGAAGAAGAAATAGAAAAAGTATTATGGGTAAATATTAATGAAATAGATAAATATTTAAAATATGAAAATATAATTAAATTATTTAAATCTATATTGAAAGATATAAAAAACTGAAGAAAATAATATTATATCTTAATAATAGTATCGTATCTAAACAGGCGAAATACTTTATGAAGATATAATGTTAACATTTTTAATGACACTATTTTTGCATATATTGTTAAAAAAATTATATTTGACAAATAAAGATAAAATATTATATAATATCGTTGTTTACTGGAACTCAGTTTAAAGAATTTCCGACTTTATACTTAGTTCTTAGTGTATCAGAAAGAAAGGAAGTAAAACATGGCATTAACAAAGATTGAAAAAGCTAATCTTGTTAAAGAATTCGGTAAGAATGAAAAAGATACTGGTTCAGCTGAAGTACAAATTGCTTTATTAACTAAAGAAATTAATACTTTAACTAATCATATGAAACAAAACAAACATGATTATCATTCTAACAGAGGACTTTTAAAGAAGGTTGGACAAAGAAAACAATTATTACAATATCTAGCTAAGAAAGATATTCAAAGCTATAGAAAAGTAATAGACAAATTAGGATTAAGAAAGTAGGCACATTTTTTCGTGTCTATTTTTTTTAGAAAAGAGAAAGGAAAATTATGAGAAAACAAATATTTGAAATGGACTTTCATGGAAGAAAGTTAGTTGTAGAACATGGACAACTTGCTAAGCAAGCAGATGGAGCAGTATTAGTAAGATATGGAGATACAGCAGTACTAACAGCTACTGTAGTATCTAAAACAGTTAACCTACTATCAGACTTTTTCCCATTAACAGTAAATTATCAAGAAAAATTATATTCAGTAGGTAAAATACCTGGAGGATTTATTAAAAGAGAAGGAAGAGCAAGTGAAGCAGCAACTCTAGCAGCAAGATTAATTGATAGACCAATGAGACCATTATTTCCAGAAGACTTCAAAAATGAAGTTCAAATAATCTCAACAGTATTATCAGTGGATCCAGATTGCGATCCAGCTCTAACAGCAATGATAGCTTCGTCTTTAGCAGTATCTATATCAAAAATTCCATTTAATGGACCAATTGCTGGAGTAAAAGTAGGGAGAGTAGATGGTAAATTAGTAATAAATCCAACAGTAGAACAATCTGAATTATCAGACATAAATCTAACAGTAGCCGGAACAAAAGATGCTATAAACATGGTAGAATCTTCTGCTAAACAAGTAAAAGAAGATGATATGTTAGAAGCATTACTAAAAGGTCATGAAGCAATAAAAGAATTAGTAGAATTTGAAGAATCAATTATAAAAGAAATTGGTGTAGAAAAGATGGAATATGAAACTCTTACACCAGAAAAAGAAATAGTTGAAAGAGTAGAAAAATTAGTAACAACTAAGATGAACGATGCACTTCATATAAAAGAAAAATTAGTTAGATATCAAGCAATAGATGATATAAAAGAAGAAGTTGTAGAATTATACACTAAAGAAAATGAAGATAAATTAAAACCAGAAGAATTAGCTCAATTACTAGTAAAAGTAAAAATGTGTTTATCAAATGTTGAATATAATTTATTTAGAAACATAGTAGTAAAAGAAAAACTACGTGCAGATGGACGAAAGATGGATGAAATAAGACCATTATCAACAGATATTGATATGCTACCAAGAACACATGGTTCAGCATTATTTACAAGAGGGGAAACGCAAGCTTTATCAGTAACAACTCTAGGAGCACTAGCAGATCATCAAATTATAGATGGGCTAGGAGTAGAAGATCAAAAGAGATTTATGTTACATTATAACTTTCCACAATTTTCAGTAGGAGAAACAGGAAGATATGGAGCACCAGGTCGTCGTGAAATAGGACATGGAGCCTTAGGTGAAAAAGCTCTAGCTCAAGTAATACCTAGTGAAGAAGAATTCCCATATACTATCAGAGTAGTGTCTGAAATATTAGAATCAAACGGATCTTCATCTCAGGCATCAATTTGCGCTGGTTGTATGTCTTTAATGGCAGCCGGAGTACCAATAAAAGCACCAGTTGCTGGTATTGCAATGGGATTAATTACTCATGGAAAAGATTATACAATACTAACTGACATTCAAGGAATGGAAGATCACTTAGGAGACATGGATTTCAAAGTAGCTGGAACAAAAGATGGAATAACTGCCTTACAAATGGATATTAAAATATCTGGAATAAATAAGAAAATATTAAAAGAAGCTTTAGCACAAGCTAAAAAAGCAAGACTAGAAATATTAGAAGTTCTAACTGCTCAAATTGCTAAACCAAGAGAAGATGTATCTAAATATGCACCTAAGATGGATACATTTATGATTTCTCCTGATAAGATAAAAGATGTTATCGGTAAAGGTGGAGAAACAATTACTAAGATAATTTGTGAAGCATCTAACGTAAAAGAAGTTACAAATATAAATGCCGTTAAGATAGAAGTAGAAGATAGCGGACAAGTAATTATCTATCACCAAGATAGGGAAGTAATAAATAAAACTCGTAAGATGATAGAAGATATAACAAGAGAAGTAGAACAAGGTAAAGTATATACTGCTAAAGTAGTAAGAATAGAAGATTTTGGATGCTTTGTAGAAATATGGCCAGGATGTGAAGGACTAGTTCATATATCTCAACTTGCTCATGAAAGAGTAGAAAAAGTAACTGATGTAGTAAAACTAGGAGACGAAATCATAGTAAAAGCTATGGGAACTGATAAAAAAGGAAGACAAGATTTCTCAAGAAAAGAAGCTCTACCAAAACCAAAGAAAAATAAAGACAAAGAAACAGAAAAATAGGGTAAATCCTATTTTTTTATTGATATAGTTAAAACAATTGTAAAGATAGACAAATTAATGTATACTTTTACTTAGGGTGAAACTTATGTATTTAAAAGAAATAATAGTATCTGGATTCAAATCTTTCGCAGATAAATTAGAAATAAAATTAGATAACTCTACTACATGTATAGTAGGACCAAATGGTTCAGGTAAATCAAATGTAGTTGATGCCGTAAGATGGGTATTAGGAGAACAATCAGTAAAAGAATTACGTGGAGCTTCTTCAATGACTGATGTAATATTTTCAGGTTCTAAATCAAGAAACCCACTAAATGCCGCATCTGTAGAATTAGTATTTGATAATACTGATAAATTTATAAATACTCCATATTCTACTATCTCAATAAAAAGAAGAGTATATAGAACTGGAGAAAATGAATATTTCTTAAATAATGAAAGATGTAGGCTAAAAGATATTACGACTCTTCTAATGGATTCAGGAATGTCTAAAGCATCATTTAATATTATTTCACAAGGTGAAGTAGAAAAAGTATTTTCATCAACCCCAGAAGAAAGACGCATTATATTTGAAGAAGCAGCAGGCGTATTGAAGTATAAAAAAAGAAAAGAAGAAGCTTTAAGAAAATTAGATAAAACAAACTCTAATTTATCTCGTGCAAATGACATAATAAACGAATTAGAATTGCAACTATCTCCATTAAAAAAACAACGAGAAAAAGCAATAGAATATACTGAAAATAAAACCTTATTAGAAAATTTAGAAGTATCTTTACTAGCTCACGATATAGAAAAATTCAATAATGAATTAAATAAATATAAAACAGAAAAGGATAAATTGACTAGTAATATAGAAATAATAAATAATAAAATAAATAAAAATGAAGTAGATACATTAAGTCTATCTAATGAAATAGATAAAAAAGAACTTAATATAAAAGAACTAAACTCTAAACTATTAAAAATAACAGAAGAAGTATCAAATGTTTTATCAGAAAAAGAGTTATTAAAAGAAAGAAGCAAAAATACTAACAACTCAGAAATATCCGAAAAAACAAGAAAGATATTAGAAGAAAAATCAAAATCAGAAAGAGTTATAACAACTCTTAAAAAAGATTTAGAAATAATAATAGATAAAAGTAATTCATTAGAAGAAGAAGGAAAAGAAATAGAAGAAAAAATCTTATCATTAAAGAAGGAAAAAGCTTATCTACAAAATGAATATTCTAAAACAGAAAAATCTATAATAGGAACAGAACACAGAATAAATAATTTAAAAGAAGAAATAGACTCTTCATCAAGTATGCCACATAGTGTAAAAAGTATTTTATCTAATAATAAATTAGAAGGAATATATGATGTTATTGGAAATGTAGTTGATACAAATGAAGAATATATAAAAGCACTAAATACTGCCATCACGCCATCAAAAAACTTTATTATTACAGAAGATGAAGAAAAAGCAAAAGAAGCAATTAAATATTTAAAAAATAATAATTTAGGTAGAGCAACACTATTTCCACTAAATGTAGTAAAAGGAAGATATATAGATCAAGAAACTCTAAATAATATAAAAGATTCAAAAGACTTTATTGGAGTATTATCTGATTTATTAGAATATGATGAAAAATATAAGAATATAATAACTAATCAATTTGGTAATATTCTTCTATCACCAACATTAGATTCCGCAACAAAACTATCTCATAAAATAAAATCAAAATATAGAATAATTACTTTAGAAGGAGACACAGTAAATGTTGGGGGATCACTAAATGGTGGTTCTAATCAAGTATCAAAATCAACTCCTCTTCTAAAACAAGAATTACAAACATTAAAGAACAAGTTAGAAGAATTAGTAAATGATAAAGAAATATTATCAGTAAATACTGAGAAAAATAATGAAAATATAAGATTAGAAGAAGAAAAAATATTTACTAATTCTAAAGAAAAAGTATCCTTAAGAAAAACATATGAAGAAAAAAATATACAAATAGAGGAAGAAACAAACAAATTAAAAGATTTAACTACTGAATGGGAACAAATATCAATTATAAAAGATGGTGGAATTGATAAAAAAGAAGAAGAACTTATTAAATTATATAATGAATTAAAAGCAGAAAAAGAAATATTATTATCTACAATAAAAAGTGTGAGTAAAGAAGTAGATTTAACAAAACAAAAATTAGAAGAACAATTAGGTAGTGCAAAAATGGATAAGGAAGAACTAAGAAAATTAGAAAACCTATCTAATAATTATTGTATAGAAATAAATAAACTAGATATAAAAGTAGATAATATGTTAAATATTTTAAGTACTGAATATGAACTTACATATGAAAGAGCAAAATCAAAATATTTCTTAGAAATAGATCCAGAACTAGCTAGAGCAAAAGTAAATACATATCGTACTAATCTAAAACGAATAGGTATGGTTAATTTAGATGCGATAGAAGAGTATGATAAAGTAAATACAAGATATGAATTCTTAGTTAGTCAAAGAGATGACTTATATAAAGCTCAAACTACATTACTAGATATAATGAATGAAATGGATGAAGTAATGGAAGAAGAATTTAAAAATACTTTTGCTAAAGTAAAAGAAGAGTTTAAAAAAGTATTTAAAGAATTATTTGGTGGAGGAGAAGCATCCCTTAAATTAACTGATGAAGAAAATATCCTAAAAACAGGAGTAGATATAATCGCATCACCTCCAGGTAAAAAATTATCTACTATCTCATTACTATCAGGTGGAGAGAAAGCCCTTACTGCTATAAGCTTATTGTTCGCCATCCTAAATGTAAGAAGAGTACCATTCTGTTTGTTTGACGAAGTAGAAGCTGCACTTGATGAAGCTAATGTACAAAGATTTGGTAAATATCTAAATAACTATAAAGATGCTACACAATTCTTAATAATTACCCATAAGAAGAAAACTATGGAATATGCTAATACACTATATGGAATAACTATGCAAGAATCAGGAGTATCAAAATTAGTAAGTGTAAAACTTGATATAGATAAAGAAGCAATATAAAAAAGTTGTATAATACAACTTTTTTAATTTTTAAATAGCTCTATATATATCGCTATTCTTAAATGGATTTAATTTATCTATTCTATCAAAAAATAGTATACCATTTAAATGATCTAATTCATGTTGAAATACAACGGCAAGTTCTTCTCTTCCTCTAACTCTAAATAAATTACCATCAACATCATATGCTTCCATAGTAACTCTAGCAAATCTTGGAACAATACCCTCAACTTCTCTATTAACTGAAAGGCATCCTTCGCCACCTTCAACATATATTTTCTCTTCACTATTACTTATCATTCTAGGATTTATCAATATATAGTTATTAAATTTACCAGGCTCATATTCATGAACTACTACATAAATTCTTTTAAGCCATCCAATTTGTACCGCAGAAAGTCCCATACCAGGTCTTAAATCATATTTATCAGCTAACTCTTCAATTTGGCTATCATGAAGATATTTAATCATCTCATTTATCTTTTCTTTATCTTTATCTGAAAGAGGAAATTTTACTTCTTCGCTAATTAATCTCATTCTTTTATCTTTTTCATCTATTATATCTTTTGTTCTTAACATATTACCTCCTTATTCCGAACCTATTTTATCATAGATTCCTCTCTTTTTAAATCTTTTCTTTAATTCAATACTCTTTTTTTCTAAATTATCATATTTTGCGTATCTATCAATAGAAGCATAATATAACTTATCAACATCACGACTAAATTCATAAAAATCATATCTTGGGAATTTAGAGTTAAAATATTCAATAATTGTATCTATATCACCACTATATAAATTAGCACTAATAATACGTTTAAAACTCTTATCATTCCAAATATCTTTAAATAAATTAACAATCTCAAAATATGAAGAATCATATAAAAAATCTAAATTAATTTTATCTAAAAAATCCCTAACTTGATCATCAAATTTATTTCTATTAAAATATTTAATTTTCTTTAATAAATCATTTGTCTCTAATACATTAAAGACTTCATCTATTCCATTATTTTCCGATATAAGAATACCATTAACAATAGTATTATAGGAAATACCAGATCTACAGTATATTAAATCAAAATGAGTATCTTTATTTTTTTTATAGACATATCTATTTAAAATAGATTTTCTAATATGATTAAATTCATGCATCGTCGTAGTTAATAAAACGTTATTATCATAAAAATCATTTAGAAATAAATCTATCTTACTCATATTAAGTAATTCAATAGAGTAAAGATTATTATTTGGAAGTACTAATTCACATCTTGCATATGGAGTATAAAAATTATCATCGGGATTATTAAATATTATGTTCGTTAACTTATCGATTTCAATTAATGACTCATATCCATATTCTCTAATAATAGAATAGTAAACAATGACTAAAATAGGGTAAAAAGGATGTTTTTTACTCGTACATCTTTTTAAAGATAAATCTTCACATACTCTAATTATTTTACTCATATCTCTTCCTCAAGTGGCTATATTATAACATTAATTATGTAAATTTACAATTATATGAAAATATATAGCGACTAATGTATTAATAATATTATATTATAGTTATAAGGAGAATTATATGAAGAAGTTTAAATACATGGACAAAATATTACTAATAACTACAATATTACTTTTTCTTGTAGGACTTTTATTCATATATTCATCATCATCTGTAAAATCATATATGGGAGGAGCAGCTGCATATAATTATTTTAAAAAACAATCTATATTTTTATTAGCCTGTGTAGTAATCGCAATAATTATATTAAAAATTCCTCTAAAAGATTTTTACTTTTCAGGAACAGTACTGTTCTTTGTATCCATAATACTATTATTTTTACTAATACCTTTTGGGCATGAAGTAAATCAAGCAAAGTCATGGTTTAAATTATATGGCTTTCATCTGCAACCTTCAGAATTATTTAAACCACTACTAGTAGTCTTTTTAGCATTCTACTATGATAAATATAAGAACAAATTAAATAACTTGAAAAAATTGTATCCTCCAAGTATATTATATCCTCCAATTATATTATTCTCAGTTGGTACATTTTTAATATATAAAGAACCAGACTTAGGAACTGCAGTAATTGTTACTATGTTATTTGGTATTATGTTTATCGCATCTCCTATATCAAGACAAATAAAATTAAAAATGATCTTAGGAGGACTGGGACTAGTAGTTATTGCATTAGTATTCAAAAGTGCAACAGGAAGAGAATTTATTAATGAAAGACAAAAGGAAAGACTTGATTTTAAGAGACCATGTGATAGACTATTAGACAAAGGAAACCAAGTATGTAATGGATACATTGCTTTAAATAATGGTGGCTTATTCGGAGTAGGATTAGGCAATTCAAAACAAAAATATTTATATCTTCCAGAACCGCATACAGACTTCATTTATGCAATTATAGTAGAAGAAAAAGGAGCAATAGGAGGCTCATTAATAATAGTAGGAATATTTATAGTAATATGGAGAATCCTATCAATAGCTTTTCAAACAAAAAGCACGAGAAACTTCCTATTATGCATTGGCGCAGCAAGTATAATTTTTATAAATACTGCAGTTAATTTAAGTGGTCTATTAGGATTACTACCAGAAACAGGAGTAACTCTACCATTTATAAGTTATGGAGGATCATCTGCATTATCGTTAACGATTATTATAACCGCAGTACAATTAGTCGCAATAGAAAATAACAAAGAAAAAGGACAGTGATTATTATGAAAAAAATAAGTATTATATTACTAACTATATTAGTAATAATATTTGTAAATAATAATCACTTTTTATATTCAAGAAAAATAGTCAAAGTAGAAAATGTATATTATAAATATATAGAAACAGAAACTAACGATTTAGGAATAAAAGAAAAGTACTACAAACAAAAACTAATATGTAGATACTTAAATAGTAAAGATAAAAATAAAAAAGTAACTTTATATAATAAATATTCAACAAGTAAAGTATATGATGAAGAATATAGAGTAGGAGACGAATTAATATTAGATAAAGATGAACTAATATTGAAAAGAGATAAGTACTTAGCATATTTATTGTTATCATTATTTATACTATTAACTTATATTGGCAAAAAGAAAGGTGTATTTGCTTTTATTTCATCTATAATATCTATAATAGTATTTTTAATAGGAATAAGCTTATATAAAATGGGAATAAATCTATATCTAATTACTATACTTGAATTAATACTATTACCATTAATATCACTCTTAATAGTAGGAGGTAAAACTAAATTAACTATTTCATCACTTCTATCAACATATCTATCTACTATATTATTTATGATATTAACATCAATATTTTATTTAACTAAACTAAAAGGAATAAATTTCCAATCTATGGCATTCTTAACAATACCACCAGAAGACATATTTATTCCAAGCATTTTAATTTCCTCTCTAGGAGCTGTAATGGATATATCTATGACTATAAATTCAGCTTGTGATGAAATGGTAAGATTAAATAATAAAATAAAAATAGATGAAATGATTTCTTCTTGTAAAACAATAGGTAAAGATATACTTCCTACTATGATAAATGTATTATTTTATACATATTTATGTAGTACTCTATCAGTGTTTGTATTAGCTATAAGAAATGGATATAGTGTATATAACTATATTACAGAAAATTATACTTTAGAACTATTAAGATTTATTCTAGGATCAATATCTCTAATTATCGCAATACCATCATCAATATTTATAGGTATTAAAGTATATAGGAGGTCAAAATGATATTAGTATTATTATTAATCTTATTTATTTTAATGTACTTAGTATTAGGTAAATCATCAATAAAAGTATTTTTAAATTTAATATTAAACTTTATAGTATTAATAATTACATTTATATTATTAAGTATGAACATAAGTCCATATCTAATAGTATTTTTATCATCAATATTAATTACTGAAATAAATCTAAAAGAAACAAAAGGTATAAAACATCAAGTATCATTATTATCAACTATTATTTCAATAATTCTATTATTTATAATAATATATTTAGTAGTAGATAAGGGAATATTAGGAGGATTTAACTATGAAAGAAGTGAAGAAATAAATATGTTTTCCTATAATATTGCTATATCGATGAAACAAATAGTAATATGTGGAATAACTCTAGGTACACTAGGAGCTATAATAGATTCATCTATTTCAGTAGTAAGTAGTATGTATGAAATATATGAAAACAATAAAAATATAACTCTAAAAGGATTAATCGAATCAGGATTTAATATAGGTAAAAATATAATAAATACTTCATTGTCTACAGTAGTATTTGTATTCTTTGGAGAAAGTATGGCTCTAATAATATTATTTTCTAAAGGCTATGAATTAGAATTAATATTAAATAATAAAACACTAGTATTAGAAGCATGTAAAATATTATTTATATCTATATCGTCCCTCATATCGATACCAATAAGTATATATTTAACATCTTATATAATAGATAAAAAAAGATAATAGTAA
>CAUSWF010000011.1:0-40933 GCA_963535465.1 uncultured Erysipelotrichaceae bacterium | reverse complement strand
TTCAAGCACGCGCATTTAAAGATAATCCAATAAATCAATCTGAATTAGTATTACCATCAACTCTTAATACAATAGGAAGTAACGCTTTTGATAGTACAACTGCAGAATATGAAAATTTAGTAATAAAAGGAAATACCAATATTGGAGAAACAGCGTTTTCATCAAGTAAAATTAAAAAGTTAGAAATACCTGGATCAGTACAAATTGGTAGATCAGCATTTAGATTTACTGAAATAGAAGAACTTGATTTGGGTAATACAAATACCATTTCTAGCGAAGCATTTTTACAAGCTAAATTAAATCAAACTAATATTGTTATTCCAGAAACTGTTACTAGTGTGCAATCATCAGCTTTTAAATCATCAAATATACACGCTACAAATGTTATATTTAAGGGTGATACAGCAATTTATTCAAATGTATTTGATCAAGCCAATATAGACAATCTTAAATTTGAAGGAAGAGCAGTAATTGGACAAGGAGCTTTCTTCAATAGTAAAGTTAAAACAGTTGATTTTGGAGAAAAAACAAAATTTATTGGAGGTAGTTCATTCCAAAATACAGCAATAGTTCAAAATGAATTAAAAATTCCAGCAAGTGTAGAAAAAGTAGTTAATAATGCATTTTATTCAAGTGAAAAGAAAATAAATAAATTAATATTAGAAGCAAAAGAAGTTTATTCTAATGCATTTAGATTAGGTAAGATAAAAGAAATAGAAATAAGTAATACTCAAAATATAGCTGATTATGCATTTAGCAATGTAGAAGTGGAAAAACTAAAATTATCTAATACTATAAAAACACTTGGAAGAGGAGTATTTAATGATAATAGAATTAATCAAAATGAATTATTAATACCTGAAAGTATTGAAACAATTGGAGAAGGTCTATTACAAACAAAATATGGATTAAACATTAAAAAATTAGACTATAAAGCTAAAGCAACAACGCCAATGCATTTTGCTAGAACAACATACTCGGCTAACCCTAATAAAATAGAAGAAATAGAAATAAGTAATACTAAGAAGATAGGTGAATATTCATTTAATTATCTTGGTACTAAGAAAATAACATTACATGAAGGACTTGAAACTATAGAATTTAAAGCATTTCGTGATAATCCACTTGTTCAAGAAGAACTTGTAATACCATCAACTGTTAAATTAGTTGGTGCAGAATCGTTCTATTCTAATACTAAGAATGTTAATAGTCTTAAAGTTTTAAACGATTCAGAAATTGGTGATTTAGCATTTGCAGCAGGAACTATAAAAAATGTAGATGTTTCAAACAGTAAAGTAATTGGAGTAAAAGCATTTGAAAATTCAGGTGTAGTTAATTTAAAAATTTCTCCATTAATAGAAAAAATAAAATTTAGAGCATTTGCAGCTAATAAGTTAGATATAGAAGAAATAGTTATACCTAATACTTTAAATGAAGTAGAAAAAGGAATTTTTTCAAGAAGTGGAAAGATTAAGAATCTTACTTGGGATAGTAGCTTAAAGATTCCTAGCGAAGCATTTTTATCAACTAGAATTCAAAATATAAAAATTACAAGAGCAGAAGAAGTTGAAAATCATGCTTTATATGAAAGTTTATTTACAACTGTAGATTTAGGCCCAAATATGAAGAAAATAGGAGAATTTGGAATAGGTTATAACGAAGCTGGAACAACTCCAACAATTGTAATACCAGCAACAATGCAAGAAATTCATCCAAAGGCATTTTGGTTTTTAAGAAACGCTAAATTAATAGTTAAGAGACCAGAGGGAGCTATTCCTAATGCAAGATGGGGAGTTCAAAATAATACAGTAATTGAATATCAACCATAATATACTAATTAAATATGTAGAATTTATTTCTACATATTTTTATTTGTTTAATAAGACTTTAAATTTTCAATAAAAATAAATTTTAAAATGATATATTTTCTTTATTTTTCTTTATTTATTAGTTATAATATAAATGTTTAAAGGAGTATTTATGGTTGATAATATAACTAGTTTAAATGAGTTATATAAAAGATGCCTTCCGGCTTTATTAGTAAAGGTTAGAGAACTTAATAATATAGGGGTTAAAGTTAGTCCTATTAAAATATGGAGTTTGCTTACTAAAAAGTGGAAACAATCTCATAATTTATTACTTTGTGATATAGTAAGTGATATTATGAGTATTGATAAATATGATATGGAGGATTTATGAATATTTTGTTTATTTTATTAATTGCTTTATCTATGATATTGATACCTAATATTTTAATATGTTTAGATAAAGATATGAAGAAAGGTAAGAGAATAGTATTTTCTACTATAATTAATTTTTGTATATTTATAGTTTGTTTAATACTAAATAAGTATATATTTAAGGGTTTATCTATTAAATTATATTATTATTTAATATTTTATATTGTTAGTATGATAGGTTGTTTCATTATTAAGAGAGGCGCATCTACAAATAAAGGAATTATGATTAATAGGTTAATATTTTTATTATTAATTAGTTTGGCTATTACTACATCATTTATACCATTATTTAATAATTTAAAATTCGGATTAGATTTACAAGGTGGTTTTGAAATATTATATAAGGTAAATTCTATTGATGGGTCTCCTATGGATAGTGAAAAAATTAAAGCTACATATAAGACTTTACTTAAAAGAATTGATAGTCTTGGAGTTAGTGAGCCTGAAATTGAAATAGAAGGTAATGATAAGATTAGAGTTAAGTTAGCTGGAGTTAAAAATCCTGATGAAGCTAGAAATACTTTATCTAGTGTTGCGACTTTATCTTTTAGAGATACTAATGATCAATTACTTATGAGTAGTGATGTTTTAAAAGCTGGAGGAGCTAAACTTTCACAAGATCAAAGTGGAAATCCTGCGGTAGCATTATCAGTAAAAGATAAGAATAAGTTTTATGAAGTTACTAATAAGTTAAGCAAGAGTGAAAATAAGCTTATGGTAGTTTGGTTAGATTACAATGAATTATTTGATTCTTATAAGAGTGAAGGCAATTTGTGTGGAACTAAGAAGTCTAATTGTTTGTCTGCTGCGACAGTTTCTCAAGGATTTGCGAGTGATGTTATAATACAAGGTAATTTTACAAAAGAAGAAGCTAGTAATTTAGTTGATTTAATAAATAGCGGAAGTTTACCAGCTAAACTTACTGAAATTAGTTCAAATACAGTTGGAGCTAGTTTTGGAGATGCTACATTAACTTCTACTTTATATGCTGGAATTATAGCGATAATTCTTATTATGTTATTCTTGATAGTTGTTTATCATTTTGTAGGATTAATATCATCTATTTCTATGTTGCTTTATACTTTCTTAGCTTTTGCAACATTCTGGACAGTTGGTGGAGTATTAACATTACCTGGTATAGCTGCTTTAGTTTTAGGTGTTGGTATGGCAGTAGATTCAAATGTTATTACTTTTTCTAGAATTAAGGATGAGTTACATAAGGGTAAGAGCTTACCTATGGCTTTTTCTGAAGGTTCTAAAGAAAGCTTTTCTGCAATACTAGATTCTAATTTAACTACATTGATTATTGCTGTAATAATGTTTATATTTGGTGAGTCATCAATTAAAGGATTTGCGACTATGTTAATTATTACAGTATTAGTTACTATGTTTACTATGGTATTTATTACTAGAATAATTATGAGTGTATTTGTTAAGAGTAATTACTTTAATGATAAATTGATGTTATTTATAAATGTTAAAGAAAGTAATATTCCTGATATTAAGAAGAATGAAAAGATTAAATATCAGCCATTTAAAAATATTAACTTTTTAAAGCATAGTAAATTATTTATAGCAATTAGTTCTATTCTTATTGCCCTTGGCGGTTTAATTGCTTTATTCTATGGATTTAAGTTATCTATTGATTACGAGGCAGGTACATCTATTTCAATTATTACTAATGAAAAAGTTGATAATAAAAATATTAATTCTTCATTAAATGAATTAGGACTTAAGGCTAGAAAAATTAATATAAATAAAAATCAAGTAGATATTAGAGTTAAGAGTGCATTAGATGGTAATAAAGTTAAGAGTGTTAAGTCTTATTTTGAAAATAAATATAAAGCTAAAGTAAATATTGGAGTAGTTACTAATATTGTTAAACAAGAATTAATTAAGAATGCTACTTTAGCAATTATACTTTCATTTGTTGGTATTATTATATATGTTGGTATTAGATTTAAATTTAGTTATGCAATTGGTGGAGTAGTAGCATTGTTACACGATGTTGCGATGATGTTTGCTATGTTTGCAATATTTAGATTAGAACTTGGTTCATTATTCATTGCGGCAGTACTTGCTATAATTGGATATTCAATAAATGATACTATTGTAGTATTTGATAGAATTAGAGAAAATTTAAATGGTGTTGATTATAAGAAAATTACTGCTCTTGATTTAGTTAATATTTGTAATCAGTCAATTGCTTCTACATTTGGTAGAACTATATATACAACATTTACAACTTTACTTCCAATTATTGCATTAACAATACTTGCATCAAGTGGAATTATGACATTTAATATTGCTATGCTTATAGGTCTTATTGCTGGAACTTATTCTTCTATATTTATTGCTGGAGTAATATTTATAGCAATAGAGACTAAAAAAATAAAAAATAAATAAGGATGTGATGGTATGTCTAAAAAGACAGTTACTATAGATAATTTATTAGAAGAAGCAAGTAAATATATTCATGAAGATGAGCTTTCTATTATAAAAGATGCTTATCTTTTTGCGTCTTTAAAGCACGAGGGAGATAATTATAGTACAGGGGAACCTTATATTACTCATCCTCTTAGTGTTTCATATGTTTTAACAGGGGTATTTGCTGATTCACAAAGTATTTGTGCAGGACTTTTGCACGACACAGTAATATGTGGAAATACAACATGTGATGAAATTAAAGAGAAGTTTGGAGAAGAGATTAGTTTACTTGTTGATGGAGTAGCTAAACTTACAAGATTAAAGTTTTCTACTGATAGTGATTATTTAAAAGAATATTATAAAAAAATAATAGTAGGAATGAGTGAAGATGTCAGAGTAATTATTATTAAGTTAGCTGATGCTGTTTGTTCTATGAGATCTTTATGGTCTTTACCAGAAGATGAACAAAAGTCTCGTGCTCGTGAGATACTTAATATATTAGTACCTATTGGAGATCATTTGGGTATTCATAAGCTTAAGAGTGAATTAGAAGATTTAAGTTTAAGATATTTGAAACCTGATGTATATTATGAAATAGCTGAGAGACTTAATAAGACTAAAGTCGAAAGAGAAAATACTGTTACTAAGATGAAAGATATTGTAGATACTATTATGATAGATAATAATATTAAACATGAGATAGCGGGGCGTGCTAAATCAATATATAGTATTTATAATAAGTTAGCTAAGGGTAAGAATTTTTCTAATATATATGATTTATTTGGGTTAAGAATACTTGTAGATAGTGTAGATGATTGCTACATAGTACTTGGATTAATACATTCTAAGTTTAAGCCTATGCCTAATAGATTTAAAGATTATATTGCTATGCCTAAACCTAATATGTATCAGTCACTTCATACTACAGTATTTGGAGTAGATGGATATTTATTTGAAATACAAATTAGAACATATGAAATGAATGAGATAGCTGAAAATGGAATTGCATCACATTGGAGTTATAAAGAAAATAAGGGTAGTCTTCAAGAAGCTAATTTAGAAAATAAATTAGAACAGAAATTACAATTATTTAAATCTATTTATGATTTACAACAAGATAATTTAACTAATGAAGATTTTATTAATGAAGTAGAAGAGAAAGTATTAAATAGAGATAGTATATATGTATATACTCCTAAGGGAGATGTTATTAGTTTACCAATTGGATCTACTCCAATAGATTTTGCTTATAAGATACATAGTAGAGTTGGGGATACTATGATAGGTGCTATTGCGAATGATTCTATCGTACCACTTGATTATGAATTACAAGATGGGGATGTAGTAAATATTCGTACTAATAAGTCTACTGTTCCTTCACGTGAGTGGTTAAGTATGTGTAAATTGCCTCAGACTAAGAGTAAGATAAAGAGTTATTTTGCTAAAAATGAGAAAGAAATATATACTGAACGTGGTAAAGATATAATAGAGAAAGAATTAAGAAAGAGAAAGTTACCAATTGCTGATTTCTTTAATAATACTAATATGGAAAAGTTTATTAAAGAATATAAAGATGTTGAGTGCTTAGAAGATATATATTTAGGAATAGGTAATGATATTATTTCTCCTAATGGACTAATTAATTTAATTTACAAAGAAGAAGAAGTAGTTGATACTAAGCCTAAAATAGTTAAGATAGAAAATGATGCTGATATCATAGTTAGTGGTATTGATAAGGTAAAGGTTAATATAGCTAATTGTTGTCATCCTGTAATGGGAGATGATATTATTGGGTTTATTACTAAAGGTAATGGTATTACTGTACATAGAAGTATATGCCATAATATAGGTGATATATCTGATAGATGTGTGGAAGTTACTTGGAATAATCAAAATAAGGGACATAAGTATTTAACTAATTTAATAATATATAGTAATGAGACTAAGAGTTATATGCTAGATATAATGCAAAATATTTCTATGCATAATGTTAATGTAGTTGAGTTTAAGACGATAAATTCTCATGGTCAATTAATATATGATGTTAGTTTATATGTTACTGATAATTTACATATAGATAAGATAATTAATAGTTTAAATAAGCTTAAATTTATTACTAATGTAGAAAGAGGGATTAAATGAGAGTAATAGTACAAAGAAGTGGTGAGGCTAGTTGTGTAGTTTCTAATAAATGTGTTGGACATATTAAGAGTGGATTGATGGTACTTGTTGGATTTACTTTAGGGGATGATTCTAATACTATTAAGTATTTAGTTAATAAGATAGTTAATCTTAGAATATTTGATGATTGTAATGGTGTCATGAATAAGAGTATACTAGATGTAGGTGGAGAGATACTTTCTATTAGTCAGTTTACTTTATATGCTGATACAAAGAAAGGTAATAGACCTAGTTATGTTAACGCGTTAGGTGGAGATAAGGCACTACCTTTATATGAAGAATTTAATAAAGAATTAAGTAAATATGTTAAAGTTGAAACTGGTGTATTTGGTGCAGATATGGAGATTAGTTTTACTAATATTGGACCAATTACAATTAGTTTAGAAAAGGAGAATTTATGATACAAAGACAAAAGGGTTGTAATGACTTATTTGGAAGAGAAGCTAAGATTTGGCAATATGTTAATAGTGTAGTTGATGATATATTAGAAAAATATAATTATAATTATATTAGAACTCCTATATTTGAGGATTATACTTTATTTCATAGAGGAATAGGAGAAGCTAGTGATATAGTTAGTAAAGAGACTTATGACTTTTATGATAAAGGTAAAAGACATATTGCATTAAGACCAGAAGGTACTGCAGGAGTTGCTAGAGCTTATATCGAAAATAAGATGTATGGGGATGCTACTCAACCTATTAAAGTATATTATAATGGTACAATGTATAGATATGAAAGACCTCAAAGTGGAAGAGATAGAGAACTTACTCAATTTGGAGTAGAGGTACTTGGTAGTGATGATCCTATGGTAGATGCTGAAGTTATATCTTTAGCAGTTCATATATTTAAGATGTTAGGATTAAAACAAATTAAAGTTAATATTAATAGTTTAGGAGATAAAGAATCTAGAGATAATTATAGAGAAGCTTTAGTTAAATACTTTACTCCTTGTATTGATAGTTTATGTAGTGATTGTCATGATAGACTTAATAAAAATCCTCTTAGAATGATAGATTGTAAAGTAGATAAAGAAACTGAAATAATGAAAAATGCTCCTAAGATAAGTGATTATTTAAATGAGTACAGTAGTGATAGATTTAATAAAGTTAAAGAATATCTTGATTTACTTGGAGTTAATTATGTAGTTGATGATACTGTTGTTAGAGGACTTGATTATTACTCTCATACTGTATTTGAAATAGAAGCTAAGGTAGATGGATTTGGTACTAATAATGTTCTTGGTGCTGGTGGTAGATATAATGACTTAGTTAAAGATTTAGGTGGGCCAGAAACTTCTTGTATGGGATTTGCTAGTGGAGTAGGAAGACTAGTCCAAGCTTTAATACTTGAAGAAGTTAAATTGCCAATTGACAATAGTATTGATTTATTTTTAATGTATGTTTCGGATAGTGAAAAGAAGAATGCTATATATTTAACAGATATGTTAAGAAATGCTGGCTTTAAAGTAGAGACTGAATATAATGGTCGAAGTTTAAAATCACAATTTAAGCAAGCTGATAGATTAAATTCTAAATTTATTGCTGTATTAAATGATAATTCATTATTAGAAAATGAAATTATAATTAAGAATAATAAGACTAAGGAAGAAGTTACTATATCACTAGATGCATTAATTTATTTTTTAGAAGAAAATGTTAATAATAGTGATATATTAGACGATGAAATTATGTAAAGATAAGTTATATATCTTTAAAAAATATAAAAATGTGGTATAATAAAATTACTAGAAGGTAAACAATTCTAGAGCTTTATTAAAACCAACGAAGTGACGATAAGGGAGAATGGAACAGCTAATGGTGTCGAATGCTTAATATAATTAAGAATCCTAAAGTTAGCGTATATTCACCCACCTGTAAATACAGGTTTTAATCGTTGCCGGAATGACTTCTAGTTATAAAAGAGCAGTACGTAAGTACTGCTTTTATTATTTTATAATGTGTGATATAATATCATGCGCGAGGTGAAGATATGTTAATTCTTCCAATTATAAATAAAAATAGAATATTAAATGTGTGTTTTAAACTTAAAAATACTGAGATTGTTGGTAGTGATAATGTAAATCCTAGTGATATAGTTATAAATAATCTTAAGTTTTCTAATTATAATAAAGTTAGTCAATATGATTTTATAGTTAATAATGCATATAGAAATTCATCTAATATTAAAATTAATACTTTAAGTAGAAGTAATAGTAAGACTTATGATATATATAAAGTTAGTGGTCCTGTTAAAAGTGATTCTTTAATGATTAATAAATTATATGATAGATGTATTACTGATATTAGAAAGATGGTTCCAGATATTAATAAAGGTAGATATTTAGTACTTAGTGAGTGTGGATTTGATAAAATAACTGATGGAGACATTGCTAGTTTAGAAAGTATTGTTAGAACAGTAAAGGATAGTAGTCGTTGGCCTATGTTAATAGAGGGAGCAGGACTTAGTTATCTTATTGATATTATAAATGGTTTAAATATGTTTGAAGGAATAGTTATAGATAATTCTACTGTATTAGAGGATGATTATAAGAAGGTTATGAAAGTATTTAATAAAATAAATAGTCGAGATAAGCATAATATAGATAGATATTACTCTATTAGTTATAGTAATATGGAGATATATAATAGGCTTAATACTATAAGTAAATTAGTTACTGGTAATTCTTTAAATTTAATTAAATCAAAAAGACAATTAAGTGAAGAGAAGAAGATATTGGAGAAAAAAGATGTCTAATTTTATAAGATTTGAAAATTTAATTGGTAAAGATAGTATTGATAAGTTAAGAAATAGTCATGTACTAGTATTAGGATTAGGCGGAGTAGGAGGATATGTAGTAGAGGGTTTAGTTAGATCTTCTATTGGAGAGATTACTATTGTCGATGGGGATATAGTTGATTCTAGTAATATTAATAGACAAATTATTGCGCTTAATTCTAATGTTGGTTGTAAGAAAGTAGATTTATTTGAAGAGAGGATTAAAGATATTAATCCAGATATTGTGGTTAATAAGATTGATAAATTTATTGATACTTCTAATATAGAACTTTTATTTTCTAAGAAGGTAGATTTTATTATTGATGCGATAGATTATATGCCTACTAAGATTAAATTAATAGAAGAATGTAAGTTAAGAGGTATTAGAGAAATAGTTAGTTGTGGTACTGGTAGAAAGATCGATCCTAGTAAGTTAGAAATAACTACACTTGATAAGACTAGTTATGATCCTATTGCGAAGAAGTTAAGAAAGAGTGTTGGCAGTAGGAATATTGTTGTATTATCAAGTAATGAGAAATGTATCGATACTGATGGCGATATTGCTTCTTGTATATTTGTACCTGCGGTAGGTGGTTTACTTATATCTAATTATGTAGTAAAGGAAATAATTAAAAAGACAAATCATTGATTTGCCTTTTTTTTAAAATTTTCTATAGAGACCTATTACTTTACCTAGAATTGTTACTGTTTTAAGAATTATTGGTTGCATTGTATCGTTTTCTGGTTGTAGACGGAAATAGCCATTTTCTTTATAAAATGTTTTTATAGTAGCTTCATTATCTTCGTTCATCGCAACTACTGTATCGCCATTTTTCGCAACATTTGTTCTTTCTACTATTAAAATATCTTTATCATATATTCCTACGTTTATCATAGATTCACCTGATACTTTTAAAGTAAATATTTCTTTATTTTTAGGTATTAATTCTCTTGGAAGAGAAAATACTTCATCTGGTGTTTCTATTGCTTCTATTGGTGTGCCTGCAGTTACTTTACCAAGTAGTGGTACTTTGATTACGTCATCATTTTGTTCTAGATATTCATTTGGAACTAAAAGTTCTAATGTTCTATTTTTTGTACTATCTTTTTTAATATATCCTTTTTCTGCAAGTTTTTCTATATGAAAGTGTATTGTTGCTGGTGAAGATAAGTTTGTTAATTTACCAATTTCTCTTACAGTTGGTGGATATCCGTTTTCAGCAATAAGTTTTTTTATTGCTTTTAATATAAATTCTTGTCTTGTAGTTAACTTTTCCATAGTTACCTCCTAAATAAAGTTTACTATTAAAAGTGTAAAAAGTCAAACAAATGTTTTTATATTCTTGACTTGAACGATTGTTCGAGTTAAGATAGATACATGAAGAGGAGAGTGAAATTATGTTTATAGAAAAAATTAAAAAGATTGTGTTTATATTAGGAGTGTATGGCTTATTTGTTTTAGCTTTATATAATATAAGTGATACAGTAGAAAGATATAATGCTAAATATCGTAATGAGGTCACAATAAATAAATAAGTTATGTTATACTAATATTGGTGATATAATGAAAAAAATAATTTTAGTGGATGGAAATAACTTAGTATTTAGAAGTTATTACGGTACTGCATATAATGGTATTATTATGAAAAATTCTAAGGGATTTCCTACTAATGCATTATATGGATTTATTAGTATGATGCATAAAATAATATTAGAGGAAAAACCTAATTATATATTAGTTGCTTTTGATAAGGGTAAAACATTTAGACATAAAGAGTATGACTTTTATAAGGCTGGTAGAAATGAGACACCTATAGAATTAAAACAACAATTTCCTGTTGCGAAAGAAGTACTTGATGCGATGGGTATTAAATATTTTGAAATAGAAAATTATGAAGCAGATGATATTATTGGTACTTTAAGTAAGATAGTAGATGAAGAGGATAAGTTTTATGCTACTATCGTAAGTAGTGATAAAGATTTATTACAATTAGTTAGTGATGAAGTTAATATGAAATTATTAAAGAGTAATGATTCTATATACGTTGATCCTAATAAATTTATGGAAATGTATGGTACTAGTCCAATTAAAATGATAGATTTAAAAGCTTTGATGGGTGATCCTTCTGATAATTTACCTGGGGTAAAAGGAATTGGTGAAAAGACTGCGATTAGTCTGATTACTAAATATGGTAGTTTAGATGGAGTATATGAAAATATTGATAATATTAGTGGTAAGTTAAAAGAAAAGTTAATTAATGGTAAGGATGATGCCTATACATCTTATTATCTTGCGACTATATTTAGAGATGTACCTATTGATTTTACTTTGGAAGATTGTAAATATTTAGGTATTGATAAAGAAAAGTTTTTATCTTATTTGGAAGAGTTTGAATTTAATAGTTTTATTAGGAAGATAGATAGTTTTAATATTAATAATAGTTCTTCTAAGGAAGATGAGATAGTTGAAATAAAAAGAACATCTATTGATAATTTTAGTAATAAGCCTTTTAGTTTTTTTGTAGAAGTACTTGGCGATAATTATAGCCGTGGGCAAGTTATGGGTATTAGTTTATATGATGGTAGTAATTCTTATTATATAGAAGAGGCTGATATTATCAAATATAAAGATATATTTAGTAGTGATGTATCTAAATATACATATGATTTAAAGAAAAATATTGTAGTACTTAATAAGTATGGTATTAATATTAAATGTAGTTACGATTTAATGATAGCGTCTTATTTACTTGATTATAATGATATTAATGATATTAGTTTATTAGGAAATAGTTTTAATTACAATATTATTAGTGATAGCTTTTTATTTGGTAGTGTTAAGAAGCCTAAAGAATATGATTTAGAACAATATATTAATAATAGTATTACTAAATGTATGTTTATATATAATACTTATTCTAAGATAATAGAAGATATTAATAATAGTTCTATGGGTGAATTATTTAATGATATAGAGATGCCTTTGGTATATGTACTTGCATCTATGGAGATAGAGGGTATTAGAGTTTCTAGAGAATATCTTGATAAGATGAGTAATGATATTACTGCACAGTTAAAGAAGTTAGAAGAAGATATATATAATATTTCAGGAGAGACATTTAATATTATGTCTCCTATGCAACTTGGACATATATTATTTGATGTATTGAAATTACCATATCCTAAGAAGGTTAAAGATAATAAATATAGTACTAGTCATGATATTTTAAATAAAATAAAAGATATAGATATAGTTAATAAAGTTTTAGAGTATAGAAAATTAAATAAATTATATACAAATTATTGTATTGGTTTAATTAATGAAATTAGGGAAGATGGTAAGATACATACTACTTATACTCAAACATTAACTAGAACAGGTAGATTATCTAGTATTAGTCCTAATTTACAAAATATTCCAGCAAGAGATCAATATGGCAAATTAATTAGATGCGCATTTGTTGCGGAGGATGGATGTAAGTTATTATCTAGTGATTATTCACAGGTTGAGCTTAGAGTTTTCGCTTCTGTTTCTAATGATCCTAATATGTGTGATGCCTTTAATAAAGATATTGATATTCATACTAATACTGCTGCACAAATATATGGCGTTAGAGTAGAAGATGTTACTAAAGATATGAGAAGAAGTGCTAAGGCCGTTAATTTTGGTATATTATATGGAATTAGTAGTTTTGGTTTATCTGAAGATTTGGGAATTGATTTAGTTCAAGCCAAGAAATTTATAGATAATTATTTAGATAGTTTTCCTAATATTAAAGAATATATGGATGGAGTAAAAAAAGATGCATATTTGAATGGTTATGTTAAGACTATTATGAATAGACGTAGAATTATAAAAGAACTTAATAGTAGTAATTATATGATTAGACAAAGCGGAGAAAGAATGGCTCTTAATACTCCTATACAAGGTAGTGCTGCGGATATACTTAAGAAGGCTATGGTAGATATTTATAATAAATTTAGAGAGTTAAATCTTAAGAGTAGAATGCTTTTACAAATACACGATGAAATTGTATTTAATGTTTATGATAATGAGTTAGATCAAGTTATAAAAATAGTCAGAGATTTAATGGAAAACGCTTTTCCATTAAAAGTTAAATTGAAAGTAGATATTTCATATGGAGATAATTTATATGATGCAAAATAGGAGGATTTATGCCTGAAAAGCCAGAGGTTATGTGTGTTAGTGATTCTTTAAGAAAAAAGATATTAAAAAGAAGAATTACTGGTGTTAGAGTTTATTGGAATAATATAATTGCTTCTAGTGACATTCCTACTTTTATTAATCAGATAGTTGGAGAAGAAATTAGAGATATTACTACTAGAGGTAAATTTATAGTTATAAAACTTACAAATTATGCTTTGATAATTCATCTTAGAATGGAAGGCAAATTTATATTTAGAAAAGTAGGAGAAAAACACGAAAAACATCAACATGTTGAGATAATACTCGATGATCAAATATCTTTTAGATATATGGATGTTAGAAAATTTGGTAAGATGTATTTGATACCACTGTCTGATGCGTATAATACTTTTCCACTTAATAATGTTGGTCCTGATTTTTATGATGATAGTTTTACTGGAGAATATTTATATAATAAAATTAGAAATAAAAAAATACCAATTAAGAGCGCATTACTTGATCAAAGTATTATTGCTGGACTTGGTAATATTTATGTTGATGAAGTTTTATATATGAGTAAGATAGATCCTAGGAGAAGTGCTTCTAGTATTAGAATAGACGAAGCTAATAATATAATTAAATATAGTAAAGAAGTACTAGCCTTAGCTTATAAGCTTGGGGGAAGTACTATTAGAACTTTTACTTCTAGTGAAGGGGTACATGGATCTTTTCAAGATATGCTTCTTATACATGGTAGAGAAAGAACTCTTGATACTTTAGAGGAAGTCATTAAGATTAAGATTGGTGGTAGAGGAACTTATTATACTTCTAGTCAAAAATAGATGCCTAATTGGCATCTTTTTTATATGGATTATTATGTATTTCTTTATAGTAAGTAGATTCATTACCTAAATCATATATTAGAGTAGTTGATAATTCATATTCTAACATCTTATCTTTTTCTTTTGTTATTTTAGATATTATAGGGATACTTAATTCTTTTTTAATTTTATTTAAATATATTTTACCTTTATTATTAAAAGCTAGGGGCCTAATATATGTTATTTTATTAAATTCATTAGCTTTTTCTTTTGTAAAATTACATAGTATGTGTAGTAGCATTCTACATATTTTATTATAGGTATATCTTTTTGATTTAGTTAGTTGTATTAATTCTTTATAGCTTGTTGCTTTAGTTATATTTTTCTTTAATAGTTTATCTATTCCTTCGTCTACTGTTTGATAGATAGATAAATCTTTCTCTGTTATTATTTTATATTTTAATATATTGAAGTAGTCTTCTATTTTATGAATATTATTTATATCTTTTAAGGTGAATTTTGGTACTTCTTTTTCTATATTAACATTATTTATTATGGCATTTCTTATGGCAGTTGCGGATGAGGTTTCTTTTAATTCATAAGAATGATAATTTGATGTTCTTTTTATTATAGTTGGTTTTATATTGTAGTTATTTTTTAATATTTCTTTTATATATGATACTCCTAGAAGGTCGTTTGGTGTATCTATTACTTTATTAGTTAAATCTTTTATTGCAAGAGACAAAGCTGTTGGATAGTTATATCCTTGTTTAGAATATATTCCTACTAATGTATTGAAATTATCATTGTTATTTTGAATAGATGCTATTTCTATTAGTGTATTTATATCATTTGCTTCTGAGCCAAAAACTAAGTTTTCAACTTTTAAATGATTTAGAAGAGATAGGGCACCTTTAGCAAAGTAATCTGCTGATTGAGTAGCAAATGGGAATGGTAGTTCTATTACTAAGTCACATCCTGCATTTATTGCTTCTTGGGATCTTTTAAATTTATCTATTATAGAAACGTCTCCTCTTTGAGTGAAGTTACCTGATAATACACAAATTATAGTTTGATTTTTAAATAGTTTTTTTGCTTCATCTATTAGGTATTTATGCCCATTATGTAGTGGGTTATATTCTGCGATTATTCCTACCATTTTCTTTTCCTCGATTCGTACTTATTTTATCAGTTTATATATTAATTTACAATCTTTTAATATTTTGGTAAAATTAATATGGAGGATTACAATGAATGATAAAAATACAAAAGAAAATTTAGGACAAGATGATTTTTCATATCAAGAAGTAGAAATGAATGAGGATTCTAATTTAGATAATAGTAATCCATTAGATGATTATAGAAAGCAAAAGATAGTACTTGGTATTATTATAATTATTATATTAGTAGTACTTTTTATATATTTTAGGAGTTAATATGAAGTTTATTATTGCGGCAGGAGGTACAGGTGGACATATTTATCCAGCTCTTAGTATTGCCTCTAGATTAATTAAAGAAAATCATCAAGTTTTATATATTGGAACAACAGATAGAATGGAGTCTAGAATTGTACCTGATAAGGGAATAGATTTTATAGGTATTCCTATTAAGGGTTTAAATAGAAAAAATATATTTAAAAATATTTTAGTATTTATAATGTATGTTAAGGCTTATTTTAAAGCTAGAAAAATAATAAAAGAGTATAATCCTGATTTAGTTATTGGAGTAGGTGGTTATATTACTTTACCTGTTTTAAAGGCTGCTTCTAGTCTTCATATAAAAACACTTATACATGAACAAAATAGTATTCCTGGTTTATCTAATAAATTGCTTAGTAAAAATGCATCTACTATATGTGTTTCTATGGAGTCTTCTATTAAGTATTTTCCAAGTAATAAGACTGTTTATACTGGTAACCCTAGAAGTCAAGAAGTATTTAATATAGATTTATATCCTAAGACTAATTTATTTAAGAGTGGTAAATTAGTAATTATAGTTATGGGTAGTTTAGGTAGTAGTACTATAAATAAGGAGTTAGTTAATATTATTCCAAGTTTTAAAGATAAGAAATATAATGTATTAGTTATTACTGGTGATAAGTATTATGAACAATTTAGTAAGTTTAATTACTCTAATGTAAAGATAGTACCTTATATGGATAATTTAATTAATCTTATGAAAGATTCTGATTTAATAGTTAGTAGAGCTGGAGCATCTATTATATCTGAGATAACTTCTATTGGTATACCTGCTATTTTAGTACCTAGTCCTTATGTTAGTAATAATCATCAATATAAGAATGCATTAAGTTTAGAAGCAGCAGGAGCAGCGGTTATAGTTTCTGAAGATGAGTTTTCATCTAGTATAGTTAATAAGATAGATGATATAATAAATGATAGTTCTAAATGCATGATTATGCATGATAATGCATTAAAGTTAAGTGTTAATAATTCACTTGATAAAATAATTATAGAAATAGAAAAATTGGTGAAATGATGAAAGATTTTATAGAAAAAGTAAGTAAGGAAGATTTGGGTAAAATAGAGACTTCTGTTCCTATTAAGAATTTAACTACTTATAGAGTTGGTGGAGTAGCTTCAGTTTTATTTACTCCTAAAGATATTAAGAGTTTAAGTAATGCGATTATTTATTTAAAAGATAATTCTATTAAATTTAAAATAATTGGAAGAGGTAGTAATCTACTATTTAGTAGTAAGTTATATGATGGAGTATTAATTAAACTAGATAATTTAAATCATATAGATTTTTTACCATATAATAAAGTTGTTGTTGGAGCTGGAGTATCTCTTTTAAAATTATCTAATGAGATATGTAAGAGAGGGCTTACTGGTTTTGAATTTGCTTCTGGTATACCTGGTAGTATAGGTGGAGCAATATATATGAATGCTGGGGCATATAATTTAGATATGGGATATGTTGTTAGGGATGTTAAGGTATTAACTCCTTCTAATCAAATAATTACATTAGTTAATAAAGAATTAAATTTCCATTATAGAGATAGTTTTTTTCAACATAATCCTGGTTATGTTATATTAGAAGCAAGTATTAGATTATATAATGGTAAGGAAGAAGCTATTAGACAAGTAATAAAAGAAAGAAGAGATAGAAGAGTTTTATCTCAACCATTAGAGTATCCTTCAGCTGGTTCAGTATTTAGAAATCCTGTAGGTAATTTTGCTGGTAAGTTGGTAGAAGAAGCAGGATTAAAAGGATATATGATAGGTGGGGCTCAAGTTAGTGAGAAACATGCTAATTTTATAATAAATAAAAATAATGCGAGTGCAGAAGATATATATAATTTAATTGAGCATGTTAAGAAAGAAGTATTTAATAAGTTTGGTGTAGAACTTAGATGTGAACAAGAAAAAGTAAATTGGGAGTAGTTATGAATAAAAAAGTTATTAAGAAGAAAAAACTTAAAATATTTAATTTTCTAATATTTATAGTTGTAGTACTTTTAATATCTTTTTTTATTAAAATACTACTTAATGTTAGAGTTAGAAATATATATATAAGTGGTAATAAATATTTAAATGATGATTATATAATTAAGAAAGCTTCTTTATATTATTATCCTAAGTTTATTACTTATAATATTTTTTATTATCAAGATGTACTTAAGAAAGATCCTTATATAAAAGATGTTAGTATAAGAAGAGGCTTTTTTAGTATAAAAATTAATATAGTGGAGAAAAGAGCTGTTTTATTTAATGGTGTTAGTAATGAATATAGTTTTAATGATAATACTAAGATTAAAGAGAGTGATTCTGTAGTTAAGTTTGTTTTACCAAGATTACTTAATTTTGTACCTAATAATATTTATAGGGAGTTAATTAATTCTCTTTCTAAAGTTAATGATAATATACTTAATAAGATTAGTGATATAGAATATTCTCCTAATAATATTGATAAAGAAAGATTTATTTTATATATGAATGATGGTAATTTGGTTTATATTACTTTAACTAAATTTAATAAAATTAGTTATTATGATAATATATATTCTCAACTTGATAATCATAAGGGTATATTATATTTAGACAATGGAAATCATTTTGAAATAAAAGAATAGTATTAGAGCTTAGTCATAAATATCTTGCATGATAAGCTCTTTTCTTATATAATTATTGTTATAGATAGAGGTAGTTATGAGTAATATTTATACGAGTATTGATATTGGTAGTTATAGTATTAAAGTTGTAGTATTACAAAAAGTTGGTAATAAGTTTAATACACTTGCGACTACTTCTGTTAGGAGTAGAGGAATAGAAAGAGGCAGAGTAATAAATGAAGAAGATTTAATTAAATCTATTAAGTCTGCGATAGATAGTGTTAGTAATATAATTGGTATTAAGATAGATAAGGTTTTACTTGCTATATCAGCAAAGGATGCAATAATGGATATAATACCTGCTCAAGTAGATATAATAAATGATAAAGTTAGTGGAGAAGATATTAGTAATTTACTTAGGGATGCGGTTAGTGGTCAGTCTTTTGTTAAGAATGAGTTGGTTACTGCTTTTCCTATTAAATTTAAAGTAGATGGAGTTGAATATTCTAATGCTAAAGGTGTTACTGGTGATAAGTTATCTTCTAGAGTAGTTATTTCTGTTACTCCTAAGAATGATTTATATAATTTATTTAGAACACTTAAAAGATGTGGAGTAGATGTTGTTGATATAATGTATACTAGTACAGGTGATTATTATGCTATACAAAGAGATTATAGTAATAAAGTAGGAGCAATAATTAATATTGGATATTTAGATACTAATGTTTCTGTATTTAATAGAGGTATTCAAATTAAGAATTCTGTTATTGCACGAGGCAGTATAAATGTTGATAAAGATATAGATTATATATATAGAGTTGGAACTGATAAAGCATCTAAATTAAAAGAGACTTTTGCTGTTGCGGATTCTTTATATGCTGATAATAGTGAAGTTATTAAAATAGATGATAAAGAGATTAATCAAGAAGAAATTTCTAGAGTGGTTGAGGCAAGAATAAGAGAAATACTAGAAGTTAGTGAAAAGGAAATAAAAAACTTAACAAATAGACAAATTAGTTATATAATTGTTTCAGGTGGTTTAACTGAAATTAGTGGTTTTAATCATTTACTTGAAAAAGTTATAAATAAGGCTGAAGTACTTAATTTAGTTACTATTGGGATTAGACATAATAAGTTTTCTAGTTGCTACGGGGCTATATTATATTATGATAATAAATTGTCTTTAAGAGATAAGCATTATGATATGGTAGATAAGGAACAATTTATTCAGTCATTAAATATTCAGGAAGAAAAGAAAGAAGAAAAAGATAATAAAAATAAGAGAGCCATGAATAAGATGTTTAATTTTTTTGGCAATAAGGAGGACGATTTATGATAGGCGGACTTGAGATGGATCAATTAGCTAAAATTAAAGTAATAGGATTAGGCGGTGGTGGAGGAAATGCCATTAACCGAATGATAGAATCAGGAGTTAAGGGAGTAGAGTTTATTGCGGCAAATACTGATTTACAAGCATTAATGAAATCTAAAGCTGATAAGAAAATTCAACTTGGTGTTAATTTAACTGATGGACTAGGAGCAGGAGCTGATCCTGGTGTTGGTAAAGAAGCTGCACTTGAGTCTAAAAAAGAAATACAGGAAGCATTAGATGGAGCTGACATGGTATTTATTACATGTGGTATGGGTGGAGGAACTGGTACTGGTTCTGCTGCTGTTGTTGCTGAAATAGCTGAAAGTCTTGGTGCTCTTACTGTTGCGATAGTTACTAAACCATTTTCATTTGAAGGTAAGAAGAGAATGGCTAATGCTATTGCTGGTATTGAAGAGTTACAAAAACATGTTGATACTATAATAATTATTCCTAATGATAGATTAAGAGAAATAATAGATAAGACTACTCCAATGTTAGAGGCATTTAAAGAAGTAGATAATGTATTAAGACGTGGTGTTCAATCAATTTCAGATTTAATTGCTGTAGTTGGTTTAGTTAACTTAGATTTTGCTGATGTTAAGGCAGTTATGGAAAAGAGTGGACATGCAATAATAGGTATTGGTATTGGTATGGGTGAAGATAGAGCAATAGAAGCTGCTCGTCAAGCAGTATCATCACCATTACTAGAATCATCAATCGATGGAGCAACAGATGCCATTATAAATATTACTGGTGGATTAAATCTTGCTTTATTTGAAGCGGAGCAAGCAGCTGAGGTTGTTAGAGCGGCTTCTAAGACTGATATTAATACAATATTTGGTTGTGTGATAAATGAAAATTTAAGTGATGAAGTAATAGTAACAGTTATTGCGACTGGATTTGATAAGAGTAAGAAAGAAACTGTTCCAGAAAAGCCTACTTTAATTGATGCTAATTCTACACATACTAGAAGAAGTAGAGTAGAAGATGATGAGGAATTAAGAGTAGATCGTGATGATGATATTCCTGTATTTTTAAGAGATAGAAATTATTAATAAAAAAAACAAGTTTTTGAAGTGAACCCTAAACAGTTCACTTTATTTACTTGTTTTTTTCTATTTCTGTTATTATTTGAGCTAATAGGTTTACGGCTATTTGTTCTGTTTTTCTTTCTTTATCTCTTAGTGGGTTAAAGCCCACGATATCGATTGAATTAATATATTTTTTATATTTTAATAATTCTTCATTTATAGTAATGGCTTCTTCTTCATTAATTCCATTATATATTGGAATTGATACTCCGGGTGATGTATTTGGGTCTATTATATTTAAATCATATACTATGTGTACACCTTTAGTTTTATTTGCTGAAATTGATAGGGCATCATATATTACTTTACTAACTCCATAGTCTTTTATATCATCTGTTGTAAATACTTTGATACCTGTATATTTTAAATTATCTTTTTCTTTTTCATCTGATTTACGTAGTCCTACAATACATGTTTTTATTTCACTATAATATTTCTTATTCCATGTAGCTAATTCTTTTTCATACCCTGTTAGAGATGATAAAATAAGATTTTCTAAGTTACCATTAGATGTTTCTTTGAATGTAGAAAATGATGGAGTTGCACCTATCCAAATTAATCCTAAATTATCGTTATTATTTATTTCTGATAGAGCTGATGGAAGAGATGAAGTTTTGTCTCCTCCGATTGTTATTTTAAATGTGTTTTTATCATATAATTCATTCATTTTATTATAAATAGTTTCACTTAGATGATTTATTTCATATTCATTTTTTCTATGGTCAGATAGATTTTTTGATTTTATTATTTCTTCATCTTGATCTATTTCTATTATTTCATCTTTATAAAAGCTTTTTATATCATTAATTAATTGTTTAGCTCCTAGTCTTTCTCCATCTATGTGAACTCCTAAGTCTGTTCCAATTCCATATATTTTACATTTCATATTATCACCTATAATAATTTTAATGTAAAACGTATATATCTACAAGTTATTTTCTTTAATTATTTAGTCATTTACTGTATAATATATTAGCAGGAGGACTTATGAAAAAGTTAAGTGAATTATATGATACTACTAGTGATGTAGTTATAAAAGATATTAAAATAACTAGTACAGAAGTAGTTGAAGGAGACTTATTTGTATGTGTAATGGGTGTTGGAGTTGACAGACATGATTATATAGATGATGCGATTAGAAGAGGGGCATCAGCTTGCGTTATTAGTCATTATGTTGGAGAAAAAGATGTGCCTTTAATAATGGTTCCTGATACTAATTATGAGTTACCAAGATTATGTAAGAGGTTTTATGATAATGTAGATGATAAACTTAATATAATAGGTGTTACTGGTACTGATGGTAAGACGACTACTGCTAGTATGATATATACTTTACTTGGAGATAGATGTGGGTATATTGGTACTAATGGTGTTATTTGTAATAGTTTTAAATTAGCTACTAATAATACTACACCTGATTCTGATAAATTATATAAATATATGGATATGTTTAAGAAGAATGGTTGCGATACTTTAGTAATGGAAGCATCTAGTGAAGCATTTTTTAGAGGAAGAGTTCAAACTATTAATTTTGATATGTCTATAATGACTAATTTGACAGGAGATCATTTAAATATTCATAAGACATTTGATAATTATAAAGAATGTAAGATGATGCTTTTTAAACAAACTAAGAAAGACGGTTTATCTATATTAAATAGTGATGATAAGTATTTTGATGAGTTTAGAGATATATGTGTATCTCGTGTTAGTACATATGGTAAGAATGGTGATATTTCTATTAAGTCATTTAAAAATACTAGTGATGGTAGTTTAATTGAATATATTATAGATGGTAAAACATATTCTATTAATTCTCCTTTAATGGGTGAATATAATGCTTATAATTTAGCAGCTGCGATAGATGCTTGTCTACATTTGGGAGAAAAGTTAGATACTATATTAACTAGAATTCCTTTAATACATGTAGATGGTAGATGTGAAATGGTTTATAATCAAGATAATAAATATATTATGATAGATTATGCTCATACTGTTAATGGGATTGATAATGTACTTAGTTTAGCTGATAATATTACTAATGGTAAGAAAGTTGTAGTTATAGGAGCAGCAGGTGGACGTGATCCATTTAAGAGACCTCATATGGGAGAAGTTATATTAAAACATGGAGCATATCCTATATTTACTATGGAGGATCCTAGAGGAGAAGATGTTTTAGAAATATGTAAGTCTATGGCTAGTTTATTAGATGATTCAACATATTCTATAGTGCCTGATAGACATGATGCGATTAGTTTAGGAATTTCTATGATAAAAGATGGAGGAATGTTATTAGTGCTTGGTAAAGGATCTGATACTTATCATATAGTTGGTAAAGAAAAGATTCATTTTAATGATTTAGAGGAAGTTAATAAAATATTAAATGAAAAAGTACATTAATTATAAATTATTAATTGTTATTACTATCATGATTATTATTTTTATATTTAGTCATGATAGTGGTAGTATTAGTACTATTAAGAGTAATATATTTGTAGATGGGTTTTATAATATATTAAATTTCAATATAAATAGAAGATTACTGACTAAGATAATTAGAAAGAGTGCACATATTAGTTTATATGCTTTACTTGGTTTTAGTGTTTCTAATTATTTAATTGATTTTAATAAAAAAATATATATAAATAGTATATTATTTATATTAATTTATTCAATTAGTGATGAAGTACATCAATTATTTATTCCTAATAGAAGTGGATCTATAATAGATATTTTAATAGATTTAATAGGTGGAATTATTGGTATAATATTATGGAGGATATATGAAGAAAAAAGAACTTCTTAAAAATACAATTATTATATTTATTGGTAGGATATCAACTAGATTAATATCTTTTTTCTTATTACCTTTATATACGGGTTATTTATCTACATCTGAATATGGGTTAGTTGATTTAATTACTAGTTATGTTACTTTAATAGTTCCTATTATTACATTAGAAAGTGAAATGAGTATATTTAGATATTTAATAGATGATAGGAAGAAGGGTAATAATGATACTAGTAATTTGATTACTAATAATTTTATTATATTTGGTATTAGTTCTTTAATATTTAGTATTTTATATGCTATTTTTACTAGCTTTATTACTATTCCATTTAGATGGATTGTACTTCTTTGTGTACTTGCTTGTGTATTATCTGGTAATTTATTACAGATAGCAAGAGGTATGGGTAAGACTGTTAAATATTCAGTAGCATCTATTATAGCTGGTGTTGTTACTATACTTTCTAATATATTCTTTATTGTATATATGAAGAGTGGAGCTAGTGGAATGATTCTATCTATGATGATAGCTAATTTTATATGTTCTATATATTTAATATTTAGTTTAAAGTTATATAAATATATTAAATTTAATTTATTTGATAATAAGTTAATTAAGTCTATGTTTAAATATAGTATTCCACTTGTACCTAATGGTGTTAGTTGGTGGGTTATTAATATAAGTGATAGAACTATAATAACTTTTATAATGGGTAAGGCATTTAATGGAATATATGCGGTTAGTAATAAGTTTCCTACTATAATTAGTAGTTTACTTGGTATATTTAATTTATCTTGGAGTGAATCTAGTGCACTACATATAGATGATAAAGATAGAGATATATTCTTTAGTGAGATTACTAATAAGAGTTTAAAGATATTCTCTAGTATGGGGGCTATGATGCTTGTAATTATGCCATTTATTTTTCCTTTCTTTGTAAATAGTAAATTTGGTGATAGTTATAATTATATTCCTATACTTACAATATCTTGTGTATTTAATGTATTAGTTTGTATATATACTGGTATTTATATTGCGAGAAAAGAGACTAAGAAGGTTGCTTCTACTACTATTATTGGTGCTTTAGTAAATATATTAATAAATGTAGTATTAATTAAATATATTGGTTTATATGCTGCGGCTATATCTACTGCTTTAAGTTATTTAGTTATGGCTATGGTTAGACATTTTGATATAGTTAAGAGTATTAATATTAAATTTGATAAGTATTTAATAGAGGGATTAATTATTGAATATATATTTATATTTAGTTTATATTATATAAATAATAGATATTTAAATATATTAAGTTTAGTTATTGTTAGTATTTTATCTATTGTAATTAATAGAGATAGTATTAAAGAAATTGTTGGAGGAATAAATGAGAAGGTTAAAGTTCAAGAAAAGTAATTATAAGTATATAGCTATTGTTGCGGTAGTTATTTTACTTGGTGTTTTATTTAGATTTATGTTATTTCCAGTTATTAAGTTAAATGGAGGTAGAAAGTATTTTATTAATTATCCTAATAAGTTTGTAGAACCTGGTTATAAGGCTAGTATTAGAGGAAAAGATATTACTAATTTAGTTAAGGTTAGTGGTAGTGTTAATAATAAGAAGTTAGGTAAATATAAGTTAGTTTATAAGGTTAATAATTATAAGATAGAGAGAATAGTTGAAGTTGGAGATAGAGTTGCTCCTACTATTAATTTACCTAAGGGAGATATTTATGTTTGTCCTTCTAAGAAGTTTTCTAATACTTATAAGGTAGTTGATAATTATGATGGAGATATTACTAATAAATTAGAAATAGAAGAGTTTAATAAAGGTATTAGATTTAAGGCAGTTGATTCTCATAATAATAAGATGGTAGTTGAGAGAGGATTACATTATAAAGATGTCGAACCACCAGTTGCATCTCTTAAGGGTAATAAGAACGATACAATGTATTTAAATAGTAATTATGATGATCCTGGAGTAATGGCTAAGGATAATTGTAGTGTAGTAGAGGTTAAGAAGACTAATAATATTGATAATACTAAGTTGGGTAAATATAGTGTTAATTATAATGTCTGTGATATTTATGGTAATTGTTCTAAGTTAGTTAGAGAAGTTAGTGTTATAGCTAAACCAGTTCCAGGTACTGTTTATCTTACTTTTGATGATGGACCTAGTGGATATACTACTGATATTTTAAATACATTACAAAAATATGGAGTTCATGCGACATTCTTTGTTACGGGATATGGAAGTGATCAGGTACTTTTACGTGAAAAAGAAGATGGACATGCGATAGGTGTTCATACATTTACTCATGATTATGCTAAATTATATGCATCTCGTGATGCTTTTTGGGAAGATTTTTATAAGGCTCATGATAGAGTTAAGAGAGTTACTGGAATAGATACTAAAATACTTAGATTCCCAGGTGGTTCATCTAATACTATTTCTAGAAAATATACTCCAGGTATTATGTCTTATTTAGTAGATGAAGTACATAAGAGAGGTTATAAATATTATGATTGGAATATATCTAGTGGAGATGCTGTTGGTGGTAAGATAGAAGCAGATACTATATATAAGAATGTTATTAATAGTTGTTCTTTAAGTAGAACTAATATGGTACTTATGCATGATACAAAGAGAGCAACTCGTGATGCATTACCTAGAATAATAGAGACTTTAAAGAGTCGTGGATATACTTTTGCTAAGATAGATGAAAATGTTCCTGAAGTTAAGCAAAGAGTAAATAATTAAGGAGTTTTATGGCTATATATAAACCAAAGATGTATAAGAAAAATATATATGAAATAAATTATAATAAATTAAAAGATATGGGTATTACTACTTTAGTTTTTGATCTTGATAATACTTTGGGATTAATTGATCAAGACAGGGCACCTGTTAAAACTATAGAGTTAATTAGAAAATTACAAGAAGATTTTTTAGTACTTGTTTGTTCTAATAATACTCGTAGTAGACTTAGACCTTATTTGATGGAACTTGGAGTAGATGGTGTTTCTATGGCTATGAAACCATTTACATTTGGTCTTAGTAAAATTAAAAATAAATATAAATTAAAGAAAAAAGAAATGGCTATGATAGGAGATCAGATAGTTACTGATGTTTTATCTGGTAATAAGTTTGGTGTTTATACTGTACTTGTTGATCCTCTTGGATTTAAAGATTTAAAGATTACATCATTTAATAGATTAATAGAAGATATGATAGTAAAAAGGTATAGTAAGAAAGGTATATTCGAAAGAGGTAAGTATTATGAATAAGAAGTGTATTGGTTGTGGTGCAGTATTACAAGAGGCAAATGTACTTAAAGAAGGATATACTGTTAGTTTAGAAAACGATATATGTCAAAGATGTTTTAAAATTAGACATTATGGAGAATTAGAAACTATTACTAAGAATAATGAAGAATATATTAATATATTAAAAGATGTTGGCAAAACAAATGATTTAGTTTTATATGTTGCAGATTTACTTAATTTAGAAGAAGATTTATTAAAGATTAGAAATATATTACCTAATCCTATGATACTTGTTTTAAATAAGAGAGATGTTATTCCTCTTAGTGTTAAGGATAATAAATTGATTGATTATTTTAAAGATTTAAATGTAGTTGATATTACTATTGTTAGTGCATTAAAGAATTATAATATAGATAATTTATATGAGATGATAAAAAAATATAAGACTAGTAATAATGTATATGTAGTTGGTCATACTAATGCTGGTAAGAGTAGTTTAATTAATAAGTTTATTAGAAATTATTCTACTAATACACAAGAGGTTACAGCATCTTCTTTACCTAATACTACTTTAAATACTATAAATATAAATATAGATAATTCACTTACTTTAATAGATACTCCTGGACTTGTTGATTCTACTTCTATTATTAATTATTTAGATAAATCTGATTTAAAAAAAGTAGTTCCTAAAGGAGAAATAAGACCTAGAGTTTATCAACTTAGAAGAGGTGAATCTATCGTTATCGGGAGCTATGTTAGGATAGATTATGTAGAGGGTGATAAGAATAGTTTTACTCTATATATTTCTAATAATATTAAGATTAAAAAATTATTTAATATAATTTCTAATAATAGTTTAAAAGATAAAAGTTGTAATAACTTAGATATTAAATATAATACTGATTTAGTTATTAATGGATTAGGGTTTATTTCTATTAGAGATAAGTGTAATATAAATATATATATTGATAAAGAAATAACTTATTGGAGTAGAAAGACTATAATTGGTGAATAATGAGTGATATTAGTAGAGAAGAACTTACTAGACTTATTATTAATAATGGAAATAGATTAAATAATATATTTAAAGAAATAGGTAAGAAAGAATTAAAGAAAGCTATTAAAAATTTTGATAGTGAAAATATTGGGATTGGTTTATCTATTGAATATTTGACTAGATATGTTGAATTTAGTAATAAATATAAGACTATGATAGATAAGATAACTGATAATAATAAAGAGTATATTAATACAGTAGCAGTTAAAATATACGATGATATTTTACGTGGTGGAAGAAATATTAATCAATATGATGAATTGATAGATGATATAAGGGTTAAGATTAGATAGGAGGATATATGGATTCAATTATTAATACAATTAGAAATAAAAGTGATATTGTCGAAGTAATTGGAGAAAGAATTCCTCTTGTTAGTCATGGAAAGAATTATTTTGGAGTATGTCCTTTTCATGATGATACTAATCCTTCTATGAGTGTTTCTAGAGATAAACAGATATATAAATGTTTTTCTTGTGGAGCAAGTGGTAATGTATTTACATTTTTAATGAATTATGATCATATGAGTTTTAATGATGCACTTAGGTATTTGGGCAAAAGATGTGGTGTAGATACTTTTAGTGTTAAAGATATTCATATAGATAATAAATATGATAAAGAGTATGAAGCGTATAATTTTTCTGTTAAGTATTATCAAAATAATTTGAATTCTAATTTAGGAAATGAAGCTAAGAAATATTTAAATAAACGTGGTATAAATGATGATATTATAAAAGAGTTTAATATAGGCCTTTCTCTTAGTAATAATGGGTTAACTGATATATTAGCTAAAAAATATGATTTAAGTATGCTTAATAGTATTGGTTTAAGTATAGATAATAAAGATGTTTATAATGATAGAATAATGTTTCCTTTGAGTGATCCTACTGGTAGAGTAGTTGGATTTAGTGGTAGAATTTATAGAGAGTTTGATAAGTCTAATAAGTATTTAAATACTAAAGAGACTAATATATTTCATAAAGGTGAATTATTATACCATTATAATGAAGCAAGGGATTATGTTAGAAATAGTAAGTTTGTTATAGTAATGGAAGGATTTATGGATACTATTAGAGCTAGTAGTGTTGGGATTAAAAATACTGTTAGTTTGATGGGTACTGCGATGACTAATGATCAGATTGAGTTACTTAAGAGACTTAGTAAAAATATAGTACTTTGTTTAGATGGTGATAGTGCTGGTATTCGTGCTAATCTAAATAATGGTGAAGAGTTATTAAAACATGGTTTAAATGTTAGTGTTATACCTTTAAGTAATGATGATGATCCAGATACTTTTATATTAAAAAATGGGAAAGATAGATTTATTAATTTAATTGATGAGAGAATTAATTTTAGTGATTATAAGATTAAGAAGATGAGAGATAATGTAGATTTTAGAAGTGAAGTTGATAAGAGTAATTATATTAATCGAGTACTTATGGAGATTGCTAAGGTCGATGATCCTATTAGACGTGAAATTATGCTTGGAGGACTTGCAAAAGAGTTTGATTTGCGATATAATACACTGGAAATTAAATTGAAGGAGTATATGCCTAATAATAGTAATGAGGTATCTACTCATATAATTTCTACACCTAAGGAAGAAAAGTCTAAATATAAGAAGGCTGTTGATACTGTCTTGTATGCGATGATTACGCAAGAAGAGGTTATTAATAAGATAAATGATGAAAGGGTTATATTTCCTACATCTATAGATAGAATGCTTGCATATGATGCGATATATTATTATTCTGAGTATGGAAGTATTAATATGGCTGATTTTATTACTTATTTAACAGATAAAAAAGAAATGTTAGACAGGTGTTTAAAGATTACGGTAGTTGATGATTCTAAAGAGATTAGTATGGAAGAGTTAGATGATTGTTTAAAGGTTATTAGAGAATATAACTATAGTGAAGAGATTAAACAACTAACTGAAGCGATGAAGAGGGAACTTGATCCAATAGAAAAGGCAAAGATAGGTAATCGAATAATGCAAATTAGGATCGGAGAAGAGAATAATGGTTGAGATTAGAACATTAGAAGAGAGAGAAAAGTCTCTTATTGAGAAGGGTAAGGCTAAAGGATTTATTACTTATGAAGAATTAGCTGATGAGTTAAAAGGACTTGATATTGATAGTGAGGCATTAGATGATTTATATAATCATTTAGTAGATGCTAATATCGAAATTAAGGGAAATGATGAAGAAGACGATGAAATAGAAGATATTGATCTTGAAAAAGATGTTGAAGCACTTACTATGTCTAAGGATGTTAAGATTAATGATCCTGTTAGAATGTATTTAAAAGAAATTGGTAGAATAAACTTACTTGGTTCTAATGAAGAGTTTGAATATTCATTAAGAGCAAAAGAAGGGGATGAGTTTGCTAAGGCTAAGTTAGCAGAATCTAATTTACGTTTAGTTGTAAGTATTGCGAAGAGATATGTTGGTCGTGGTATGCAATTTCTTGATTTAATACAAGAAGGTAATATTGGATTAATGAAGGCTGTAGATAAGTTTGATCCTGATAAGGGGTTCAAGTTTTCTACTTATGCAACTTGGTGGATTAGACAAGCTATTACTAGAAGTATAGCTGATCAAGCTAGAACTATTAGAGTTCCTGTACATATGGTTGAAACTATAAATAAACTTGCTAGAGTACAAAGACAACTTACTCAAGAATTAAATAGAGAACCAAGTGATGAAGAAATTGCTAAAAAACTTGGTATTACTGTAGAGAAAGTTAGAGAAGTATATAAGATAAGTCAAGATCCTGTATCTTTAGAGACTCCTATTGGAGAAGAAGAAGATTCACATTTAGGAGATTTTATACCCGATGCTCATACTTTAGGACCTGAGGAGTATGCAACTGTTGAAATGCTAAAAGAAGAGTTAGCTGAGGTACTTGGTACTCTTACTGAAAGAGAAGAAAAAGTACTTAGACTTAGATTTGGGCTTGATGATGGAACACCTAGAACTTTAGAAGAAGTTGGTACTATGTTTGGAGTTACAAGAGAACGTATTAGACAAATAGAGGCTAAAGCTTTAAGAAAACTTAGACATCCATCTAGAAGTAGAAGATTAAAGGACTTCTTAACTGATTAATGTTAAATAAAAGATTAGAAGTTATATGTAGTTTAGTTGATAGTAGTTCTAATCCTATGGATTTAGGATGTGATCATGCATATCTTGCGATAGAACTTAGTAAAAAATGTAATAGAGTCGTTGCGAGTGATGCATTAGAGGGACCGCTTGATGCTGCAAAGAATAATATAAAAAATGCTAATAGAAATAATATAGAAGTAGTTTTAGCAGATGGATTAGACGGATATAGAGATTATATTGATACTTTGATAATTTCTGGTATGGGTGGATTATCTATGATAGGTATATTAGATAGACATAGAGAACTTTTATCTAGATTTAAAAAAATAATACTTAGTCCTAATAATTTTCAAGAAGAAGTTAGAAGGTATTTAGTTAAAAATAAGTTTGTTATAGAAGAAGAAAAGTTAGTTAAATCATCTAAGTTTATATATCAAATAATTAGTTTTATTCCTGGTAATGGTAGATATTCTGATAAAGAATATTATTTGGGAGTAAAATTATATAAAGAAAAGTTAGCTAATGAGTACTTTAGTAGATTATTAAAAGAAAATGAAATTATACTTAGAGTATTACCTAAATATAAATTTATATTTAAGAAGATAAAAGTAAATAAAAAGATTAAATATTTACATGAGATATTAAGTAAAACTGCTTAATATCTTTTTTTTACTTTTAAAAATATGTAATAAGATTTATAATTACTATAGGAGGATATATGAAAAATAAAGGTTTTACATTAATTGAATTACTTGCGGCTATTGTAGTACTTGGAATATTACTTGGTCTTGCGACTACTAATGTTATTGGGTTAATTAAGAAGAGTAGAAACAATAGTTATGTTGAGGATGCTAAGAAGATAGTTAGTTCTGCTAAATATAAGATGGCTAGTGATACATCTATTGGTCAGCCTGCATTTAAGGGAGATTGTTTAGTTATGACACTATCTTATTTAGGAAATGAAGATTTTAGTACTGCTCCTAATGGAGGAAAGTATTTAAATCAGTCTTCATTTGTAGTAGTTTCTAAGGATGCTAGTAATGAGTTACATTATGATGTTCAATTAGTAGAAAAATATGGTAATGATAGTTATAGGGGTGTTAAATTAGTAGATGATAGTAAACTTACAATAGAATCTTCTAGTTTAGTTGTTAACTTTACAAATGATGCTCCATATAATAAAATTTCATATCAACAGTCAAGTTTTCCTTTCTTGACTAGTGATAAATGTAGTAAAGTAAGGCTATATACAGACAATGCAAATGATTAATTTGTAAATATACAATTTAGTGCTTGCATAGGTAAAAATTATTTGATATTATTGAATTGTAAGATAGGAGGATTTATGAAGAATAAAGGTTTTACATTGGTTGAACTACTTGCCGTTATTACTATACTTGGTATATTAATGGTAGGTGGAATCGCAGCATACCAAACAATTATTGAAAATGCTAGAAAGGATACATTTGCAGATACAGCAGCTAGTTATATCGATGCCGCTAAGAACAAAATGGTAGCTGATTCATTTGAATGTGGCGCTGATAAGATTGCTTCTGGAGCAGTAACTGCCGGTGAATACTATATCAAGATTGATACAGCTAACCCAGCAACAGCACCTGAATTATTACAAAGTGGTGGAAAATCACCTTGGGGTAACAGAAATGTAAATGGATATGTTTACGTAAAAGTTGATGCTAATGGAAAGAGCCAATATAAGATTATTTTATCTGATGGAAGCCATCAAGTTGAAACAGATTATACTGATTATCAACCAAAGAGAAAACACGTTACAACATCAACAACAGCACCTGCAGCACCTGCAACAACAATTATTGAATGTAAATAATAAAAAAATCTATCATTATGATAGATTTTTTTTGCTTTATAATATATACTTAACATAATAGGAGAGTTATATATGGTTAAGAAAAGTTTGATGTTAGTAATTTTAATAGTTTTAGCAGGAGCAACATATTATTTTGTTTTACCTTATTTTAAGGAGGATGCTGAAAAGACTAAGAAAATAAAATTTATAAATAATGTACATTCTACTGCTAGAAATGTTATTTATAAATGGAAAGATAATTCTTATGAGTGTAATATTAATGGAGTTGCGACTGAGTCTTCAGAAATATTACATGGAGAATACTTACTTGTTGTAGAAGATAAAGGCATGAAGGGTTATTTAAAGATGAATTTAGATACACGAATTAATACTGTTGCACTTACTGATGGAAAATATAATGTAGATGCTTTAAGTAGGAATGTTGATGATTTAAAAGTTGGGGATGTAAATATTGGTAATTTAAATCCAAGTACTGTTAATGGTATAGTTTGTCGATATGTTGGATAAGAGTAGAAATACTCTTTTTCTTATAAATAAAAAAACTCTTTTCAAATAGGTACTTATTTGATATAATACTTCTATACGCAAGGAGGGATATTATGGCAAAAGTAGGAAATAGACAATATAAAACTCTAGTTTGTGGTGTTTGTGGTGAAGAAAATTATCGTGTTCAAAAAAACGTTAAGAAAACAACTGAACGTCTTGAATTAAATAGATACTGCTCTAGATGTAAGAAACATACAGAACACAAGGAAAAGAAATAGACCTTGTTTTTTGTGATTAAGGAGATAATATGATTAATACAAATGATTTAAAAAATGGTATAACTATTGAAATAGAGTCTGCTATATTTGTTGTAATGGAAACTCAACATGTTAAGCCTGGTAAAGGTGCTGCTATAGTAAAAGCTAAACTTAAGAATTTAAGAACTGGTTCTATAGTAGAAAAAACATTTAATGCTGGAATTAAGGTTCCTACTGCTAGAATAGAAAAACAACAAATGCAATATCTATATAATATGAATGATTTATATTATTTTATGAATATGGAAACATATGAACAATTAGAACTTGCTAAAGATCAAATTGGAGACGATGCTTTATATTTAAAAGAAAATTTAGAAGTTTATATTACTATGTTTGATGGAGAAGTATTAGGTATTCAATTACCAGATAAGATAGAACTTGTTATTACACAAACAGATGATGCCGTTAAGGGTAATACTGCTACTAATGCTTTAAAAGATGCAATTTGTGAGACTGGATTAAAAGTTAGAGTACCTCTATTTATTAATCAAGGTGAGACAATTATTATTTCAACTAGTGATGGAAAATACGTATCAAGAGCTTAGGCTCTTTTTTTTATTGTTTTTTAGTTTAAATATTTTAGATAATGTTATATAATTAGTATAGAATTGGAGTATGTTATGGCAAGACGTAAGAAATTAAAATTTAAATATGGAATATATTTATGGTCTATAATATTTGTTATTGTTGGTATTATAGGTACATTTAAATTAGGAGTAGTTGGTAAGTTTATTTCTGCTATTGGAATTTTTCCTTTTGGTTGTTTTTATATTATTTTACCTATTTTATTGCTTGTTATAGGGTTTATTCAGGTTATTACTGGTAAAAAGATTGATACATTTACTTTTAGAAGTGTAGGGATATATTTATTTGTTATTGGTGTTTTGGTACTTATGCATTTAGATTTTATACCTAAAGGTGTATTTGATAGTATGAGTGTATTTAGAAATAGTTTTAATCAATTTATTAGTAGTTATAAAGAAATGGTTAAATATGGTACTTTAGGTAATTTATTTGCTCCTGGTGGTGGATTAATTGGTTGTGTATTTGGTATTCTTTTTCATGCAGGACTTGGTAGAATTGGTTTAATTACTATATCTTGGATATTTATAGTAGGTGGAATAATATTATTTACTGGATTTAGTATTAGAGATTTCTTAATTAGTGCTAGTGAAGCTGCTAGTAAGAGAGTTAAGAATCGTGAGAATAAAGATAATAAGAAGGAAGTTATTGATGATGCTTTATTAAGTAATACTAAACCTATTATACATAATGCTAATGAAGTTGAAGAGAAGAAGGTTATTAATAATATTAATGAATTAAAAGAAAGTAATAAGGAAGAAGTTAAGAAAGATAATTCTAGTGATATTATACTTGATGAGAATTATAAATTACCTCCAATTGATTTACTTGATAAGGTTAAGAAAAATCATAATAATGTAGATAGTAGTGGAGTTGAGAAAAATATTGCTATACTTGAGAGAGTATTAGAAGATTTTGGTATTAATGGTAAGGTTGTTGAAGTACATATTGGACCAACTGTTGCACAATATGAGTTAGAAATTGCTCGTGGTATTAGAGTTAATAAAATAACTTCTATTAATAGAGAGATAGCTTTAGCTTTATCTAAGAAAGATGTAAGAATAGAGGCGCCTATTCCTGGTAAGAGTACTGTTGGAGTAGAGTTTGCTAATGATGCACCTTCTTCTGTTACTTTTAGGGAAATGATGGCTAGTAGTAATATGGTAAATAATCCTCATAAGACTTTAATGGTACCTCTTGGTAAGAGTATTATGGGAGAAGTTGGAGTATGTGAGATTAATAAGATGCCTCATATGTTAATTGCAGGTACTACTGGTAGTGGTAAGAGTGTATGTGTAAATGGAATTATTTGTTCTATTTTAATGAGAGCAAGACCTGATGAGGTTAGAATGGTACTTGTTGATCCTAAAGTAGTAGAGTTTTCTGGATATAATGGTATTCCACATTTGTTATGTCCTGTTGTAACTGATCCTAAACGTGCTTCTATGATACTTCAAAAGATGGTTAATGAGATGGAAGTTAGATATAGAAAGTTTGCTGATACAGGTACTAAGAATATTGAGACTTATAATGATTATATAGATAAGTGGAATAAGAATCATAAAGATGATATTAAACCTAGAATGCCATTTATTGTAATTATAATAGATGAGTTGGCTGATTTAATGATGGTTGCGGCTAAAGAAGTAGAAGATTCAATACTTAGAATTACTCAAAAAGCTCGTGCTGCAGGAATGCATTTAATTGTTGCGACACAAAGACCTTCTACAGAAGTTATTACTGGATTAATTAAAGCTAATATTCCTAGTAGAATAGCATTTTCTGTAGGTTCTGGTATTGATTCTCGTACAATACTTGATCAGGTTGGAGCTGAAAAATTACTAGGTAAAGGTGATATGTTATTTTTACCAATAGGTTCTAATTCACCTTTAAGAATACAAGGTGTTTATATAACTGATGATGAAATAAAAAGAGTGGTTGATTTTACAAAAGATCAACAAGAAGCAGTATACGATGATAGTTTATCTAATGTAGAAGTTAATAATTCTAATGAAGATAGTTATAGTGATGATGATAGTAATGATGTTGATAATATGTATGATCAAGTATTAGAGTTTGTAGTATCTACTCAAAAAGCTAGTGCTTCATTAATTCAAAGAAAATTTAAATTAGGTTATAATAGAGCAGCAAGAATAATGGATCAATTAGAAGAAAGAGGAATAATTGGACCAAGTAATGGTTCTAAGCCAAGAGATGTTTTGGTAAGTTATTCTGATAATAATGAATAGGAGGATTTATGACACCACATATAGAAGCTAGACAAGAAGATATTGCCCCAGTTGTATTGATGCCAGGGGATCCTCTTCGTGCTAAATATATTGCTCAGAATTTTTTGGAAGACGTTAGATGTGTTAATACTGTTAGAAATATGTTAGCTTATACTGGTACATATAAAGGTAGTAGAGTTACTGTTTTTGCATCAGGAATGGGTATTCCTAGTATTGGAATATATTCATATGAATTATATAAGTTTTATAATGTTAGAAGTATTATTAGAATCGGTACTTGTGGTTCTTTTCATAAAGACTCTAAATTAAGAGATGTAATACTTTCTAAGGGAGCATATTCATTAAGTAGTTTTCCTAAATTACTTGATAATGGTAATTGTAATTATGTTTCTTCTAGTTATTTATTAAATACTAATGTAATTAAAGCAGCATCTATTAGAAATATACATTTAAAATATGGAGATACAGTAACATCTGATGTATTTGATTTATATTGTGATAATAGTGAACAATTTAGAAATAACTTTATGGGTAATTATTTAGGAGTAGAGATGGAAGCTTTTGGACTTTTCTATATTGCAAAAAAGTTAGGAAGAGAGGCATCTTGCTTGATGACTGTTGTTGATTCTTTATATGATAAAGGAAGCTTAACTAGAGAAGAGAGAGAAAGAAGTCTTAATGATATGATTATTTTAGCTCTTGATGCAATATTATAGGAGGATTATGGGTAAGGTTAGATATATTAAAATAAATAAATGGACAAACTCCGTTATTTATTTTGTTTTTAGACAAAATTTTGATAATTATAATGCAGTTTCTCATAATATTATGAATACGTTATTAGTAGATACTTCTCTTAAATATCCTGATAGGAGAAGCACTAAGTTTAAATTAGAAGAACTATATAATGCTAAATTACATACTGAATCTGATATTTATCATAACAGTTTAGTAACAACTATTTCTATCGATTCTTTATCAGATAAATATAGTGAAGAAGGTAATGTATTAAATTCAGTTAAGTATTTAATAGATATAATATATAAACATAATTTAAATGATCAGAAATTATTTAATAATTTAGTTTCACTACTTAAAGATTCTTATAAGAGTAATATGTGTGATAGTAATTTTTATGCATATGTTAATTTTATAATGGGATTAAGTGATCCTTTAGCTAAGAAATATTTCAAATATAATTATGAAAATATTAAAAATATAGGAATTAATGATATATTAGATAGCTATAAAAATATGATAAATAGTTTAACTGATATAGTAATAGTTGGGGATGTAGGAGATGAAGTATTAGAACTTCTTAATAATATTTCTTTAAATAATAATATTAAATATAATACATTTGATATTAAATATTATCCATATAAGAAGGGTGTTGATAAGTTTAATTGTAGTGCTTCTTTTACTAAGATTTTATATAAAATAAAGGATTTTAATAGAGAAAAAGATCATGTATTCTTAGTTTATCAATATATATTAGGTGGTAGTCCTAATTCAATATTATTTGATGTAATTAGAGAAAAAAACTCACTATGTTATAGTATTAATGCTTATATTAAGCCTGTTATATCTAGTATGATAGTAAGTAGCAAGATTAATAGGGATAATTATTTAAAATATAGAGAATTATTAGATGATATTATTAATAATTTTTCTAAATATATTACTTTGGAAATGTTAGAAAACTCTAAAGAGTATTTTAAAAATATTTATAATAATTATCGAGATAGTCATGATAATATCTATATTGAAGAGTTAAAAAATATAATATATGGTAATAGTATAGAAGATAGAATTTTATTAATTGATAATATTACGATAGATGATGTAATTGCTTTTTCTAAAAGAATTATATTAGAAGATGAATATTACTTAGAAGGGGTAGGAAATGAAGAAGTTTAGTTTAATAGATTTAGTAGTTGAAGAAGTAGAACTTCCTAATGGATTAAAGGCTTATTTAGTACCTACCACTAATACTAGTTCATATCATATTAGTTATGTTAGTAGATACGGTAGTTTAAATACTAGAATAAATGATAAGATATATCCTACTGGATGTGCTCATTTTTTGGAACATAAAATGTTTTCTATGAGAGATAATAGTAATCCTTTTAAATTTTTTCATGATAGTTCTAGTGAGTGTAATGCATATACTAGTCGTGATAGAACAGTATATTATGTAATAGGCAATAAATGTTTTAATGAAAATTTAGAATACCTTATTAAGATGGTAGATGATTTATATATAAATGATGCGGATGTTGAAAAAGAAAAAGGTATTATACTAGAAGAAGCTACTAGAGATTATGATAATCCATTATATGGATATTTTGAAATGATAAAAAATGCTAGTATTAATAGTTCATTATTTAGAGAAGAAGTAATTGGTAGTATTGATGATATTAAGAGAATTGATGTTAATACGTTAGAAGAAATATATAAAGCAGGTTATAATCCTTCTAATATGTTTATTGTAATTACTGGTAATTTTGATAAGATGCAAGCAATAGATATTATTAAAAATACTGCGGTTAAAGAAAATATTAATAATAGTTTTACTTTACCTATAGAAGAAGAGAATATTATATCTACTAATAATTATTATAAGAAAGATTTAGGAATTAATTATATTAATTTTACTATTAAGAGTAGTATTTTTAGATTTAGTTATAGGGGATATGAATTATTATATTTAATTAGTTTATATTTAGAGTTAGTTTTATCTATTAATAATATTAATGTACATAATATGAAAGAAAATAGAGAGATAGATGATATTAGTTATAATTTTTATATTGAATCTAATATATTATATATAGAAGTGTATGTAATATGTAAAAATATTTATAAACTAACTGATAAAATAAAAGAGTTATTTAATTATGAATTAAAACAAGAAGATTTTAATAGAGTTAATAAGATAGATATAGCTAATTTTGTTAGATATAGAGATAATTATTCGTATTTAAATAGAATGATTGTATCAGATCTTATTAAATATGGTAAAATAATATATGATAAAGTTGATATTATAAGAAATTTAAATATGGATGATTTAAAAAAAGTAGTTGATAGTATTAATTTTAATAATATAAGTATTAATTATTTAGTAAAAGAGTAGGTGAAGTATATGGATTTTAAGTTTAGTGAGAGTTATGATGAGGGAGAATTAAAGTCTAGAAAAAGAAAAAAGATTAGATTAGATGATAATATGAAAAAGATTATAACTATAGTTATTTTTATTGTAGTTATGGTAGGAGCTTTTATATTGTTATTTAGATTACTTAATAAGAATAAGCAAGTTAAATATAGTAAAGTTGATAAGAATGATACTTTGATACAAGAATTATATAAAGCTATTAGTTTTGATGGTAATACTGGAGTTAGAAGTGATTTCTTTGTAAAAGATAATGTTATATATACTGATTTTAATAATGATAATAAGTTTTATTATGCTTTATATAATATTTCTCCTAAGGATTTTACTAAGACTAATATAAAAGATGGTAATAATTATTATTATTCTTTACCTGTATCAGTAGTTGATCAATATATGTTATCTTTCTTTGGACAAGATGTTTCTTATACTATGAATACTGAAGTTAATTTAGTACTTAATACAAAGATTGGTGATTATAATGCCGGTATGTTATTTTATAATAAATCTACTAAGGATTATAGAATAGTGTTTGATAAGTTAGTTGAAAAGAAATGGGAATTACCTAAGTTTATTAGTAAACTTGATTCTGCATATAAGAGTAATAAAGGCGATATTAAGCTAGTTGAGAAGATTATTTATTTAGATTGTAATGTAGTTAATAATAAATATAAATGTAATATAAATAGAGATTATCAAGGTAAGAAATTAATTATTTCTCGTGATATGAGTAAAGAAGATATAGATAAATTAAGTGTAGATGATTATAGTAATTTAGCTTCTACTATTACATATACATTTAAGAGTGATCCTGTTAAGAAGGGAAGTTATTATTTTTACAGTAGTGAAATAAAATAGAGATAGAATATATCTCTTTTCTTATGACAATCTAAATAAAGTCAAGTACTATTTTTAATACTTATTTTTGA
>CAUSWF010000010.1:0-42642 GCA_963535465.1 uncultured Erysipelotrichaceae bacterium | reverse complement strand
GCCCATTAAAGTGGCACGCGAGCTGGGTTCAGAACGTCGTGAGACAGTTCGGTCCCTATCCGATGTGGGCGTAGGAAAATTGAAGAGAGCTATCCTTAGTACGAGAGGACCGGGATGGACAAACCTCTGGTGTATCTGTTGTAGCGCCTAGCTGCAGCGCAGAGTAGCTATGTTTGGAATGGATAACCGCTGAAAGCATCTAAGCGGGAAGCCAACTTTGAGATGAGTTTTCCCATACGCAAGTAGTAAAATCCCAAAAAGACGATTTGGTTGATAGGCTGGAGATGGAAGCATAGTAATATGTTGAGTTGACCAGTACTAATAGATTGAGGATTTAATCATAATAATTGATCAAATTTGATGAACACAATATCTAAGTTTTGAAAGAACTATACAATATATTTTGTTGGTAACGATAGCAAGCGAGGTACACCTGTTCCCATCCCGAACACAGAAGTTAAGCCGCTTAACGCCGAAGATAGCGCAAGCAAAAATAGGAAGTCGCCAACAATTTTTTTTTGCTTTAATTTTAAAATTATATTGTCTAATGTTTATATTTTACATATAAAATCTTTGTATATAAAATAAAATAAGTTATAATTAATACAGGGTGATAAAATGGAATATAAAATAACAACAAAATCAATAGATGAGACTATTGAATTAGCTCAGAATATAGAATCAGAAAAATTTCCAAATATGGTAATATGCTTAAATGGAGATTTAGGAACAGGTAAAACCGTATTTACAAAAGGCTTTGCAGCATCAATGGGTATAGATGAAGATGTTACATCTCCAACATTTACAATAATTAAGGAGTATACATCAGGTGAATTACCTTTATACCACATGGATGTTTATAGATTAGATGGTAAAGTAGGAGAAATGGATTTAGATGAATATTTCCATGCAAAGGGTGTAACCATTATAGAATGGGCTGATACTATCGCCGACTATTTACCAGAACAAAGATTAGATATAAAGATTAGACAATCAAGTGAAGATGAAGATAAACGTATCATAACAATTATTCCTCATGGAAAAAAATATGAAGATTTATGTCAATCTGTGTTATAATATAAGACTTGAAAGAGGGAATATAGAATGAAATATTTATATATAGACACTTCTTCAAGTTTTTTATACACAGGAATTGTGGAAAATAATAAATTACTTGCAGAAGTAAAAAAAGAATATGGACATAATTTATCAGAATTTGCACTACAAGACATAGTAAGTATGATGAATAATTTAAATCTTACTCCAAAAGATATCTATAAGATAATTGTTGTCAATGGTCCAGGCTCATTTACTGGAATAAGAATTGGTATAACAATAGCCAAAATATATGCATGGAGTTTAAATACAAAAATTACAACTATTTCATCGTTAGAAGCAATGATGTTATCAAGTAAAAATAAAACTATTCATGTTCCATTAATAGATGCTAGAAGAGGATATACTTTCTCAGCAATCTATGATGAAAACTATAATGAATTATTACCAAAAAAACATAGATTACTTAAAGAGTTAGAAGAAGAATTAAAAAAATATGAAAAATACTCTGTAATTACAAATGATAACTATGAATTTAAAACAGAAAATTATGATCCAGACATAGCTAAAATAGTTAATTTTTTCAAAGATAAAGAAGAAATTAATCCACATGCAGTTAATCCAGAATATCTAAAATTAACAGAAGCTGAGGAAAGCAAACTATAATGTTCATAGAATTAACTAAAGATAATTTAGATATAATAAATAATACTTTTATTGATAAAGAAACAGTAAAAAAAGACTTAGACACAAACCCATTTGCTAAATATATACTATTAAAAGAAGAAGAAGTAATAGCTTATATCTACTATAGTCATATTTATGATAGATGTGAAATAAATCAAATAGAAGTGTTAAAAGAAAAGAGAAATTTAGGTTATGGCACTAAAATATTAAAATACTTAACAGAAAAAGTAGAAATGCCAATAACTTTAGAAGTAAATAAAGAAAATATTCCAGCTATAAAATTATATAGAAAACTTGGCTTTAAAGATGTAGCAATAAGAAAAGGATATTATAATGGAGTAGATGGTATTTTAATGGAAAGAACTTCTAATTAGAAAGAGATGATAAAATGAAAAAGGATATATATATACTTGGAATAGAAAGTAGTTGTGATGAAACAAGTATGTCTATTGTAAAAAATGGAACAGAAGAAATAGCAACAGTAGTTGCTTCGCAAATAGATATTCATAAAGAATTTGGTGGAGTAGTTCCAGAAATTGCATCACGTCATCATGTAAAAAATATTACAATAGTTTTAGAAGAAACACTAGCAAAAGCAAATATGACAATGGATGATATAGATGCGATAGCAATAACATATGCACCAGGACTAATAGGCTCATTATTAATTGGATTACAAGCAGCCAAAACACTAGCTTATATTTACAATAAACCATTAGTACCAGTTCATCATATAGCAGGACATATCTATGCCAATAGTTTGGTAAAAGAAATGACTTTCCCATTACTAGCAGTAGTAGTAAGTGGAGGGCACACTGAAATAATAGAAATGCCTAGTCATTATAAATTTAATAAACTAGGATCAACTAGAGATGATGCAATAGGTGAGTGCTACGATAAAGTAGCAAGAGTTATAGGATTAGAATATCCTGGAGGACCAAAAGTAGATAAGTTAGCGGCAGAAGGAAGCCATACATATAATTTACCAACACCAATGCAGGATAATTCTTATGATTTCTCATTCAGTGGTCTAAAAAGTGCTGTAATAAATTTAGCGCATAACGAAGAACAAAAAGGTAATGAATTAAATAAAGCCAATTTATGCAAATCATTCCAAGATGTAGCGGTAGCTCAAATTGTAAACAAATCAAGAAAAGCTATAACTGAAAAAGGTATTGCAACAGTAATACTTGCTGGAGGAGTCGCAGCTAACAAAGGGTTAAGAGGAGCAATGGAAAATTTATGTAACGAATTAAATGTAGATTTTACTGTTCCACCAATGAAATATTGTACTGATAACGGTACAATGATTGCAGCAGCAGGATACTATGCATATTTAGATGGAAGAAGAGCAGATTTAACCCTAAATTCAAAATCACAAGACAAGATGGAGTAGAATACTACTCTTTTTTATTGAAATTTTATAAAAAAAATGATATAATAAGCCCAAATATGGAGGAATATATGAAAAAAAATGTTAATTTAATATTATTATTAGTTTTATTAATATCAGGATTAATTACTAAAACAGTATATGCAAGAGAAGATATTTTAGAAACAGGAGCAGGAAATTATACACCTAAATACATATCAGATATATACTTTAGAAGTAATATCACAAAAGATGGAAGAGAACTATATTGTATTAACCATGAGAAAGCATCAGTTACTAACATGGTAATTTATTACGAAGGAGTAGAAAGTGAAAATATAGGATACCTATTAAGTGAAGGATATCCATATAAGAGATTTACAGGTGATGCAACAAAAGATAAATATATAACACAAACTGCATTATGGTGGTATTTAGATGAAGTAAGAAATACAAATACATTAGGTCAAGATTTTAAATCTGGTCAAGATCCATATGGATTAAGAAAATACATAGTAGATTTAAAAGAAAAAGCCAAAAAATATGATACAACAGATGCAGTATTATCACTTGAAACAACTAGTAAAGAATTAAAATTAGTAAATGATAATTATGAAACTGAAGTAATAAAAGTAAATCATAAAAAAGTACAAAATATTGAAGTAGAAGCAGACGGTAAAGTAGAAGTATTATCAAAAGATACAAATGGAAATATTTTAACATTTAAAGTAATAGTACCAAAAGATAAAGTAACACCTACATATAAATTAAAAGTAACTGTAAAAGGTAAAACTACTAAGTATATCGCTAATAAATATACAACTAAAAAAGCAGAATTCCAAAATGTAATTCTATTAGAGACATCTACAGTTTCTCTAAATTCATCTCTAGATTTCAATGCAAACCAAACAACTATAATTATTAAAAAAATCGCAACAGATACTGGTGAAATGTTACCAGGAGCTAAATTAAGATTATTAGATGAAAATGGTCAAACTATAAAAGAATGGACAACAACTTCAAATGCTTATGTAATATCAGATTTAAAAGTAGGAAAGTACACACTAGAAGAAATATCTGCACCAAATGGATACTCATTAAATACAAATAAACAAATAATAGAAGTTAAGAATAATGGAGAAACTTTAAATATAGAATTCCAAAATGCCAAGACAGTAATAGTTCCAAATACTAATGTTAATTCAAAAATAATAACAATAATTGGAACACTTCTTCTAATAATAAGTTTAGGAACAGGACTAGCTTATAAGAATGCTAAATCAAAATAAAGAAAACAAGTTAATAATAATATCGTTTTTAACAGTATTAGGAATAATATTAGTAACATATAATTATGCTGAAGCTAAAAAGATAGAAGCCTATGACTATATGTCAGGGATATTATATAAAGATAAAAAGCCTAAGAAAGTTGAAATAAAACAAGAGAAAAAAGAAGAAGTAAAAGATGAAAAACAAATTGAAAATAAACCTATAAATGAGTATATAGGATACTTGAATATACCGAAGATAAATTTAAATAAAGGATTTTTAGATATAAATTCTCCAAATAATACAGTAGAAAAAAACATTCAAGTGATAGAAGGATCAGATTATCCTGATAAAGAAAAAGGAAATCTAATAATCGCAGGTCACTCAGGAACAGGATGGAAAGCCTTCTTCAATGACTTATATAAACTAGAACAAGGAGATACACTAATAGTGTCTTATAAAGAACACAAATATATTTATAAAATAGTTAATATATATCAACAACCTAAAATAGGACAAGTTGCAATATATAGAAACTATGACAGACAAACATTGACATTAATAACATGTACAAATTCATCTGATAAAGATCAAACAATATACATATCAGAATTAAAATCTATAGAATAAAATAGTTAGGGGGTGTTTTATGAATAGATTAACTATGTTAGATAAATTATCTTCATTATGGAAAACATCTATTTCTGCACCTGTAACTATAATTTTAATAATATTTGTTATGGGCATAATATATATAACTAGTAATACCAATAAAAAGAAAATACAACAAACAAAAAAAATATATATAGTATTATATACTATAGCTATACTAATATTATTAGGAACATCTTTTAATAGTATTTCTGATATAATAGAAAACTTCAATAAAAATCTATTCATAGTAATATATTTTCCTTCTTTAGCAGTTTATTCATTAGCGATTATAATAACTAATATAATTTTCTTAAAAACAGTATTTGATACTAAAATTAACAAAATTATAAAAAAAATAAATATAACAGTATTCATAGTGATAATGTATATATTCTCATTACTAGTACATATAATTAATAAGGAAGAATTAAATGTATTTAAACAAGAATCAATATATTCTAATCAAAATGCTCATGCATTAATAGAGTTAACAAGTATAATATTTATTACTTGGATAATGTTTATTATTATATATAAAATCTATAAAAAAGATAATAAAGGGCAAATAAAAAAAGTAATAGTAACAAAAGAAATACCAGTAGAAAAAGTAATAGAAAAAATTGTATATGTAGAAAAACCTAATACAAATAAAAAAGTAGAAGTATTAGAACCATATGAAACTGATAAAAACTTTAATAAAAATACAGATGACTTTACATTACAAGAATATAAAACAATGTTACAAATATTAAAAAATAGCAACAAAAAAGCTAAGAAAACGAAGAAATCTAAAAATATTTAAGACCTGTAAAGGCCTTTTTTTAAATCTTTATATAATGTATAATAAAGGAGAAAGTGAGAATTACATGAATTTAGAAACATTAAATGATAGACAAAAAGAAGCAGTATTATATAATGAAGGACCACTCTTAATAATTGCTGGAGCAGGAGCAGGTAAAACAAAAACATTAACTACTAAGATAGCTTATTTAATAGAAGAAAATGATGTATTACCATCTAATATACTTGCGATAACATTTACTAATAAAGCAGCAAAAGAGATGAAAGATAGAATTATAAGACTAATAGGCAGTATAGGATATCAAATACAAACGTCTACATTTCATAGTTTCGGATTAAAATTATTAAAAGAAAATTATGAAAGATTAGGCTTTGATAAAAACTTTGTTATAATGGACTCAGATGATTCCCTTACTATAGTAAAAAAAATATTAAAAGATATGGATTTAGACCCTAAAATATATAATCCAAGAGCAATAAGAAACAAAATAAGCAGTTGTAAAAATGAACTTATATCGCCAAAAGCATATTCTAGATATACGGTTTCGCCATATGAAGAAATAGTATGCAAAGTATATGAAAAATACCAAGAAAAGTTAATGAAAAATAATGCTGTAGATTTTGATGATTTACTAATATTACCTATAAAATTATTTGAAGAAAACAAGGATATTTTAGAAAAATATCAAGAACAATTTAAATATATTTTAATAGATGAGTATCAAGATACAAATGAAGCACAATATAAATTAACTAAAATGCTATCAGAAAAATATCGATTAATAACTTGTGTAGGTGATGACTCACAAAGTATTTATTCATTTAGAGGTGCTAATTATAAAAATATTTTAAATTTTGAAAAAGATTATAAAGATGCAAAAACTATATTATTAGAACAAAATTATAGATCAACATCATATATTCTAAATGCAGCTAATGATGTAATAAAAAATAATAAGATGAAAAAAGAAAAGAATCTATGGACATCACGTGGGGAGGGTAATAAAGTTAAATATTATAGAGCTTTATCAGAATCAGATGAAGCATACTATGTAGTAAAGTGTATAAAACAAGCAATAAGTAATGGTAATAATTATGATGATATTGCAGTACTATATAGAACAAATGCCCAGTCACGTAACTTAGAAGAAGCAATGCTTAAAGAAAATATCCCATATAGAGTAGTAGGAAGTTTCTACTTCTATTCTAGAAAAGAAATAAAAGATTTGTTAGCCTATTTAAGATTAACACATAATGAAAAAGATAATATTAGTTTGTTAAGAGTAATAAATACACCTAAAAGAGGTATAGGATTAAAAACAATAGAAAATCTAACTAAAAAAGCTGATGAAGAAAATATTTCAATATATGAAGCCATAACATCAGGCAAAGAATTAGAATTCAAAAAAATAATAGAAAAATTAAAAGAAGTATCAGAAAATGTTACTCTGACAGAATTAATAGATAAAATATTAACAGGTACGGGTATAAAAGAAGAACTAGAAAAAGAAGAAGATATAACATCAGAAGTAAGATTAGAAAACTTAGAAGAATTTAAGTCAATAACTAAGTCATTTGAAGAAAGAGAAGGATTAATATCTTTAGAAGATTTCTTACTAGAAATAAGCTTGGTATCAGATGCAGAAGAATATAAAGATGATACTAATAGAGTAAGTTTAATGACAGTACACTCAGTTAAAGGATTAGAATATAAAGATGTATTTATAGTAGGAATGGAAGAAGGAATATTCCCTCATATGAATTCACTTATGGAGTCAAGTGAAATAGAAGAAGAACGAAGATTAGCATATGTTGCGATAACAAGAGCAAAAGATAATTTAACAATAATAAACGCTAGAAGAAGAACGTTATTTGGAAGAGAACAGGTAAATCCACCTAGCAGATTTATAAGTGAAATAAGTACAGATTTACTAGATATAGTAAATAAAAAAGAAGAAATAACACCAAAACTAGATGTAAATACTGTATTAAGAGAAGAAACTGTTGACTATAAACTAGGAGACAATGTATACCATGAAACATTTGGTGCTGGAAAAGTAGTAGAAGTAACAAATACATTAATATCAGTTGCTTTTAAACATCCACATGGAATTAAAAAATTAATGAAAAATCATAAAAAATTATCTAAGATATAAGGAGGTATTATGACATTAGTTATTTTAGCCGCGGGAATGGGCTCAAGATTTGGAGGATTAAAACAAATAGAACCAGTAGGTCCTAATAAGGAATTTATAATTGATTATTCAATATATGACGCTATCAGATCAGGTTTTAAAAAGGTTATATTTATAATCAAAGAAGAAAATCTAGAAATATTTAAAGAAACAGTAGGACAAAGAGTATCTAATTTTATTGAAACAGAATATGTATTTCAAAAAAATGATAATGTAGATGATAAATATAAAGTTATGAAAGAAAGAGTAAAACCTCTAGGAACAGCACATGCAATAATTTGTTGCAAAGAAAAAATAAATGAGCCTTTCTTAATCATAAATTCAGATGATTTTTATGGATTAGATGCATTTAAAAAAGCAGCAGAATATTTAGCACATAAAGGAATTAATAATGGAGTAGTAGCCTATAAATTAAAGAATACATTATCAAAAACAGGAACAGTAAAAAGAGGAATAATCAAAGAAGAAAATAAGAAATTAAAAGAGATTATCGAATCTAACGCTTATGAAGAAAATGGAGTAATTTATTCTAAGCCATTAGAAGAAGAAAACTATAATGTAGAAAAGCATGAAGCATTAGTTAATATGAATATGTTAGCTTTAGATGAAGATATATTCCCATTCTTAGAAAAAGAGTGGATTAAATTTCAAGAAGATAATATAAATAACCAAGAAAAGTGTGAATTTTTAATACCAACAGAATTATCAATTGGTAAAAACATGGGATTATTTGATTTAGATGTAATAGAAACAGATGCTAAATGGTATGGAGTAACATATAAAGAAGACACAGAATATGTAAAAGAACAAATTAAGAAAATGTGTGATGAAAAAATTTATCCACACAATCTGTGGGAAAGATAATTATGATAGATAAAAAAAGATATTTAGAATTAGTTGATATAGTAAACGAAGCTGATTATAACTATCACACATTAGATAATCCCACTATAACTGACCAAGAATATGATGCTTATCTTAATGAATTAATAGAAATAGAGAATAATCATCAGGATTGGATAGTTGAAAATTCTCCTACACATCATGCAGGTGGAAAAATATTAGAAGGATTTGAAAAGGCAGAGCATAAAATACCTATGATGTCTATTTCAGATGTATTTTCAGAAAGCGAACTAATATCATTTGATGAAAGAATAAAAAAAGAAGGAGTAACTCCTGAATATATGTGTGAACTAAAAATAGATGGTCTGTCAGTATCATTACTATATGAAAAAGGTATATTAGTACGAGCAGCTACAAGAGGAGATGGACTAGTAGGAGAAAACGTAACTAATAATGTAAAAACAATTAAAGTTATTCCATTAAAATTAAAAAAGGATATAGACATAGAAGTTCGTGGTGAAATATTTATGTCTAAGGAGACTCTAAAAAAAATAAACGAACAAAGAAAAAAAGAAAATTTACCATTACTACAAAATACACGTAATGCTGCAGCTGGATCGATAAGACAATTAGATTCAAAAATTGCTGCATCACGCAAATTAGACAACTTTATTTACCACTTACCGAATCCAGAAGACTATGGTATATCAAAGCATTCAGATGCTGTTGAGTACATGCATGAATTAGGCTTCAAGATAAATCCTAATAATAAATTAGTAAAAAATATAAATGAAGTGATTGAATACATTGAAGATAAGGCTAAAATAAGAGACTCTTTAGGATATGATATAGACGGAGTAGTAATAAAAGTAAATAGCATTAAAGACCAAAAGAAGTTAGGTTATACTGCAAAATATCCTAAATGGTGTGTTGCATATAAATTTCCTGCCGAAGAAGTACTAACTAAATTAAAAGATATAATATTTACAGTCGGAAGAACAGGTCAAATTACTCCAAATGCAGTCTTAGAACCAGTAATAGTCGCTGGATCAAAAGTATCACGAGCAACACTTCATAATGCTGACTATATAAAAGGTAAAGATTTAAGAATTGGAGATATAATCTCAATTCATAAAGCAGGAGATGTAATACCAGAAGTTGGTGAAGTAATATTAGAAAGAAGAAAAGAAACACAAGAGTTCATAATGATTGATAAATGTCCTATGTGTAATACAAAACTAGAAAAAAAAGGTGGAGTAGATTTATATTGTCCTAATAATAATTGTCCATCAAGAAAGATAGAATCATTAATTCATTTTGCATCAAGAAATGCTATGAATATAGATGGACTAGGAGAGAAGATAATAGAAGACTTTTACAACTTTGGTTTTATAAAAGATATATCTGATATCTATAGTTTAAAATATCATAAAGATGATTTAATAAGACTAGAAGGATATGGAGAAAAATCTGTAAATAGCTTAATAGAAGCAATAGAAAAATCAAAAGAAAATTCACTAGAAAGACTAATATTCGGTTTAGGTATACCAAATGTGGGCTCTAAAACTGCTAAAACTCTATCAGAGCATTATAAAAATCTAACATTTATAGAAGAGGCAACTATAGAAGAATTAACAAAAATAAATGATATAGGTAATATTATTGCTCAAAGTATAGTAGAATATTTTCAAAATGAAGATAATAATAAAATCTTATCAAATTTAAAAGAAATAGGTCTAAATACAAAATACTTAGGTAAAGAAAAACAGTTAGATGAGAACTTTTATAATAAAACATTTGTCCTTACAGGAACATTAGACAAACTAACAAGAGAAGAAGCATCTATTAGAATAGAAGAATTAGGTGGTAAAACATCATCATCAGTATCTAAAAAAACTTCAGTAGTAGTTGCCGGACATGATGCTGGAAGTAAATTAACTAAAGCAGATGAACTAGGTATTACTATCTGGAACGAAGAAGAATTAATCTCTAAATTAGGAGGAATAAATGAGTAAAAAGAAAAAGATAATATTATCAATAATAATAATCATATTACTATTATTAATAGTAGACATGATATCAATAAAAATAATAGGAAATCCTATATTCGCTTATCACAAGACACTAAATGATGGAGGAACAAAAGTATATTATGGTTTAGGATATAAAGTTATAAAATATAATCAAAAAATAGGAAGAAGAGATACTCAACTAGGATTATATAATTTAAAATACAATACTGAACCACTAACATATGATGCGATATCAATCGCAATAGATTACAAAAATCCATCTAAAAACACAAAAAAGATATTACAAAATTCATTTGTAAGAATAACAGGTGAAGTATTAGAAAAAGATATCAACAAAAATATCTTAACAATAGGATATATTGATAAAGGCAAAAAATATTCTATTAAAATAAAATGTGAATTAGTAAAAGATAATAATCATATCGAAACATTTAATATAAATGATACAGTATCAGTGATAGGAGTTGTAAAAAAACAAATTACAAGTAATAATACACCAGTAATAACTGTAATAAATGCTTTTGCAGAAAAAGAAACATTTGATAAATAATTCAGCAACAATAGTTGCTGTTTTTATATAAAACTTTACATTATTTATAGAAAAGAATATATAAAATTGGTAAAATAATGAGACAAGAGGTGTAAAAATGCATTCATATAAATACAATTATTCATCATTGAAAGAAAGCCAAGTTTATGGGCCCAATAAATTGAACATTTTAAATATTATGGGTACTAAATGTATAATAACAGATTTTGCCATTCTTTTAGGTGGCTGTCCTTATGAAGAAGATTACATGGAATTAAAAGATAGGACTTGTTTTTGGACTATAGAGTCAAAATTTAAAAATGATTATGTACCATGTGTAAATGGTATGGGTAAATATCAAACAATAGAATCATTTCTACGTCAGTCATGCCTAAGACCAGCAGTATATTTTTCTGATGCTAATTTTATATTAAACTATATTAAAGAAGAATCCAAAGGATTATTAGAAATAGAATTTGGAGTTTATCCACAATATGTTTTTGATATAGAAGAAGAATATGAAATAAAAGAAGCTTTAGTAGAAGGTAATGTAGAAGAAACAGGTAAAGTATATATAACAGATTCCGGAGTTTGGAATGATTTTAAAAAGGAATTTGAACCAAGAGAACATAAAGAGTATGAATACAGAGGTAAGAAATTCATAATAGTAAAATATAATGAAGAAGATCCATGTAAATTATCAAATGGAAAAGTATATAGAAAAGGCGATGAAGTAGTAGTAAAAGTATCACCAATAAAATGGCTAGTAGATGAAGAAGAAAAATTAATACTAAGTAAAAATGCCTTAGTCGCAGGTATAAGAAACTGTGAAGCTAAAGATATTTATGGATATAAAAGTACAGAAGCTAATATGTTTTTAAATGAACATTTTGCTAAAGATATAAATCCAGGATACATATATAAAAAGGATAAGGAAGAAAATATTAAAGTTAAATTAAAACTACACGAATAAGTGTAGTTTTTAAAATTAATTAAATTACAGTGGTATATTTTTTAATGCATAAATGTGCTATAATATTAAAGAAAAAGGAGGCATTATAATGGATAAATTAACTAAAGAAGAAGTAATGCACGTAGCATATTTAGCTAGAATAGAAGTAACAGAAGAAGAAATAGAAAAATATCAAGTTGAATTAAAGAAATTATTAAATGATGTAGATAAAATAAATGAAGTAGAAGGGTATGATGATGAAATACTAATTGCGCCATGGAAAGAAGATGCTAAGCTAAGAGAAGATGAAAAAGGCGAAATGTTAGATGCAAAAGAAGTAATAGAAAATGCACCTACTCACATAGGAAATTATATAACAGTACCAATAGTAATAGGAGATGAAGAATAATGAGATATTTAGATAAAGATATAGAAGAAATAAATAAATTATTAAAAGAAAAAATAATAACTCCTAGAATATTAGTAGAAGAAGCATTTGAAAGTATTGAAAAAAATTATAATTTAAATCACTATATAACTTTAAATAAAGAAGAAGCTCTAAAGCAAGCTGATGAACTAAAAGATAAAGAAGTAGACAATATTTTATTTGGATTACCAATAGCGGTAAAAGATAATATTATAACTAAAGGTTTAAGAACTACATGTGCATCACACATATTAGATAATTTTAACCCAATATATGATGCTAAAGTAGTAGAAAAGATAAAAGAAAAGAACATGATTATAGTTGGAAAAACTAATATGGATGAATTCGCTATGGGTTCAACTTCTAAAACAAGTTATTTTAAGACTCCAAAGAATCCAAATAATAATGAAAAAGTATGTGGAGGATCAAGTGGAGGAAGTGCTGGAACAGTAAGTGCCAATGATTTATTTCTATCACTTGGAACAGATACGGGTGGATCAATTCGACAACCAGCTGCATACACTGGAATAGTTGGAATGAAACCAACTTATGGAAGAGTATCAAGAAATGGATTAGTAGCTTTTGCATCATCTCTAGATCAAATAGGGCCAATGACAAAAGATGTTAAAACAAATGCACTATTACTAAATGCTATATCCGGATATGATGAGAAAGATTTAACATCATTTGATAAAGAAGAAGATTTTACAAGATTATTAAATAACAAACTAGAAAACATCAAAGTTGCAATACCAAACTTTTTTATGAGCGATATTGTAAATGAAGAAATAAGAGAAAAAGTAAAAGAAATAGTAAAATTATTAGAAAAAAACAATATAGTAGTAGATTATATAGATATGAAATTTATAGATCATGCAGTAACACTATATCAAATTATAGCAATGGGAGAAGCTTCATCTAACTTAGCAAGATTTGATGGGATTAGATATGGTACACGTAGTAAGAATGCTAAAACAATTGAAGAAGTATATTTAAAAACACGTGGTGAAGGATTTGGAAAAGAAGTCAAAAGAAGAATAATGGTTGGATCATACTTATTAAGCGGAGAAAATGCTAGAAAATATTACTATAAAGCATTATCTATAAGGGATGATATGAAAAAAGAATTTAACAAAGTATTTGAAAAATATGACTACATAATAGGACCAACAACAACTACCACTGCACCACTTATAAAAGAAGAATCAAATGATCCGTCAAAATCATTCTTAGATGATGTATTAACAATACCAGTTAATATGGCAGGATTACCAGGGCTATCCCTTCCAATAGGCAAAGATAAAGACAATATGCCAATAGGAATGCAGATAATAGGAAATGATTATCAAGAAGCTAAAATATATAATTTAGCATACTTCATAGAAAATAAATTGAAAGGAGAAAATAATGAGTAATTATATACCAACAATAGGAATAGAAGTACACGTAGAGTTAAAAACTGCTACAAAAATTTTCTCATCATCAATTAATGGCTATGGACAAATGGCTAATTCATTAACTAATGTAGTTGATTTAGGATATCCAGGAACATTGCCTACAATTAATAAAGAAGTAATAAATTTGGGAATAAAAGCAGCTAATATATTAAATTGTAAAATAAGAAAACATATGCATTTTGATAGAAAAAACTATTTCTACCCAGATAATTCAAAAAACTATCAAATAACACAATTTGAAACACCTATTGGATATGATGGATATGTAGAAATAGAAGTAAATGGAACTACAAAGAAAGTATATATAGAAGAAATGCATATAGAAGAAGATACATGTAAATCAACTCATAGAAAAGAAGAAACTCTACTAGATTTTAATCGTGCAGGAGTACCGCTAATAGAAATAGTAACAAAACCATGTATGACATCTCCTGAAGAAGCTAAAGCTTATCTTGAAAGATTAAAAGAACTATTATTTTACGCTGACATATCAGACTGTAAAATGGAAGAAGGTTCAATGAGGGCAGATGCCAATGTATCTATCAGAAAAGAAGGTACAGAAAAATTAGGAACAAAAGTAGAAATAAAAAATATAGGGTCAATATCTAATGTAGGATTATCAATACAAAAAGAAATAGAACGTCAAAAAAGAATATATGACAATAATGAAACTATAATCCCACAAACAAGAAGATTTGACGATAGACTAAATGATACTGTATTAATGCGTTTAAAAGAAACAGGAAACGATTATAGATATTTCCCAGAACCAAATATTCCATTTATAAATTTAACAGATGAATACATAGAAAAAGTATTAAAGACAATACCTCTATTACCAGATGAAAGAAGAAAACTATATAAAGAAAAGAATATATCAGAAAGTAATATAACTAAGTTAATACAAAATAGAAACTTATCTGATTACTTCAATGAATTATTAAAATTAGATACATCATATCAAACAGCTTCAAACTTATTATTAGGAGATATTTCAGCATACTTAAATAAAGAAGAAAAATCTATAAAAGAAACAAAATTAAGAGTAGAAAAATTAAAAGAGTTAACAGATATGATAGAGAATAAAGAATTAACTTCTAAAAATGTAAAAGATATATTAAATATGGTAATGGAAGAAGATTTAACAGTAGAAGAAATAGTTAAAAAAGCAGGTATAGAAAACATATCAGATGAAAACTTCATTATAGAAACAGTAAGAAATGTAATAAAAGAAAATGAAGAATCTGTAAACGACTATAAAGAAGGCCATGACAGAGCAATTAAATATTTAATGGGTCAAGTAATGAAATTATCACAAGGAAAAATCAACCCACAAAAAGCTATGGAATTATTAAAACAAGAATTAGACAACTAAAATATGTTAGTGTATAATTATTAATAATAGGAGTGAAATAATGAACGATATAAAAAGACTAATAAAGAAAAATAAAGAAGCATCAATATTTGCATTAGTAATATTTTCTCTAATTGTATTTATACTAATATTTAGATTCTTTTCAGATAACCAAGAAGGGAAAGCACTATACGGAAACAGATTAGAAGGCTTAGTTAAAATCAAATCTTCTGAAATAGAGAATGCTAAAAAAATATTATCTGAAAAAGCAGATGAAATAGAAGTAAGAACACAAGGAAGAATCATTAAAATATCATATAAAATAAAAAATGGAGTAACAAAAGAAGATGCTAAAAATATTGGTATAAAATCTTTAGAAGCTTTCACAAAAGAAGAAAAATCATACTATGATGTACAAATAATAGTAAATGGTAGTGATAAAACATACCCAATTATGGGAACTCACCACCATACATCTGAAAATATGGTATGGACTAAAGATAGATAGGGGAAATCATGAATAAAAAATTAGCAATAATACTAACACCCATAATAATTGCCGCAACAGCATTTGTATTAGTATATTATTTTTATTATAGAACAGATGCAAAAACAGCATTGACAATATCAGAAAAAAGATGGGCAGTAGAGAATAGTAAAAATAAATTTGACTTTGAAATAGTAAATGACTATCCAATATATAGTTTAAATGGTGAAGGATTAATATTTAAGTTTATAAAAGATTTAGAACAAGATACAGGATTAGAATTTAATAAAATACCTTATTTATCTACATCTACACCAAGACAAAGATCTCTTAAAACAAGAATATTATCAAATGATGAAAAATTAACTAATAATGACATATTAATATTTAAAGATAATTATGTTGCCTTAGGAAAAGATTATATGAGAATAAATCACATAAAAGATATGAGTAATCTATCAGTAGGAACATATACAAAAGATAAAGCTGATATATCATATTATTTAAAACAAGCATCAAATATATCTTATAAAACATATGATAAAGTAGAAGATTTATATAAAGCACTAGATAATAAAGAAGTTAATATAATAATAGTGCCTAATATTAAATCCCTTAGAGAAACAATAAAAAAAGGATCATATCATATAATATATAACTTCACAGAAATGAACAAAAAATTAGTATTAACATTAACAGACAACAATACTAAATTAAATACAATAGTTAGAAAGTATTATACAAGATGGAGAAAAAATAATTTCATAGATGCATATAATGAAGTATATTTAAACTACTATTTAGAACAAAATAATGTAGATGCTAAGACAAGAGCAGAATTAATATCCAAAGATTATGTATATGGATACGTTGAAAAAGTACCATATGAAAAAATAGTAAATAATCATTTAGCAGGAATTGCTGGTGAATATGTAGAAAGAATGTCTAGACTAGGTGGTTTAAACTTCAAGTATAAAAAATATAAAAATAAAAAAGAATTACAAAAAGCAATTGATAAAAAAGAAATAGATTTCTATTTTGATTATTATGATTATAGAACATCTAACTATAAAGCAACAATATCTCCATTTATAGAAGATTATGTTGTTTTAGGAAAAGAAAAAGATTCCCACATAGTAACTTCATTTGAATCATTAAAAGGACAAAACTTAGTTATGTTAGGAGATGATTCACTATATTATTACTTTTCTAATAACTCAAGAAGTAATATTAAGACATTTAAAACATTAAATGAATTAAAAGGATCTGCTAATAACAGATTAATAGTAGTAGATTCAGAAGTATATTCATACTATCAAAATACTAAGTTTAAGGACTTTAAACTATTATACAAAGATACTATGATGAACGACTATAAGTTTATGGTAAAAAATGATGATGGAGCATTCTATGACTTATTTAACTATATAATAGGTACAAATTCATATTATAATTATAGAAATGCTGGAATTAATCATATGCATGAAACTATATTTGATAATCTAACATTTAGAGAAGTATATAAAGCAGTAATGCTACTAATATTTATACCACTAATAATTGGATTCATATCTTATTTAATATTAAAAGCAAAGAAGAAGAAAAAGAAAAAAGAAATAACAGAAAAACATAAATACATAGATGTATTAACATCATTAAAAAATAGAAATTATTTGAATTTCAAGATGAGTGAATGGGAAGAAAACAAAGTATTACCACAAGCAATAGTTATAATTAATTTAAATAATGTACAATATGTTAATGATAATTATGGTCATGAAACAGGTGACGACTTAATAATTAAAGCAGCAGGAATACTTGTTAATACACAATTAGAAAATAGTGAAATAATGAGAATTGATGGTAATGAATTCTTAGTATATCTAGTAGGATATAGTGAAAGACAAGTAGATGCTTACTCTAAAAAATTAGCAAAAGAATTAAAAACACTACCACACGAATTTGGTGGAGCAGTAGGGTATAGTATTATAGAAGATAAAATAAAGACAATAGATGATGCTATCAATGAAGCAACTATTGCTATGAATGAAAATAAAAAAGAGTATAAATAGAGGTAAAGATGAAAAGAGCAAGAGGTTTTTTAAAAAGAATTATAAAGACAATACAAAAGACTGAGATGAGAATTCTCCCAGGCCAACTTGCTTTTTTTATTTTCATGTCATTTATACCAATTGCAATATTAATAGGCGCCTTAGCTGGAATCTTTAATATAACAGCAAATGAAATAAAATTAGTAATAGGAGCATCTATACCTAAAGCAGTGGTTAATACATTGGTTAATTTATTGGGAAACAAAAGAATAAGCTTAGAAACAATATTATTTCTAATAATAGCTTTTCTTATTGCATCAAATGGTGCTCATTCTATAATAATAACATCTAACGAAATATATAAGATTAAATCTAGAAACTTATTGTCAAGAAGAGTAAAAGCAATATTTTTAACATTTATATTAGTATTACTATTATCTGTATTATTACTAGGACCAGTATTTGGAGACCAAATATTTTCAATAATAAGTTCAAATATTAGTGATAAAAGTTATGTTGATTTTATTCATAAAATATATGAATTAGTTAAGTATCCGGCCATACTGGGAATAATATATATAAATATAAAAATAATATATATATTAGCACCTGATACTAAAGTAGAATCATTATCAACATCAAGAGGAGCAATATTTACAACAATACTATGGGTACTAGCATCAGACGTATTTGCAGTATATGCTTCACGTGCTGCTTATGATGAATTATATGGATCAGCTTCTGCTATAGTAGTAACTATGGTATGGATATATATAATATCTTATATATTTGTATTAGGTATGGCAATAAATGCCGGAATAGATAGAGAAGAAAATAAGGAGGAAAAATGAGTAAGATAATAAAATTTATAAAAGATAAAAGTAATAATCTAAAAAAGTTTATAAAAAATAAAGAATATATAGATTTTTTAAAAGAAAATATATTATTTACAACATATTTATTAACCATAATAATATCATCTACATTACTTAGAATAATATGTATGCCAACAATTGATACTTTATTATCTATTAAAGCAATATTTGCAGATTTAGCAGTTGCAATGTTTCTAGGGTCATTTGTATATTTATTAAAACCTAAAAATAGATTTACTTACTTAATGATCTGTGAAATATTCTTATGTGCTGTCTGTATGATAAACTCAATATATTTTACATTCTATACATCATTCGCATCAATTTCTATGTTATCTTTAACACATTATTTAAAAGATGTAGGAGATGCAGTTGTATATAATGTTCTTCAGCCAAAAGACATAATATATATAATTGGACCAATAGTATTATTTCTAGTCTATAAAAAGAATAAAGGTAAAGAATTTACTAAATATGAAACAAAAAAGGAAAAAAGAACAAAATTTATAAAAACAATATATGCTACTATACTAGTAACAATATTATTCTTAATTCAATTAACAGCACTAGATATATCAAGATTTATAAAACAATGGAATAAAGAATATGTAGTTAAAAAGTATGGAATATATGTATATCAGGCAAATGACTTAGTAACATCACTAAAACCTAAATTAAACTCTTTATTTGGAGCAGATAAAGCTAAGAAAGATTTTATTGAGTATTTTAGTAATAAAGAAAAAGAAACAAAGAATGAATATTCTGATATATTCAAAGGCAAAAATGTAATAGTAATTCATGGAGAATCTATGATGCTAAATGCTATGAAGCTTAAGTTTAATGGAAGAGAAGTTACACCAAACTTAAATAGATTAGCTAAAGAAGGACTATTCTTTTCAAATTTTTATTCACAAGTAAGTGTAGGAACATCATCAGATGCTGAATTGACATTTAACACATCTCTTATGCCAACAAAATCAGGCACAGCATTTGTATCTTATTCAGACAGAACATATTTAGGCTTACCAAAGTATTTTAATGATTTAGGATACTACACATATAGTATGCATGCAAATAACGGAAACTTTTGGAATAGAAGGGCAATGCATGCTCAACTTGGATACAAAAAGTTTTTTGACAAATCAACATACAAAGTAGACAAAGAAAACATAATAGGTTTAGGCTTATCTGATAAAGAATTTTTCAAACAATCAATAGATAAAATGAAAAAAATAAATGATAAGAATAAAAATTGGTATGGTTTATTAATAATGTTATCAAATCATACTCCATTCTCCGCAACCGATAAATATGGAGAATTTAAAGTGGATATGGAAGAAGAAATAACAAAAGAAGATGGAACAAAAGAAAAAGTAACATATCCATATATGGAAGGAACAAAATTAGGAAACTATTTTAAATCTCTTCACTATGCAGATGAAGCATTGGGTGAATTTATGAAAGAACTAGAAAATGCAGGCTTGTTAGAAAATACAGTATTTGTATTATATGGAGATCATGATGCTAGACTTCCACATTCAGATTATAATAGACTTTATAATTATGATAAAGTTAATGATAAGACAATGGATAAAACAAATCCAGAGTATAAAGAATATGATTCATATGATTATGAAATAGGAAGAAGAGTACCATTCTTAATTTGGACAAATAAATCAAAAGATAATAAAAAATTAAATAGAGAAATAACAGATGTAATGGGAATGTATGATGTAGCTCCAACACTTGCTAATATGTTTGGATTTAATATTCCATATGCAATAGGACACGATATATTCAATATAAAAGAAAATAATGTCGTAATATTCCCAAATGGCAATTGGGTTAATAATAAAGTTTACTATAACACGCAAAAAAATGAATATAAAGCATTGGGGTTAGAAGTAATAAGCGAAGAAGAAATAAGAAAAAACATAAAAGAAACAGAAAAAAAATTAGATATATCCAACGATATAATAGTATATAATTTATTAAAGGAGCATAAATGAAAATAAAGAAAAAAGTAAAAAGAAACTTAATAATATCATTAGTAATATTAGTAATAATTTTATTACTTTTAGTCTTATCACCATACATATTTAATAAAAATACTAAAACTAAAGTTAAAGTAATAAGCAAAATAACTGATTACGGGTATGAATTAAAAGATAATAAACCAAGTAATTATAAAAAGAAATTTAAAGAATTAGATAAAATATTAAATGAAAAAGAAGTTGATTATGAAAAATATGCTTCTACATTATCAGAATTATTTATAATAGATTTCTACACCTTAGAAAATAAAAAATCTAAAACAGATGTAGGAGGAGTAGAATTCATTCATCCTGATATAGAAGAAAACTTTCTAGAAAACGCAACAAATACTTATTATAAATATTTAGAAAGTAATATATATGGTAAGAGAAAACAAAACCTACCAGAAGTAAAAAATGTAGTAATATCAAACATTAAGAAGACAACATATACTTATCCAAATAAAACATATAAAGAAGCATATTCACTAACAGCAGAGTGGACATACCAAAGTGAAAGCTTTGCTAAATATCAATCTAAAGCTAATTTAACTTTAGTAAAAGATGGTAAAAAATTATTAATAGTAGAATTACAATAACTAGCTAAAACTAGTTATTTTTCTATAAAAAAAAGCACCCTAAGGTGCTACAGTACTATGATTAGAAGAAGTAGTAGAATTAGAACTATTATTATTCGCATTATCTTTTTCTTCTTCTTTAGTCTTATCTTTATTATTCTTTTCGATATCCTTATTATCTTTATTTTTATCTTTAGTATTTTCTTCCAAATCATCAGCAGTTTTACTAAGAGTAAGAACAACATTTCCAGATATTAAATCAATTCTTTTTCCTTCAGGATAATTTTGTGAAACAACATTTCCGTTCCCTCCAGTAAATGATAAGTTAATACCATATTGTTGTGCACGAGTCTTCGCAGCTCCTTTGCTTAATCCTATAAAACTAGGTAATAAACTATATCCACTGACACTTCTATAATGGCCACTACCAATTACTTCTTTTTCATATGGATGTGCAAGAGAAAATTTAAAAGTAGTAATTTCTTTATGTGGAATTAATCCTAGGTTAGATTTCATCGCATTAGTATCATCTTTAACACTAAGCGGGTTAGGAATAAAGTTCCATAATTTCATATTAGCTCTTTCATCAAATATCATTTGATTTGTTCCTACTATCTTAAGTTGCTCAACATTTATTAATTTAGCTTTATTACTACTTGAATTAGTACTAATCATATCCTTTAAAACATTGTAAAAAGATAACATTTGACTAGGTGTTAAATTAGTATCCATACTATTAGAAATAGTATTAAGTATTTGATTGAATTTAGAAACATCCCTAATTTCTTTTATTTTATCAATTATTGCAAGAACAACTTCTTGTTGGTGTTTATTTCTACCAAAATCACCATCTACAAGTTGTTTTCTATTTCTAGCATATACTAGAGCATGTTCTCCATCAAGAATTTGTTCACCTGGATTTACACATACAACTTTCTCTCTATTAGAGTTATCAGTACATAAGCTTTTTTCTACATTGATTTTAACGCCACCAACAGCATCAACCAATTTAGTAAATCCCTTAAAATTAATTTTAGCATAATAATCTATTTTAACATCTAAAAATTCTTCTATAGTACTAATAGTACATTTATCTCCATACATAGCTGCATGAGTTATTTTATTTTTAGCTTTATTTCTCCAACAAGCAATAGGTACGTAAGAGTCTCTTGGTATTGATAACATAGTAGTATTAAGTGTTTTCGGATCGAATGTAACAAGAATCAAAGTATCACCATGAGCTGCTTCCTTAGGATTTAATACTTCTTCAGTAGTATCAACTCCCATTAAAAGAATACTAAAAGGTTTAGTTAAGTCTCCACCATTTGATTTAACATGACTATTTAATTTAGTCTTTTTAAAACTCATTGTTTTCTTATAAATCACCTTAGTTTCAGAACCTATATTTTCATATCCTTGGCTACTTAAAGTTTCAACATAATTACTAGGAAGAAATGCTGCTTGTATTTCTTTTTTATATAATTTAGAAATAATAGAATTATAATCACTAAATTTTTCTATTGTATTATCGTCTTCTAATTTATATTCATTAATTATATTCTTACTTATAGTGTAACCATCAGGAAGATTCTTATCATCAATCATACCAATAGTATACTTCTTAATATCATTTATATCATTTGCCTTATCATCACTTCTAACAACAAGATAAGTAGTATAAGAAACATTATCCTTGTTTAGACTACCAAGCTTACTATAAAAGAAGTTAATAACAAGTCCTAAAACAAGTAAAATAATTATATATATTAATGAAAGGATAATATAAGGAATCCTCTTTTTAATAACTCCTTTATTAATATTTTTAACAATAAATATACCCCTAATAGCAAATACTAAATCCAATAGTATAAATGCACCTATTAACATATATCTAATTTCAGTTTCGATAGAATTTAATAAAATAATTTTACTAATAGCATATCCACTAGCAAAAAGTATAAGTAAATTTAAAAAAACAATTAAAAATTTTTTAAAAATATATTTTTTATTTTTTGATTTATTTTGTTGCATAATGCCTCCAATAAAAACATTTTAGCATATTTTTAACGATAATTATATTAGTAAAAAAATCAATTTGTAAAGATAATGTAAATAAAATACTAAATATTTTATTCATATAGACAAAACAAAGTATTAACTATAAAATTAATATATATGATTATAATGGGAGGGATAATGTGAAAAAGATATTTGGTTTAATACTATTATTTGTTCTATTATTACCTCTAAAAGTAAATGCTGCAGTAAATTTTGGAGGTAGAGATATAGGACCAGATATGTATGAAATAGTTACATTTGAATATGATGGTCAAACAATAAATAGAATAGCAACAACTAATAATTTTGATGAAGCACTAAATAGAATGTATTCAACACCCCATGATGGAGCAGCTATACTTGAAAAGAAAAACGGTAGAGCATTTGTATCAGCAGCAAGATATGGATTAATAGATTTTACTGCTTTCTCATATGGAAATAATACCCTTCAAATTTATAGAGATAAAGATTGTACTAAAAAGTATACATATATAAATGGATCAACATGGATGTCATCAACTGATGGGGCATATATAAAAACAGAATATGGTGGTAACTTTTTAGTTCAAATATCTGGAGTAAGAGGATATGTAAAACAACTTAGTGTTAATATTTTACCAATAACATGGGTAGCATCATCTTCGTACTATATGGTAACAGACGAAATAACACATTTATATACACATGATATAAAAAATCCAAGAAGAGGATCATCAAATAAAATAGGTCCAAAACCAGAAATGTTAGAACAAGGTAATTATTTTTCGTATGATGGTAATTATTTCTATAAAGATAGAAAAGTAATGTTAGATGATTATAGAAACAATAATTATAATAATGCCAATAATAAAATACCATACTATAATTACTATATGTATTTATCAACACACTCTAAAACAAATTACTCATCAACAGAAATGGATGAATACATTAGAAATGTAGTAAGGATGACAAAAGATTATCCTGGAGTATGGGATAGTGATATTAAGACTACTTATTCTAGATTATATGGAATGGGAACATTTTTATATAATTCTCAACAAAAATATGGAGTAAACGCATTAATAACATTGATGCATTCAAGAAACGAATCAGGAAATGGAATGAGCCGTATTGCAGTAAATAAAAACAATGGATTTGGATTAAATGCCGTAGACTCTAATCCATACGCAGATGCATCTGGATATTTAACGTTTGAGTCATCAATAGCGTCATTTACAAGAGATTGGGTTACAGATAAATATGCAAGATATGATACATACCAATACTTTGGGCCACAATTTGGAAATAAAGCCAATGGAATGAATGTACTATATGCATCAGATGCATATTGGTCTGAAAATATGGCATCAATGTACTATGAATTTGATAAGTCAAAAGGACTTCAAGATTATAACTATTATCAACAAGGATTAACATTAGGACCAGCAATCGCATATAGAAATTCCAATATATCAACTCCAATATATAACTATTCTGAAAAAGGAGATGGAGTACTTATAGTAGAAGAAGAAAGAGGACAAGACCTAGGTGGTAATAATATTTGGTATAAGGTATTACCTGATGTAAATTTAGATTCAAATTATAATAAAATAAAAGGATCAACATACAACTGGGAGAATTATGTATATATTCATTCTAGTTATGTAGAAAAAATAAATAAACCAAAATATGGATATAAATCACCAAGTGATGTGATAGAATATAAAGACTCAAAATACACATTAGAAACATTTGCTGCTAATAGAGAGTTAACTCCAAAAGTAGCTTATGCTAAAACAACAACACCATTTTTCTATGGAGCCAATTTAGAAAGAGAAACAGGAGGATATCTACAAAAAGATAGACCTGTAATGGTATATACACAAGCAACAGATACAAATGGAAAAGTTTTAGCTTATTTAGTAACATCTGACTATAATGAAGATCAAAAACATTGGGTAAAAGCAGAAGATTTAGTATTTAGAACATCTAAATATCTAAAAGTAAATTATGTATATAAAGATATAAATACAGGAACATTAGTAAGAACAACTCCATCATGGAGTGGTAAAAATGCAGGCTCTGTGTATACAAGGACATATTTACCAGTATTAGAAACAGTAGTTGCAGAAGGACAAACTTGGTATAAAATACCAACTCAAAATAGATATGGATGGTTATTAAGTCAATATAAAGATTCTGATCAAGATTTATCAACAAACCTATATGATTATATTGATAAGAATAATCCACCGGTAATAAATGCTAAAGATAAAAAATATTATATAAATACAGATTATAATTTATTAACTGGAGTAAGTGCATACGACCAAGAAGATAAAGATATAACACATAAAGTAAAAGTAAAAGAAGATAATATAAGAAAAGATAAGCCTGGAAAATATAAAGTAGTTTATGAAGTAACAGATTCAGCAAATGAAACAACAACAAAAGAAATAATAGTTGAAATAACAGATAAAACAGAAGAAAAGGAAGGTATATCTAACTTATATCATTTAAAAGAAATAAATAATAAATTAGAATATAAAGGAACAACATTTATAAATGGTATAAATCATGATAAAAATAAAAAAATAGAATATAACATTATCTACTACAATATAAAAACTAAAAAAGAAACAAAGAAAAAAGCAGAAAGAATACTAGATAATAAAGAAATACCATATAAAGCTATAGGATTAGATGACTTTAATTATGAATATTCATGGATAAAACATGACATAAATTTTGATGACTTGGAACAAGGAGACTATTACTTATATATAGAAGAAATAGTAGATGGATTTCACTATAAAAAGTTAATGAGTAATAAAGTATTTAATGAATCTGAAACATCATTTAAAAATAACAAATATGTAATTATAAAAAATGATTTTGATAACAGAGAGTCACCTATAAAATTTTATGTAAGAGATAATAAACTTTCTGATAAGAAAACATCATATTACTATAATCAATTTAATATGATAACTAAGTTTGAAATTATAGATAAGAAATTACATATAAGAGGAAATGCTTATTCATATGGAATGAACTTATCAAAAGATATGAATGTAGAAAGAAAATTAATATTTGAAAATAAAGAAACATATAAAGCATATAAATATGATATAGGATCAATTGTTAATGGAGATTACTATGTAGTCTTACCAGAAGAAGATAATATAGTTAAAACAAGAGCTTGGTATGATGCTACAATCGATTTAAAAGATTTAGAAAAAGGCCAATATCAAATATATATCGCAACCTCATCAGATACTAAAGATATATCAGAATTAGTTGAAAAAACAGGCGAAAATTATGATAATATTAGATATGAAATAGATGGTAAAAAATATTCTTTCCATATAAATATAACTAAGGGAAGTGAAGTAGAACTAACAGTAAGTTAGTTCTTTTTTAAACATAAAAAAATTCCTATTAATAGGAATTTTATTTTACTATTACAACAGTATAAGTGTCACAATAATTAACTATATTAGGACCACTACAATATGAACCACTAGCTTGAGCACCATTAGGACATCTATCTACAAATTGAGCATTTATTTTTATACCAGGATTAGCTTTTATAAGCATTTGTTGTGTCTGGTAGCCATTATTACCAACTTGTTTTATAAATGTTTTCGTAATACTCTTATCACATGCAGGAGCAGGTGGAGGATTATTATGATTATTATTACTGTTATTACTATGATTATTATAATTACTATTATTATTAGGCTTATAGTTATTCTTAGGTGGACCTGTAGAAATAACTATTGTAATAGTAGAACCACTTGATACTGTAGAACCTTCAACAGGACTTTGTCTAACTACATGTCCTTCTGCTATATCTCTACTAGATGAATACGCATAACTGACTTTAAATCCAGCATTTTGAAGTATATTAGTAGCTTTATTTTTACTTAATTTATATACACTAGGAACATCTACTTTCTTACCATTAGAAATATATACTTTAACTGCATCACCATTTTTAATAATATCTCCAGCATTATGAGAATATCTAATAACTCCACCAATAGGAACAGTATCACTAAATTCATGTTCTTCTCCATATTGAATAGAATACTTAGTAGCCCAATTAACAAACTCATCTTTATTCTTAAAATTAGGAAGTTTCAATTTACCTTTAGAAACAACTATTTTTAAAGTATCACCATTAGAAATAGCCATATCTTTATCATAATTAGATAGTACTATAGAACCACTTGGAATACTATCATCATATTTATCACTAACTTCTAGCTTAACGCCATTTTTTATAGCCCAACTAACTACATCAGTATACTTCATACCAATAAAGTTAGGAGAACTTATCTTCTTACCCTTACTAATAACAATAGTTATAGCCTCTCCAGTCTTAGTAATACTATCTTTCTTAATACTTTGACTTATTATTCTATCTTTTTCTATACTATCAGAATATTCAAACTTAATATCTATATTCATTAAATAACTCTTTAAATATATTAAAGCATCTAATTTATTACTGTTAACTAAATCTTTTATCTTAAACTCAGTACCAATTTCTCTATTAGTCGCAAAAACTATATTAATAAGATCGCCTCTTTTAATAGTACCCTTAATACTTTGACTAATAACAGTATCTTGTTCTTCATCTACTTTAGTGAAATTAATATCAACATTAAATAAATGATTCTTCTTTATAAATTCAACAACTTTATCTAATTTCCAATGAGAAAAATCAGGTATTATAACTTCTTTATAAGGACTAGGTCCTTCACTAATTTCAACAGTTAATACTTTTTCTCCAATAACATCGCCATCAGTAATACTTTGTGAAATAATTTTACCAACAGGAATAATATCACTATATTCATATTCTTGTTTTAAAGTAATATTATTAGAACTAGCCCACTTAGAAGCATCTTCTATAGTTTTACCAGATAAATTTATCATTCTATTATTACTAACAACTTTACTCTTAATAACCCCAAATGAATTCATTGTATTAAGAATAAAAAATAGTATAAGTAAAATATTACTAATTAAAACTAATCCTTTGTTCTTTTTATTTAATTTAACAGTAAATACTACAAAAGTAATAGTAAATACTATCAAAAACAAGTTACTTATAAAACCATAAAAGTTAGTATTAGTAAAAAATAATATTGTCATAAAACTAATTACACCAAAAATTAAAGTAATAAAAGAACTAATATCTATAATAGGGTGTTTATAATTATTATTGACTATTTCCTTAACTTCCTCAACATTCCTCTTATCTTTATTCTTAATTTCATCACCTATAGTTTTCATAATAGTTTTATCTAAATCATCAATTTTTTCAATCTTTTTCTTTGCCATTATACACCTCACTATTATATATCAATTATATTATACATTATAAACAAAATCGATTGTTAAAAAGATTAAAATAAATTGTAAAAATATGTATATAATAAATAATATATTATTTATGATATAATCTATTTAGCGAGGTTAACATGAAAGAAATAAAAAAAGACTTACTAAAAGCAAATGAATTTATAAAAAATAATAAAAAAGATATTTTAAAATACACATTGATATCTTTCTTAATAACATTAATGGCACTTATACCGTTATTTAGATCAAATTTTAATTATATAGATGATTTAGGTAGAGTAAGATATGGCTATAGAGACTTTGGATTTTCAAGACACATTTCAAATATACTATCTATCTTTTTAGGTACAAGTAAACATTTATCAGATATCTCTCCAATTACTCAGATACTAGGAGGACTTATCTTATCATTTACCGCAGCACTATTAATAAAATTATTCACAAAAGATAAGAAGTTTAACCCCCTATATTCATTAATAATTCTACCAGTATATTTAAACCCATATTTTTTAGAAAATTACTCATATAAATTTGACTCACCATTTATGGCATTATCTATATTAGTATGTGTAATACCATTTATATTTTATAATAAAAAATCAAAAAATTATTTATATATAATAATATCTACCTTATGTATAGTAATAATGACTACATCATATCAAGCCTCATCTGGCATATATCCAGTAATAACTCTTTTATATGCCTTTGTCATGTATAATGAAAAAGAAGATAACAAAAAAATAACTAATTTTATTATTAAATCAGTAATATCTTATATACTAGGATTACTAATATTCAAACTATTCCTAGAAGCAAAAACATATAATTATTTAAACACAGATACATTTACTATAAAAGAGTTAATACCAGGTATAATAAATAATTATTCAAAGTATTTTAATTATTTTATAACTGATTTTAAAAAGATACACTATTTATTAATCACAATAATATTAGTATCTTTTATAATAAACACATTAAAACAAACAAAACAAGATAAATTAAAATCACTATTTTCTATATTACTAGTATTAATAGCAACTATACTTTTATTATTTGGAGTATACCCAGCTCTAAAAGATGCCCAGTTCTATCCAAGAGTAATGTATCCAGTAGGTATATTATTAGGATTAATATCTCTACTATCAATAAAGGATAATAAACATATAATACCTAAATTAGTTGGATTATATTTATCATATTCTTTTGTAGTAATAGCTCTAACTTATGGAAACTGTTTATCTCTACAACAAAAATATACAGACACAAGAATAAATCTATTATTAAATGATTTAAATAAAATAAATACGCAATCATCATATAACTATAAATTAGATATAGTAGGAGATATAAAAAGTCCAGAGCCAGTAGAAAGAATTAGATTAGATTATAAAATAATAGATAGACTAATACCACCTACATTAGGAGATAATAACTGGGTATGGGCAGGATATAGATTATGTTATTTCTATAATTTAAAAGGAATAGAATATAATTTTGGTAAAAAGAATAATATAGAAAAATATCAAATGAACAAAGTAGTAGAAACAAAATATCATAACATTTATACATTAGATGATAAAATGCTTATAGAACTAAAATAATAACAAAATACATATGAAACATATCGTCATATGTATTTTTTATGTTATACTTCTATTAGAGGTATTATATGAAAACTTATATAAAAAACAACATATCTAACATAATAAGTATATTTATATTACTAAGTCCATTTATAGACTTAGTAACAGGAATAAATATTCATAATAATATAAATATAACATTAGGAGTAATATATAGATTATTAGTATTAGGAATACTATTTCTAATAGTAACATTAGTATATAAAAAGAAAAAAATATTAATACCATATCTAATAGTAGTAATATACATATTATTATTCCTACTAGTAAATGATAAAACATATTTAATAAAAGAATTACAAGGAGCTTTAAGAGTATTTTATTTTCCACTTATCCTAGTAACTTTATTTAATATAAAAGATGAATTTAAAATTTCTAATAATATATTAATAGTAACACTAGTAGAATACACATTATTATTATTTATACCTAATATATTAGGATTAGGATATAACACATATAGTGAATCTAAAGTAGGACATCTTGGATTCTTTGCTTCTGCTAATGAAATAGGAGGAATATTATCACTATTAATACCAATATTATTTATAGATATAAAAGAAAGAATTATACCAAAAATAATATTTATATTAATATACTTATACGTAATACTTAACATAGGTACAAAAACTCCTATATTAGTGTTTATAATGACAATCTTAACACTATATTTATATTTAATATCAGTATGGAAAAAAGAAAGAAAAATAAAATATATAAAATATTCAATTCTAGTAATAATATTAGTATTATCAACAATATTATTTATACTACCAAAAACTAATTTCTATAAAAATATAAAGATACATCTAAACTATTTACATGTAGAAAAAATAACAGATTTGACTAAACCTAAAATAATAGATCACTTTATATTTTCATCTAGATTAAAATTTAAAGATAATAAACAAAAATTATATGATAAATCATCATTATCTAGACAACTATTTGGTATAGGCTATATAAATGGTAATAAAGAAATAAAAGATGCTGAAATGGACTTTTATGATATAGGATATTCTAATGGAACAATAGGATTAATAATATTCTTTGGAATAACTATTTACGTATTAAGAAATATTAAAACAAATACTAATAATATAACAAGAGTAGTAATAAAATTAGAATTATTATTAATACTATTATTATCAGGAATAACTGGTCATATCCTAACATCTCCATCAGTATCATTTATTGCGGCAATAATTATATTAATAACTACATCTAATAAAAAAGAATTATTATTCGCATCATACAATATGGATATAGGTGGAATAGAAAAAGCTCTATTAACATTAGTAAATAAAATAGATAAAACAAAATACAATATAACTATAGTATTAGAAAAAAAGGAAGGAATATTCCTAGATAAATTAGATAAAAATATAAAAGTAATAGAACTAAAAGTATCAAATAATAAAAACATATTTATAAGAAAATTTACTAATATGTTTAGAAAAGAAATATTTAGACTATTTAATAATAAAAAATATGATTTTTCTTGCTGCTACGCAACATACTCATATTCATCTAATAAAGTAGCATTAATCGCATCTAATAATAGAATGATATATATACATAATGACTACACTCATATATATCAGGGAAAAGAGTTAAATGAATTTTTTAACACGAGAAACTTAGGAGATTATAGATATATAACATTTGTATCAAATGAATCTAAAAATAATTTTACTAAAGTCTATAAAAAGTATAAAGAAAACTATATAGTAATAAATAATTTCGTAGACGTAAGTGAAATAATAGAAAAATCAAGTGAAAAAATTGATTGTATTAAGAAAAATAGAACTATGATATTTGTTGGAAGATTAGATGAAAATCAAAAACGAATAACAAGACTATTAAAAATTATTAAATTATTAAAAAATGTTGATTTATGGATAGTTGGTGATGGACCAGATAAACAAATGTATAAAGCAATTGTAACAAAAGAAAAATTAAATGACAGAGTGACTTTCTTAGGTAAAAAATCTAATCCATTTCCTTATATTAAAGAATCTGATTGTATTATATTCACATCTGATTATGAAGGATTCCCTGTAACATATTTAGAATCTATAGTTTTAAATAAGCCGGTTATAACAACTCAAGCTTTATCAGATGATTTAGTAAAAATAAATGACTATGGCTATAAAATATCAAAGGACGAAAAAGAAGCAGCCAAAGAAATAAAAGAAATATTCAAGAGCAAGAAAACTATAAAATATAAAAATTTAAATAATGTTCAAAATAAGCGAATGAAGAAATTAGAAAGTATATTTAATGAGGTGATTTAATGCCAAAATTCAGTATTATAATACCTGCATATAATGTAGAAAAATATATAAATAAATGTTTAAAAAGCGTATTTAATCAAACTTTTAAAGATTATGAAGTAATAGTGGTAAATGATGGTTCAACTGATAATACTAAAAAGTATATTGAGCCATACGATGTACTATTAATAAATAAAAAAAATAGTGGATTATCATCTGCTAGAAATACAGGTGTATCATATGCAAAAGGAAAATACTTAATATTCTTAGATAGTGATGATTATATAGAAAAAGATTTATTAAAAGAAATAAATAAATCTCTATTTAACAATCCAGACATAGTAAGATATCAAGCACAAGAAGTATATGACAATACTAATAGAAAAACTCCATACCCTGAAAAACCATTTACTAATAAATCAGGAGTAGAAGCATTTAATGAAATAGTAAAATTTCATTATGTAGAAAACGCTTGGTTATATGCTATAAAGAAAGAGTATTATGAAAAAAACAATTATGCATTTTCAATAAATAAAACACATGAAGATTTTGGATTAATGCCATTAATAATAATAAAATCAAATAAGGTAAATTCAATAGATTATATAGGATACAACTATAGACAAAGAGAAAATAGTATTATGAGTAGTAATAGTTATAATAAAGTATTAAAAAAAGTAGAAGATTTTTATTATCATTATAAATATTTAATAAATGAGATAGATAAAACTAATTTAAATAGTAAAATATTTAAATCATTTATCGCAAACTCGTTAATATTAAAAATAACAGAATTAAATAATAATGATTATAAGAAATATAAAAATAAGTTAATAGAAGATAAAGTATTTGATAATTTATTAGATGACACACTACCAAGAAAAATAAAAAAGATATTAATAAAAATATCTCCTAAAATATATTATAAATGGAGGTAATTATGAAAGATAAAATAAGTATAATTATACCTTGCCTAAATGAAGATAAAGCAATACCAATATTTTATAAAGAAATAACTAAAGTATTTTTTAATATGAAAACAAACTATGAACTAATATTTATAGATGATGGATCAACTGATAATACACTAAATGTATTAAGAAAATTATCGAAAGAAGATAAAAAGCTAAAATATATATCATTTTCTAGGAACTTTGGCAAAGAAGCTGGCATGACAGCAGGATTAAAAAAGTCGACAGGTGATTATGTTGCGATAATGGATGTTGATATGCAAGATCCACCATACTTATTAGAAGAAATGTATAAAGAAATAAAAAAAGAAGAATATGATATAGTTGGACTATACACTAAATCACACGAAGGTTATTCATTTATTAGAAATAGCCTAACTAAAATGTGGTATAAATTAATAGATAAAATATCCACAACTCCCCAAATGCCAGGAGCAAGAGACTTTCGTCTGATGACAAGAAGAGTAGTAGATAAAATACTAGAATTAAAAGAGTATAACAGATATATAAAAGGTATATTTTCATATGTAGGATTTAATACTAAATGGATTGCATATGACGCTCCAATAAGAAGTGCAGGAGAGTCAAAATTTAATCTAAGAAAATTAGTATCTTATGCACTAGAGGGCATAATTTCTTTTTCAACAAAACCCCTAATAATATCAGCATTTGTTGGAATGATATTATGTCTAATATCATTCATATCAATATTAGTAATAATAATAAAAACTATAATATGGACAGACCCAGTATCAGGATGGCCATCAATGGTATGCATTATGATGTTTTTAAGTGGAATACAATTACTATTCTTAGGAATAATAGGTCTGTATTTATCTAAAATATATTTAGAAGTAAAAGGAAGACCACCTTATATAATTAAAGAAGAGGAAGAAAAATAATATGGCAGACATAAGTGTAATAGTACCAATTTATAATGCACAAAATTGTATAGAAAAATGTATAGACTCAATCATTAATCAAACAAAAAAAGAATTAGAAATAATACTTATAAATGACGGCTCAACAGATGATACAGATAAGATAATAAAAAAGTATAATGACAAAAGAATAAAATATTTTATCAACAATAATTGTGGAATAGGTTCAACAAGAAACTTTGGTATAGAAAAAGCGACTTCTAAATATATTTTATTTATAGATAGTGATGATTATTTAGAACTAGATGCTTGTGAAAAATTATATAAAAAAATAGAAGAAGATAAATCAGATATAGTAGTTTATAATTTTAATAAAATAGAAAAGGATATAGTTGAGAAAGTAACAATACAACCATTTCTAAAAACAAAATTAATGAATACATCTCATATATTACTAGATATTAATATGTCACCTTGGAATAAACTATACAAAAGAGAATTAATTATTAAAAATAAAATAAGATTTGTAGAAAATTTAAAGTATGAAGATGCTCCATTTGTAGCTGAAGCATTATATAAAGCAGAAAATATATCCTATTTAAATGAATATCTTTATAACTATATAATTCATTCAAATAGTGAAACTACTATAAGAGATAAGAAAATGTTTGATATTATAAAAATAGTAGATTTAATCAGAAAAAAATTAAATGAACCATATTTAACTGATACTATAAATAAGTTAACTGTACGAATATTAACAAATTATACTATTCAACAAAGATATAATAAAAATAAAATTGAAAGAAACAAATTCATCGATAAAGCATTTGATTATTTAAAAAACAATGTTAAAGATTATAAAAATAATAAATATTATAAAAACAGAGGAATAAGAAAATATATTGAAAAGAGTAGAATAGTAACTAAAATTTATTGTATAATATATAATGCAATATAATTAACAATTGAGAAAGGTTATAGAAAATGAAAAATATAATTATAAATTTTAAAAATTATTGGTTTTTAATAACTCAACTAATATCTAGAGATTTCAAAGTTAAATATAAAAGAAGTGTATTAGGTGTAGTTTGGAGTTTACTAAATCCTATATTGATGATGACTGTTATGTCTATCGTTTTTTCACATATGTTTAAGATGAAAGTAGAAGGTCAAAATTACCTTGTATATTTAATGACAGGAATTATTATGTGGAATTTTTTTAGCGAGGCTACTAATATGTCAATGGTAAGCGTTGTTGATAACTTTTCACTAATAAATAAAATATATATACCCAAATATGTATTTCCTATATCTAAGGTGTTATTTGTATGCATAAACTTCATGCTAACACTAATACCATGGATTGGCATAATAATACTTTCAAATTTTGGTTTAGGAAAATACCCATGCCCAATAACTTTTAATTACTTGTTATTACCATATATTTTTGTATGCTTTGTTATATTTATTATTGGAATAGGTTTAATTTTATCAAGTACATCAGTATTTTTAAGAGATATATGGTATATATATGGAATAGTACTAATTATGTGGAATTATCTAACACCAGTGTTTTATAGTTTAGAAATAATTCCTGGACATCTTCAAAAAATATTTAAAATTAATCCACTATATCAATATATAAGTCAAGTGAGACAGATAGTTATGCAAGGTGTAACGCCTGATTTACTTCATTTAGCAATATTACTTTTTATAGCTTTATTATCAATTACAATAGGTGGAATAGTATTTAAAAAGAATCAAGATAAATTTATTTATTATGTATAGGAGGGAATATGATTGAATTAGAAAATATATCAATGCGATTTAATTTAGGCATAGAAAAAGACTTCTCTATAAAACAAGCATTCGTAAATTTTTTTAGCTTCAAAAAAAGAAAAAAAGATAAAAAGAATGAAACGTTCTGGGCACTAAATGATGTATCACTAAAAGTAAAAAAAGGTGAAGTAGTTGGGCTTATAGGCTCAAACGGTGCTGGTAAATCAACGCTTTTAAAAGTTGTAAGTGGAGTTATGAAGCCAACAAAAGGTAAAGTTACTGTTAATGGAGATATATCTCCAATGATAGAATTAGGAGCTGGATTCGATATGAATCTTACAGCTAGAGAAAACATATATTTAAATGGAGCTATACTAGGATATTCAAAAAAATTTTTAATAGAAAAATTTGATGAAATAGTAGAATTTTCTGAATTGAGAGAATTTCTAGATGTTCCTGTAAAAAATTTCTCATCAGGTATGATAGCTAAATTGGCTTTCTCGATAGCAACAATTGTTAATCCGCAAATATTAATAGTTGATGAAATATTATCAGTAGGAGATATAAAGTTTCAAGAAAAAAGTAAAAATAAAATGATGGAAATGATAACTGGAGGGACAACGGTTTTATACGTTTCTCATTCAATAGATTCAATAAAGTCATTGTGTACTAAAGTTGTATGGTTAGAACACGGTAAAATAATAAAAATGGGTGATCCAAAAGAAATATGTGATGAATATATTAGAAAACAGTTAGGATAATTTAGGAGGAATATATGCATTTTGATTTTAAAAAATTACCAGGAAAAAAATTGCAACGTTATAATTTTACAAAATTAGGAGATCCAAAAATTTCTATTATTATGCCTTTTTATAATGATGCAGCAAATATAAAACAAACAATAAACTCAGTTTTAAATCAAACATATGGATCATTTGAGTTAGTTATAGTAAATGATGGTTCAACAGACAAAAAGAGTCTAAAGATATTAGAGGAATTAAAAAAACTAGATGATAGAATAAAGATATTTACGAAAAAAAATGAGGGTCCATCAGCAGCAAGAGATTACGGAGCTAGTAAGGCCAATAAAAAGTCTAAGTATTATTTTTTCTTAGACTCAGATGATTTAATAGATAAAACATATCTAGAATGTGCCTATTTGACATTAGAGACCAATAAGGATGCAAGTTGGGCATATGCAGATTCTGTAGGATTCGAAGGTGTTGAATACACTTGGGCCAAATGGTTCGACCCAGAAAGAATGAAAAAAGAAAATTTATTAGTAGCAACAGCATTAATCAGAAAAGAAGATTTTTGGCTAGTAAACGGATATGAATTAAGAGAGAAGAACATTAGTGAAGATTGGAACTTATGGCTAAAATTATTAGCTAAAGGCAAATATCCAGTAAGGATGAATTATTATGCTTTTTGGTATAGAAGAAAAGTAAATACAGGTCAAATGTATACAACTGGAACAAGCAATCAAAAAAGGGCAATGGAAATAATAAATGAGACTGTCAAAACAATCAAAAAATATGTACCTGCAATACAATACCCTAAAGCTGATTATAACTGGGAATACTTTGAAGAAAAGCTAAACTTCATAGATTTAAAATTAAAAAAAGGCAATAAAAAGAGACTACTAGTAATTGTTCCTTGGATGGTAACAGGTGGTGCTGATAAATTCAATGTAGATTTTATTAATGGACTTAATGAAAACTATGAAACTATAGTTATATCAACACAACCAGCTGTTAATGATTATAGACAATTATTTAAAGATGAAGTAGTAATGTATGATTTATCAACTTTTTTAGATCAAAAATATTGGTTAGGATTTATAAATTACATAATAGAAAAGAATTCAATTGATTTAATTATAAATACAAATAGCAGATATGGTTATTCAATATTGCCTTACATTAAAGCTAAATATAACAATATTCCAATAATAGACTACATACATATGGAAGAATGGTACAACAGAAACGGAGGAAGTTCAAGAGATTCATCAGCTGTTGCATCAGTGATAGACAAAACGTTCACATGTAACCAAAAAAGTGAAAAAATTTTAGTAGACTTCTTTGGAAGAAATCCTAAAGAATTAGGCACAATATATATTGGAGTAGATGAGAAGAAATTTACAAATGAAATAAAAAAAGAAGATGCAAAAGCCAAGTACGGATTACAAAATAAAAAAGTTTTTGGATTCATATGTAGAATTGCAAATCAAAAAAGACCATTGCTATTAGTTGAGATAGTAAGAAAATTATCAAAAGAACTTAATGACTTTGTCGTGTTAGTTGGCGGAGATGGAGACATGTTAGGCATTATGAAAGATAAAATAAAAGAATATGGATTAATGGATAAATTTATGTTTCTTGGTAATACAAAAGACACAAAATCAATATATTCTGCCTCAGATTTAACAATTAACTGTTCTATAAAAGAAGGATTAGCGTTGACATCATATGAATCTCTATCAATGGGAGTTCCAGTAATTTCTAGTGATGTAGGAGGACAAGGTGAACTTATTGACGATAGTGTAGGAGTAATTGTACCTTGCCTTCAAGACGAAGAAAACATAAATGACTTTAATTATTCTAAGGAAGAAATAAACTTATACGTAGATGGAATTCATAAAATTCTTGAAAATTTAGACAATTATTCTTCAAAATGTAGGAATAGAATACTTAAGTATTTTACAATTGATAAAATGATTGCAAATATGGAAAAGGTAATCAAAGATACAATAAACAATCCTAACGCAAAAAAAATAGAAAACGGTAAAGAGTTAAACTCCCATATAAATATGTGCAAAGAATATATTTCACAATTTTTAATGCTAACAAAAGCAGAATATGAATATCTTGCAATGGAATATCATAATAAATTAGGAATTAAAGTTAGATACTTTAATTTAAGACAATACTTATGGGAACAAAGATGGTATAGAGGTATTATTAAAGTCCTAAAAAAGACAGGAGTTATAAGACTTAAAAAGAAAATGTTTAGAGCGATGAAAGGAAATAAAAAATGAATGAAAAGATAAAGAAAACGCTTTTGAATGTATTCTACATGGTAACGACATATCTGTTTTTAGTAAATATAAACTATATATTTTTGAAAATAATAGATGTGAAAAATTCTTTCTCAATCATTCAAACTATATCTTTCTCATTACCTATAATATATCTTTTAATAAAAAATAAAAATGATAGTATACAAAAGAACATAGCAATAATAGCAATATATACAATTGTTTTAATAGGATTCCCCTTTTTAGCAACGAAAAGATACGATATAAGTCAAGATGGAAACGTATATCATAAACCAGCAATAGGTTTCATTAAAGAAGGATGGAATCCATTGTATGAAACTGTAGAAGAGTTCCAAGATAAAATTGACTCACCTATTAAAATAAATAAAAAGATCAATACAAAGTACTGGATAAATCATTACCCAAAAGCAAATTGGGTTATTGCTGCAAACTTCTATCAGATGACTGGTAATATTGAAAGTGGGAAAGCTTTTCTAACAATATTTATGTTTCTAACATTTATAATATGTTATATTAATTTAAATAAATTTCTTAATATACCTGAAAGCTTAATTCTTTCAGTATTAGCGGTGTTAAACCCAATAACATTATCACAAATAAATACACACTATGTCGATGGCATAATGGGTATGTGCTTTTTGATTGAAATATTACTATTAATAGATTTAGAAAACAAAAATTTCAAAGACCGTGAATTGTGGATTTCTATATGCAGCATAATATGCATATTTGTAAATATTAAATTTACAGGACTACTATGTTCAGGCGTAATTGCAGCAGTTTATTATTTCTATTGGTGTTGGCGTTATAGAAAAGATTTAAATTTTCTAAAGAAATTAACTATAAAATTTAGTGTGATATTTTTCATAGCGATATTTATAATTGGATCAACTTCATATGTTAAAAATACAATCACAAATAAGAACCCTTTATACCCATTATTTGGTAAGGGTAAAATTGATATAGTAACAACTATGCAGCCAAAATCCTTTACGAAAAAGAACAAGATAGAAAAAGTGATTTCAACGATATTTGCTAAAACTGAGAATGTAACTTATGGTAGCGGCAATGTTCATCAAAAATCTATATTCAAAGTTACAGAAGATGAAATAGATACTTTAATGCTACCAGATACACGAATTGGAGCATTTGGACCATTATTCACAATAATAATGATTACATCTATTTTGTTACTTTCTATAGAGTTTTTTAGATATACGAAAGATAAAAAATATATTATTTTACCAATAATAACTCTAGCAATATCAATGATATTAATAGGAGAAGTATGGTGGCATAGATATATACCACAACTATATTATTTACCTATTTCTGCTTTAGCAATTTGTTTATATAATGGAAAACAAAATAAGAATAACGCTTTAAAATTAATTGCATTAATTAATCTGATAGTTATCGTTATTAATATCAACTATTTTATAACTGCTAATTCAAAATTAAATGAAATGAGTATAAAAATAAATGAGGATTTGAAACAATTACAAACTCATTATTCAACATTAAAATTAACAAATCCTGATACAGTGGGATATTTATATAATTTAAAAGATAATAATATAAAGTATATATTAAAAGAAAACATTAATGAAAAATTTGTATACGTATATTCTTGGCGTATAATGATGGAGGTAGAGTAATGAAAGATTACATAAAACTGATAAGAGTTAAGCACTGGATAAAAAATATTTTAGTATTTTCAGCAGTATTTTTTAGTGGAAATATATTTAATAAAAGTATACTAATAAACATAGCAATTGCATGGGCAATATTTTCTATGGTGTCATCAATTGTTTATATCATTAACGATATAAACGATATAGAAAACGATAGAAAAAATCCAGCAAAACAGAATAGGCCTTTAGCATCAGGAAGAATATCTGTTAAGAATGCAAAAATAACAATAATAGTACTATTTGCAATCACAGTTTTCTTATCAACAGTTTTATATAGGTTGAATAATAATATATACACATATATAATTCCATTAGCCTATTTAACAGCAAATATTTTCTATAGCAAAGGATTAAAAAATCTACCAATAATAGACGTTGTAATATTGGTATCAGGATTCGTATTAAGAGTTATATACGGAGGTGTAACAACTAATATAGAAGTATCTAAATGGCTATATATGATGGTGACATTTGGTTCATTTTTTCTAGCTTACGGTAAAAGAAGAAATGAAATTAAAAAGAATGGAACAAAAGCTCGAAGTGTATTAAAATATTACAACAAAGATTTTTTAGATAAAAATATGTATGTAGCTTTAACTTTAGCTATAGCATCATACTCATTATGGACAATTGATAAATCTACAATTCAAAGGGTAGGAAATGAAAATCTATTTTGGACTATACCATTAGTAATGATAATATTCCAACAATACAGTCTAAGTATTGAAGGCAATTCAGATGGTGACCCAACCGAAGTTTTACTTTCTAATAAAGGATTATTATTCACAACATTTATTTATTTATTATCATTAGTTGTAATATTATATATATAGGTGAATTATGAACTTAAGAAAAAGAAATAACAATATAGATTTTTTAAGAGGTATAGCAGCATTATGTATAGTAATTATACATACAGCTTTTTGGTCAGGTGAATCATATCTACCTAAATGGTTTATAAATTTAACTTTGTTTGTTGACGTACCAGTTTTTATATTTATATCAGGACTTACATATCAGTACAATAGTTCAATTTTAAAGTCCATAAAAGGAGTAATTAATATCTGGAAGAAATGGCTGATATTTATATTATTATTTGTTGTAATTTTATTAATAACAAAATACCAATTAAGTTTTGACGAAATAGTACCATGGTTATTTTTTAGCTTTAAAAAGCCAACTACTTTACCAGTAGTACCAGGATCAATATGGTATATACCAATGTATATAAAAGTTTTATTAATATCAGGAATAATAAT
>CAUSWF010000009.1:0-49775 GCA_963535465.1 uncultured Erysipelotrichaceae bacterium | reverse complement strand
TTACTTCTACATCATGACTAATATTTTCACCAGTCGCATTATTTGGTATTTCTACCAACTCATATCCAGCAGGAATATTAGTTAAACCGGTTGTACTATAATTACTACCAGCTTCTACTTCAGTAAGATTTGAATCACCTAATGACTCAGCAGAATTTTCTTTATAATAATTAGTAATAACTCTATAATATCCTGTAATTTTATTGATATTACTATTGGTAGTATCACAATCTCCACTATTACATACCTCTACAGTAGCCTTGTTTGATATAGGAGATGTTGCATTATCTTTTAAAGATACTGTTACTACTACTCTGTATTTTTTATTATAAAATTTAAAATCATCAAAAGTAGCTATATTTTTTACACTAACAGAAACTTTAGTTTTATCTCCAACAGGAGTCTTAACTATATCAAATTTAGAATTCAGAAGATTACCTAATTCATCTTCTACTCTAACTTGATCTACTTTTAAACTTGAATCAACTATATCTTCAACAATCAACTTATTAAATTTACCTGTCTTAATTGTAGGGTATACTTCATCAAATTTTAACGCTGAACTGAAATAATTATTAGGAATAACTACATCTATAAAATAATTTAAATTCTCGCCACTAACTAATTTCTTACTGGAAGTAGTCTTTATTGGATTAGGTTGTTTATATCTATAAGGCGAAACAAATGCATATAAAATTCCAGCAGAACCACCTGAATATTTAAACTTATATGTAGAATCTTCTATATCATCTGTAGTAACGTATGCTGCTGTCTGATAAAAAAGTCCATCTACACTTCTACCCATAGTATACTGATTTACAGCTAAACCATTACTTGACTCTGTCATAGTAACTAATTTACCATTACTTGTAGTCTTTTGATTTTTATTATAATAAATTTTAGACTTACCAGTAACTGGCCTAAATCCTTCTTTACCATCAAATATTTTACTAGTATCCGCTCCAAAATCAGAATCTATATCATAATACATTGCATTTGAATTAGTAATATCTAAAAGTTCTCCAGTATTAGTATCTTTATCATAAGTTCCTCCCTTATAATATGTAACATCAACTTCTACTTCTCCATTAAAGATATATGTAGCAAAAACTATAGGTAATCCTTCACCTGCTTTAGGATATGAATAATCATATGCTGCTGAACTAGGATTTAATTGATTATTATAGGTTTGTAATGGATATAATTCTAACTTAGTAGATGAACCAGTTGAAGTCCATTTCTTAAAATCAATTTGTTTTAATAACGCATCAACTACTTCGCCATTAGGACCATATCCACAATTTCTAATAAGAATCCAGATTTCTTCTCCCTCATTACTCATAGTTAAAGAATCAAACAATCTATATCCATCACTAAGAGTATATGTCGCAGCATTAGGTGATTTTAACACTTCAAAAGTAGTATTCTTTGTGTAAAATAAATTAGAATAAGAATACTTACTAGGAATCTCACTCTTACTAGAAAAGTCATAATACTTTGTAGTACCAGTAACCTCACTAACTTTTTTCTTATTAATATTTATTTTTTTACTATTTAAACCAATAAATAAAATACTAATAAGAAGAATTAAAATAACTAAATATTTACCATATCTTTTCATATATCCTCCATTATGTATAAATTATATCAAAACAACAAAATAAATAAAACAGTTTTATTAGTATTTACACAACAAAAAAAGTAGATATAAATCTACTTATCTAGTCCGCTTTCTACATTAGCATTTCTCGCAGCATTCCAACAATTTACTATACTAAAGTTAACATCAAATGCTTTACCAATAATATCAAATGTAATATTAATCACCATAGGTATAAAAAATATTACAGCTCCTGAAAATATTATTACTCTTATGTTCTTCCATCCAAAACTCTTACCTTCTGGATCCATAGTCATCTTAAAAAAACCAACCGCAAGCATTATTATCATCACAATAGGTACAATTATTTGAATTAATTTCATACCATTTTGTACTATAGATAAAATATATGCTAATACTGGATCTCCGCATTTACTACTTAATGACATACCATCACTCCCTACTGAAATTTTATCAAAAAATTAATTATTTAACAACCCAGAAAGTAGACATATCTCTAAGTCCATATCTACCACCAGCAACAGGTGTATTAATAATCTTATTATTTATTACAAGTTCAGTAGATGAACCACCATCTAAATTAGCTGCATTATATGCTCCATAATTTTCCATTACATCACATAAATCAACCATACCAGCTCCAATAGATGAAGGAATTCTACCATTAATAGCTAAGAAAAGTACAATACCATCTTTTCTTTGTCCAATAGCACTTCTAGGAGCAATACCCCATCCGCCATTACCTTTAATAAAGCTTCTCTTACCATTTATTATTAAGAATGGACCAAACTCTATCGCATCTCTTAAACCTCTCTTAACAGCCTCACTCTTACTCATAGAACCAAGTACTAATTTATTGTCTTTATCAAATCCAATAAATCCACCACCTACTCTAGCATCTTCATAATCACTAACTACTTTACCACGACTAATTACAGTACCATGTGGTAATGCACCATTACTATTCCAATCAGGATCATAAAATCCACCAGCATTCATAGAAATAATAGCTTTTTCTCTTCTACTAACAGTAAGTATATCTTCTCCTCTTTTACCAAGATAAGAAGTAGTTGCTATACCTACTCTAGAAGGATCATATATCGCAACTAAAAATCCTTGATATCCCTTACCACTAACCTTAATAACTTTATATAAATCATTACCCTTATCTTTAGTTAATATCTCTTTATCATATTTATTTCTATAAATACTAGTAGTATACTTTCTAAATTTAATCTTACTAGTATCAGTAATACCATCAGCCTCAACTATAATATTTTTAGAAAGCACCTTATCAATAGTCTTCTTACTATAAAACATAGTAGCTAAATATTGATGTGTCATAGTAGTCATCGCACTAGTAATCCAAAAATTTCTAAATCCATCCCAAGGTCCATATAATAGAAAAGCAAAAGAACTACTAAATAATAATATAATAGATCCAAATATAACAACTAACTTTTTCTTTAAAGACCACTTTTTCTTTTCCTTAACCATTATTTACCTTCCATTTCTCCATCTTTATTATAATCAATATAATTTCTAGTAGTAATAATTTTCTTAATCTTCTTATCACTAGTAACTAATTTATTATATTGATCAATATTCTTATTATATTCACTAATATCTCTAACATAAGAATTATTTATTTGTTCATAACTATCTCTATATCCTTTACACTTCAAATTAATTTGAGAATCAGGATAATAGACATTTAAACAATATTTACCAAGCTCACTTGCCTCATTTTCAAGATCTTCAACTATCTTTTCATATTTAACTAATTCTTCTTCTATCTTTTTATGTTTCTTATCTATATTTTCAAAATATACATCTCCTAAATATTTCTCATATAAACTCTCTCTATAATCTTCAAACTTATTAATAGATTCATTATATTTATCATATAATCCACCTATCTTACTCATATTCTTAATAACAAGCGCATGGTCTTTTCTAATACTATCTATATATAAAACAATACTTCCAATTAAAACCATTAATATAAATACTATAATTACTATAAATAAACTTTTCTTTTTCATAAAATCACCTATCTTATTTTATCAAAAAAAAAGATATATTTCCATCAAATATATCTAAAATATGTAAACTATCTAAATATCTTATTTAACCAAGAAGAGTGATTACTATCTACTATATAATTATCTATCATATCAACAAACTTACTATTATTAGAAACATATTTATTAGGTTTAAAGGAACTAATCTTTTTAATACATTCCTCTAATCCATCTTCTATATAAGATAGTATATATTTATCTTTAGTAAATTTATCTATTATTTGTATCTGATGATCATTAGTATGCTCCTTATATTTAGAAAGTCTAGGTACAGCAATAACCTTCTTAGAGTATTTTAACGAAGTAAGTATACTGCCAACTCCTCCATGAGTAATTATATATTTAGCATCTTTTATATATTTATCAAAATCATCCTGACTAAGATATGGAACTATCTCTAATATATCACTCTTATATTTAGTATAACCACTCTGTACAATTACCTTATCTTTTATAATATTTTTTTTAACTAACTCTTCAACATCTCTAATTAATCTTTCAAAACTCTTATCCTGAGTACCAAGTATAACTAATATCAAAATATCCAACCTCCATATTTAGCATCTTTATATAATTTAAGCATCTCTTCATGCTGTACTATGAATAAATCACAAAATGGATATAATAATTTACCAGTAACAGTACGACTAGAAGTATTCGCAAATGTCTCAATAAATATAACTTTACTACCAAATATTTTACCAATTAAAGACATAACTCCTGCTACATGAGCACCTGTAGAAATAATATAATCAGGTCTAAAAGCTAAATATATAAATAATGATTTAATAGAATTATATAAAAATATAAAAGGATAAGTAAGCATATGATCTTTACTACCATGTACCAAATATTTAACTCTATACTTAGATTTCAAAGAAATATTATCACTACTCTTCTCCGTAACAACTATACTATTATATTTATTAATTAATTCCTTCAGTTGTAATAACTCAGTCAAATGACCACCACAACTACTAATAAACATTATCTTACTTTTTCTTTTTTTCATATTTGCCCTCTATAATATCAAACCACTTATATTTAATAATATCACTAGTATAGTTCTTAGAATCATTTCTAGCTTCCTTGCCAAGTCTTTTTCTAAGAGAATAATCATCAAGTAAATCATTAACTTTCTTAACATATGCATCAAAATTTCTATTCTTAATTAAATATCCATTTCTACCACTACTTATAATCTCACGTGCTCCTTCAGCATCATCAAATGCTACTGGACTAACTCCATGACTCATAGCTTCAATTAATACAATACCAAAACTCTCAGTATAACTAGTCATTAAATATACACTACTCTTATTAAGTATCTTATCAATATATTCCTTATCTCTAAAACCATGTAATGTAATACCTTTAATATTTTCACTCTTTATATATGCTTCTATCTTTTCTCTTTCACTACCATCCCCTATTATATCAAGTGGAACTGTAGTATTTAATTTCTTATATATTTTAACTAAATCTAAAAAACCTTTTTCAGGAGAAAGTCTACCTACACTAACTAATCTATTACTCTTTAAACTAGCTACTTCATCAGGTATATTATCAATAACATTAGGTATATATAAACATCTACACTTATTACCTCTTAACTCTTCATAATAATATTTTTTTAAATTATTAGAAACAAGTACTAAATAATTTAACTTTTTACTACATCTAACTATATTATCAGCATACTTCATATTACCATGATAATGGGCATGCTCCCACCCTATTTTAATAGTATCACTCTTACCATATTCACCTAACCAATCAAAGAATACATCACGAGTCGCAATAACATATTTAGAATCACAATTTCTAATATAATTAATCATATTTCTTTTCTTCAAACTAAGTATTTTAAAACTCTTAAGTCCTTCTTTAAAAGCTCCAATGAACTTATGTGATTTAACTAACTCTAAAAACTCTTTTTTATTAGGTTTTAAATCTCCCATCAAGTATCTTACTTTTACCTTATCATTTAATGTAAAGCATTCTTTTTCATACATCTTGTAGCAGCAAGCTATTTCTACTTCATATCTTTCAGATAATATATTAGCTAAACTAACCACTGCTTTTTCTATTCCACCATATCCAAGATGAAGTGCAAGTATTGAAATTTTTTTCATTATATCACCAACTTCATTATAACAAAAAAAAGAAAGTATTTACATACTATCTTTATTGATTAAAATTTTGAAAATTATCAACCGGTGCATTAGTAACTTCTGGCATATTATATGCTGTTGTATTATTAACTGTTGGTATTGGTTGAGTATTATCTAATGGATTTGCTCCTCCGTATATTTGATGAGGTTTTTCCTCTACTACAGGAACATTAACAACTGGACTAACTCCTCCATATACTGTAGGTTGACTAACAGTAGAAACTTCTGGCATAGATTGTGGCATTGCTGATACTGTTTCTTGTGCTTGATACATTGGTAAATCTTCAACAACAGGTGCTGGGTTTGTAGCAATTGGTGTTGGTACTGTATATGTTGGATTAACTGGCACAGTAGGCACTTCAACTGGTATTTGTGGAACTTGTACTGGTGTAACTGCAGGAGTAACAACAGTTTGTTCTGTATATGTTGGAACATTAGCACTATATTGATCAACAACTTGATTATTTACTTGAGTAGGCATAACATCTACTGGTGTTGGATTAACAAAAGTATTATCAACCACAGGTTGTGGCATTACTGGTGCTGAAGCAGGTTGTACTACCTCATTAGTAGGCATTACCATTTGATTTACATCATTTTGTGGCATCACAGGTGTTGGATTTGGAGTAGGCACAAATTGATCACTCATATTCATATCACTAATAACAGTAGTATTAGGAGTAAAAGTATTAACTGGCTCAACATTTTGAGCATGTTCTAAATTATCAGTAACTTGAGTAGGCATAACTCCTTCTTGTACAGGAGGATTAACACTCTCAACATTTTGTACAGGAGCGGAAGTATCCTCTACCTCTTCAACCTTTTCACGTTTCTTACTAATGCTAGTCGCAATTAATATAATAATTGCCATAAATAATAGTACTACTCCCAAACTAATAAATATTCCAGGTACTGTAGTAACCCATTTTAAAATAACATTTATATCCATATATATCCCTCTATTCTATAATCTATATTAATAGTATCAAAAATATTTAATAAATGCAATTAAAAAAAGACGATTATTCATCATCTTTCTTAATTAATTTATTAAACTCATCTAATAATACTGACTTTAATTCATCATTAACTTCTTCTATTTCTACTTGTCCATTAATTAATACTTCTTTAGCAAACATAACTTCAGCTGGAGTAAAATTACCAACTAAGTACAAATAATTTACACCTTTATAATTACATTTAGTTAAGCAAAAATATTCTTTATCGTTATCTAATACAATAACTTCCCCTTCTTTAATCATTTTACCTCCTTATTTTTTAGTCAATTGTTTAGCTAGTTCATCACTTAAATCATTATTTACTTTAACAAATGATGTAACTTCTAATTCTATATCTTCATGATTTGTAATCTTACCATTTTCTAAATCATATCCACTAGGTAAAACTAATTGTTCAGCTGGTAAATTAGTTATTATATTTTTTGCACCATTATAATAAGCTCCTGAACCTATATTAACTGCATTAATATCATTAACTAATTTTTTTATTTTTTCTTTAGTATTAGAAACATTTTTTACTTCAAACGGATTTTCATCAGGTAATTCCATAGGTGGAACAAACTTATCATCATCTACAACTAGTGTATCTGTATCATTTTCTTTTACTGATTTTAAAATATCATCATTTGATATTTCTTCTGCTCCAACAGGTACTTCCATTGGTGGAACAAACTTATAATTATCTTCTGCTAATGCATCTTTTTCTTCTACTTGAGTAGGAATTTCCATTGGTGGAACAAATTTTTCTGTATTATGGGCTTGTACTGGTTCTAACTCTTGAGTATTTTCAAGCTTATTACTAGGTAATGACTCATTATTAATTACATTTTCTGAAGCTTCACTTACATTAGACTGTTGACTATCATTTAATTTATTTTTAAAATCCTTTGCAGCATTCATTGCAAGTATAGAAGCAGATACTATCGCAACAATATATGCTCCAGTAGAATTATATGCAGTCTCATATCTTTCTATTATGTAACTAGTTCCTCTAGCATCAAATATTTCAGTACCTGCTGGTAACAAATTACCATTAGTATCAACAACACTAACTTTTTCTGAAATACCATCAGTATACTTAATATATACTGCACCATCTTTAACAGCAAGTGATGTTCTAACTCTTTCATGTTCACCAGTAACATCATCAACCTCTAAAGTACTCATAGTAGCAGTAGTTTCATTTTTATTAGTTAAACCAAAGTATAGTCCAATAGCAGCAACACCTGCTAATACTGCTTTAAATATCCACTTAGATAGTTTACCTTTAATACTAAATTTATGTGAACTTTCTTCCTTCTTTGGAGCGGTAACATAATTTTCAGTAGCTTTTACTATATCCTTTGTACTAGGTCCATTATAAGCAACTATATTATCAGCATTCTTATTAACCATATTAACAAATGAATAATCTAATTCATTATCTTTTTTTATAGCTTCTTTTTCATTAATAGTATCTTTTATTTCATCCATTAACTCATTTGATACTTTACCACTACTAACTCTATCCATAAATGAATAATCTAAATCATTATTTAATGAAGGTGTAGAAGGCATAATCTCTTCAGGTTTTACTTCTACCTCTTCTTCATTTATTGTTTCTATTTCTTCAGGTTTATTAACTTCTTCTGACTCTTTATTTTCTAATTTTTCTTCTTTTAATTCTTTTGTATCATTATTATTTTCTATATTTTCACTAAATTCAGCATCTATAACATTACTTGGAACTTCTATCTTTTCTTCTTCTAATTCATTATTTTCTAAAGTTTCTTCTTTTACTTCTTCTTTAGGAGCATAACTACCTATATAAGATTCTATTTCACTTAATATATCTTCTTTATTTTTATTATAATCAAGTAATTCCTTTATAGTAGAATTCAACTCACTTCTAATAGAAGTAATTTCTTCATCTAATGTATTTATTTCTAATATATCTTTATCATTATTAACATTATCTATTAATTCTTGATATCTATTAGTCTTATTAATTAATTCTTCTTTTAACTTACTCTTACTCTCTTCTAATTCATTTATTTTATCATTAGTAGTAATATAATTATCAGTAAGTAACTTAACAGATCTAGTAACTGCCCAAGTAACACCTGCAAATACTCTATTTAAGTCTGACTCCTTAACGATATGGATAATTTGTTCTTTAGAGTTTTCTCTCTCAGCAGCAAGTACTTTGTTAACTTCGACATTTATTTTATTAGCATTATTTTTTAACTCTTCAACTGAATAATTACCAGTTTCTAATGCTCTTCTAATATCAAGCATATAATTAGTAGACATATCAGTAACTTCTTGCATCATATTCATTACTGGATTTAAAGAATCTATTGTAGCATTATAAACTTCTAAAGTATTTTCATTTTCTTTAATTTCATCTTTTAACTTATCTAAAGTAGTAACATCTTCTCCATTATCTTGAAATAATTTAGAAGCTACTTCATATGTATTTTTTCTTTTAGCAATTAACTCTTCTAACTCTTTTTTATTTTTTAATAAATCTTCATATTTAAAATCTATTTCTCTCCAGTTTTTAATATTCTTTATATCCATAACGACCTCCGTCTATACTACCATAAATTATAGCATACCTTTATTTTCTATACAATATTAATATTATAATAAATCTTCTATTTTAAAATAATTAAACCATTTATTATTAGGTATTAATTTAAATGTTTTTAATTCTTTACTTATAGGATGATAAAAAGACAACTTATAAGCAAATAAAGCAATATCTCCAGCTTCTTTTCCATATCTATTATCACTACATAATGGATGATTACGAGATGCAAATTGTACTCTTATTTGATGATGTCTACCTGTCTTTAATTTTATTTTAACTAAACTAATATCTTTATCACTATTATATCCTAATAATTCATATGTTAATTCACTTCTCTTACCATCACTTCTAACTATAGTATTAGTATCTAACTTAACTAAATTATCAATAAATTCTCCGCGTCTTTCAGCCTTACCATGACAGCAAGCAATATACTCTTTATAAAAATTATGATTTTTAATATCTAAACTAAGTCTAGAAGCAGCCTTACTAGTCTTAGCAAAAACCATAACTCCACCTACTACTCTATCTAATCTATGTAAAAGCCCTACATATACATTACCAGGTTTATTATATTTTTCTTTTATATATAATTTAACTCTATCAAGTAAATTATCATCACCTGTAATATCACCTTGACTAAGTAAATTAACCTCTTTCTCTACTACTATAATATGATTATCTTCATATAATACATTTAACTTTCCCATCTACAATATATTCCACATGGTAATATAAATCCATCCTTAGATTTAATACCAACCTCTCCATGAGATATATTCCCATTATATTTATCCATAATTATACTAAGCATATTATATAAAGAAGTACTAGAAATACCTGTAGTATATGAATTAATTAAAAAGAATAATGGTTCTTCACTTAATATTTCACTACATATTTTAACCAAGTATGATAAGTTATTTTCTAAACTCCATACTTCTCCATTAGCCCCTCTACCATATGATGGAGGATCCATTATTATAGCGTCATACTTATTTCCTCTTCGTATTTCTCTTTGTACAAACTTAATAACATCGTCTACTATATATCTAACTTTAGTAGTATCTAACTTACTACTAGAAACATTCTCCTTACACCAGTCTACCATTCCTCTTGAAGAATCAACATGTGTAACATGAGCTCCAGCCTTCATACAAGCAAGAGTTGCTCCTCCTGTATAAGCAAATAAATTAAGTACTCTAATATTTCTCTTAGAATTACTAATCTTATCTATCATAAAATCCCAATTACTAGCTTGTTCAGGAAATAAACCAGTATGTTTAAAACCCATTTGTTTTATATTAAATACTAAATCTCTATATGTAATAGTCCATCTACTAGGAACACTACTAATATTTTCCCAATACCCACCACCAGTATTCTTTCTATGATAATGAGCATCAATCTTATATTTATCTCTTAAATTACCTCTATCCCATATAATTAGAGGATCTGGTCTAAGTAAATAAATTTCTCCCCATCTTTCTAACTTTTCTCCACAAGAAGTATCAATTAACTCATAATCTTTAAACTTATCATTCACTAGCATAAATCACCTATTTGGAAAACCCTTTTATTATCTCATATATTTCTATTATCTCACTACTATCACTATATTTAGATAATATCTTTTTATAATCCTTACTCTTACTCTTAACTATATCTTTATAAACGTAATTTATACTATCAATATCACTAATAATATTATTACTATCTATCTGCATAATACCACTCTTATATCTCTTACCATTAAATCTATACAATAAATTATCAAACTCTCTTAATATACTAGGTCTTCTTCTATTGTTATATATCATTATACTATAAATTATTAAATTATTACTCTTAGAATAACTCAAATTATATTTATTCTTCATCTTAGCATAACTAACTATAACACTCTCTTTATCAATCTTATCATTACTCTTAAAATTAATGTCTTTAAACTTATTATAAATATATAACCCAATAAATACCCATACAACTATTCTAAACTCACTAATACCATTACTACTATTATTTATAAATAAAGAATTAATTATATAACCAATCACTATAAGTACAAAATAATATAATAATCCACCATTCTTGATAATATCTTTATCTAAAATATAACTACTATATATAACATCTATAAACATAATAAATAAAAATATAATAAATAAATTACTATTAAAATCATAATTCTTATTCATAATAATAGATATCAATATAATATATAAATTAGATATAACAATCTTATCCTTATAATCAATTTTACTACGACTATCAATAAGTAATATTAAACTAAATAAAACTAATGCTAATACAAAATAAATAAGTATATTCAAAAAAACCACCTCGAATACGTCATATTATATCTTATTTTATATAAATATTCAATTTATATAATAAAAAGATTATTAAAAATAATCTCTTTTCCCTAGTAATTTTAATTTATTCTTAATTATAAAAACTAATTCCATAGAATATTTCATTCTATTAAGTAAAAGTAATGCATCTTGTAACTTTACTCTATCACTTAATTTCTTAGCTTCTTCATATAAATTAAATGTGATTTTATTAGTACTTATAAACTCTTCTATATATTTTGATACATCATTTAAAGCATACTCTTTTAATAAATATTCATCACACATTTCTATTCCATAATAACCGGCAGTAATCCACATAAGTTCATTATAAATATCTTCCATAATATCACCAATTTAATCTTATCACAATTTAATATAATATGATATAATAACTATAATAAAGAGGTTATATGAAAAAAGAATTATTAAAATTTGGAATGTTTATGCTAGCAATAGTACTAATGATTTCATTCATACTACAAAGATCATACGCAAAATACATAGAAAGAATGAAAGAAAAAGCTGAACTAAGACTAGCTAGCTGGAATATAAAACTAAATAATGAATATATTGCTGGTAAAAAAGAATTAACTAATAAAATAAAACCATACTTCCCGGCTACTACTCATACAAAAGAAAATATTATTGCCCCAGGTTCTATAGGATACTATGACATTTCAATAGATGCTAACGACGTAGATACAGACTTTACATATGAAATAGATACAAAACCTGCCGATGATTCCAAAATAAAAGATTTACGAGCAATAAGATATACAATAGATGGAATAACTACAAATATTACAAATGGTAAAATAGAAGGAACAAGAACTCATAATACAGGAAATAAAGTTATTAGAGTATACATAGAATGGTATGATGGTAATGATAATAAAATGACTAACGAAGATGATACAAATTTAGTAACAAAAAATGATAAAATATTATTATCAATAAACATTAAGTTTACACAGAAAAAATAAAGCTAAAAAGCTTTATTTTTTTATAAACCAATATTTCTTATATAAACTATCAATATCTATACCATATTTTTTTAATAACTTAGTATCATCCTTCTCAAAAAGTATAGGACTAAGTTTATTACCCCAAACACGAATAGGTATCTTACTAGACTTCATATGTAAAAATAATACCACAAGTCTATCCTTAGGATATAAACAAAGTTTCTTTATATCAGGAGAAAAGCAAGCATCATGAGCAAATATTTCAAGCTGATTAGTTAATTCAACATACTTGTCATAATATATTTTATTTTTCTTTTCACTATCAAATGTAAAACCTATAGAAATTAATTTATCTATTTTATCCTTACTTAATCTATCTTTTTTTATCTCTATAATCTGTCTATCAATCCACTCTCCTAACAAAAATCCATCTTCACAAGCATAATCCTCAGGTATTAATAAATGATTAAAAAAATCATAATACTCTTTAGCTTTAACAAAACCTATATCAAAATAATCAAAATTAGAATCACTAAATAGTCTTAATTTTTTTACATCAGTTTTCCCCTTTTCATACATACTTATCCAAGCATCTATAGAACCTTTTAAAATACCAGATCTTATTAATAAATCCATTTTATTCTTATCTAAATTATTAGAAAAAAATGCCTCTTTTTGTTCTTTAACCCACTCTCCTATATTAACACCATCTACTATCAAATCATTGTCTATAATATCAGTATTATTCTTATTCATATAGTCAATAACTATTTTTAAATAACTTTTCCAAAATAATTTTTTACTCATATTCCCCTACTTTTTCTTTATATTTTTAAATAAATTGATTTTTTTTAATTTTAAATATCTATCTTCTGATAATCTACCTTTTTTATATCCATCTATTTGTGAATCAATAAATTTTTTTAAATGTACTCCTTCAAATACATAATCATTAGAAACATCTAAATTACCATACTGATTATAATATTTAATTAATACTTTATACTTCTTATTCCAAAGTAAATCATTATAACTAGTAATAGTACCTAAACCAATTATTTCAATCTTTTTCTTTTTAACACTTTTCTTCTTATTATAAGCTACCCACTCACCTAGTTTAATTCCATCTACTTCATAATCTTCTGGTACTTCTTCACCATTTTTATTAACATAGTCTATTTGCATTCTCAAGTAATCTGTCCATAGAACCTTTTTCTTACTTCTCTTCTTAGAAAGTGGTTTACTATTAATATTGACATTGTATTTTTCTTTTAATTCTTTTACACTAGTAACATAAAACATTGGATTTAAATTCTTATTATCATCGATTATATCAATATTATTTTTTAACATATATTCTATTATTTTTTTAACGATATCAATAGGATATCTAGAAATTATATCATTACTTCTAATCTTAAAACCATATGACTTAAATAAATCATATACCCTCTTTTCTCTCTCAGTTACTAATCTATTTTTTTCTAAAACATCAGGTATAAAGCCTATCTCTAATAACCTATTAAGTCTATCATCATCAAGTGTTCCTTTTATATATTTTTTTCTCTGACATATTATCCAATTACCAAGTGCAAATGAATCCTCTGTATAATAAATCGATGGTACTAATAAATGATTAAACGTATTATAATACTCTGCTGCTTTACTGTAACCAATTTCAAATCTATATTCATCATAATCAGTAATTAATCCTATTTCTTCCAACTGCCTCATCCTTTCGATAGATAATTTGCCAGAATTATATAATTTAGTTTGTTTATATAAATAATGTCCTAGTCTAAATCCCTTTATAATATAATCATAATTAATATGTAAATCTCCATACTTATCATAATAATCTTTTAATAATTTATATTTTTCTTCCCAAAATAAATCCTTATGAGGTAAATTAATACCAATATCTTCTAATAATTCAACCTGATAACTATCAAGACTTCCAACTTTAATTCTATGTCTCTGGTTAGAAACCCATCTTCCAATAGAAAGACCATCTAACATATAATTAGTAGACATAACTAAATGGCCATTTAAATCATAATATTTTTTTGCTACCACATAATGTTCAAACCAACTACTTTTGCCCATAGTTCACCTCGCGCATATTATAACACAAACTACGAAAAAAAGATAGTATATACTATCTTATTCATTTATTTGAGAAGCCTCCAACTCTACCATATAGAATAAACAAGCCTTATTAGTAGCCTTTTTATATTTAGCACACTCTTCACCAATATAAGTATCAGCATCATCCTTATTCATATATAAATTATTTCTAAGTGCATTAAAAACATTCTCATCTAAATTAACTTCAGAATAATTATTACCATTCTTAACATAATATGGAATAGAAGGATCATATTTATATGGTTTTAATACTGGAAAATAAGCCTTATTATTTTCATATTCCCATTCAACAGAAGTATTAAATGTAGCAGTATCTCTCTTTTCCATCACTTCTTTAGAAGTTTTAAGTGTAACTGTAAATGGTAACTTTCCTTTAAAAGTATTTAACATATCACTATAAGAAGTATTATTATCAAATAATTCTTCTCCAAACAAAGTAGCTTTTATTACTTTCATAGTAAACCTAGCTTTAACATCAGAATTATTCTTAACATCTATTACTTTTTCCCAATTCTTCATCCCAGGATAAATATCTATTCCTAAATCTATTTGAGAAATTACATTGTTCTTTTCCAAAAAGTTAATATCCCAAGAAGCAACAGATGCATCTACTCCAACTCTTGCTTTTGAAACATAAACAAACCATGCATAAATATTTACACCAAATATAAATAACGCAAATAAGATACTACGTCTCCTTATCTTTTTACGTATATCGTATGTAGCCTGTAAACCTTTATAAAACTTCCCTTCTCTAGATGACATCATCTTCTTCATCTATATTCCCCCTATCAATGGAAATTAACTCTCCTTTATCTATCTTAGCCTCTATTACAGCTTGAGCAATATCAAATGACATAATAAGTATTAAAGGACAAAATACTAAAAAGAAGAAACCATATTTATTCTTTAATATATGATTAAGCTTATTAATAATAAATAGCTTACCTTCTACTTTTCCAACAATCTGATTCCCCATAACAGGAGGATCATCATACTTATTATTAACACCTCTAGTAGTAAATACTTTACCATAACTAGATGAATTATCTATATCTATAACTCTATGAGTAATTATCTTCCCACTTAAATTACCTATCTTACCAAGATATGCAACATCATCACCTATCTTAACATCATTATATTTTATATCTCTAACAATAACAACATCATTTACATTATATACAGGTTCCATACTAGGAGTAACTACAGTAAATAATCTATATCCAAATATACTCTTATTACCATTAATTCTTTGTATTAATATAAATAATAAATATAAAATAATAAATATCATAAATACAGTAGATATAACCTTCATTATTAATTTTATAATTTTATTTTGTAATATCACTATCCACCTCTAATAATTTACATATTAAAGACATATCATTAACTTCATTCTTCATCTTATCAAAAATTACTCTTCTAACAACATCTCTTTTTATCTCATTATTCTTTTTTACTCTCTTTATACAACTAGAAAATTTCTTCGCAAGTAAATCTTCTGAAACATCTGGATTAGAATCCAATATATTTTCAATTAATCTATCTATCATACTCTCCATTATAGTATCAATAGATGCTCCATTATTAATATCACTAATTAATTTATTAGTAGTATAAAGCATTAAAAATGCATTATCATATTCTCCCTTTATTTGTCCTTTATCAAAGAAATCTTTTTTTAAGGTCTCTTTCTTATCTGTATTAACATAACTTTGTATAAAGTCCCATAATATATTAGCTTGTTGGAAATTAGGGTTTTTCGCAATTAAGTTAGTTTTTCTAATAGGACTTCTAACTTTAGGGGCATGAGCCTTTGCTAAGGACTTATATAAATCAGACGCAGTAAAAGCATCTAAATTCATCTTAATCTTTTGTAATCTTTCATTAAGACTAATTGCTCCACTATTCTGAGTAACAGTCTCATTCTTATCTAAACTATGTATTGTTAAATCTATCTTTACATCTTCACTACCTATCTTAGTATTAGCTTTATAAGATAAATCTTTCTTATCAACATAATAACTATTAGTTGCTCCGCCTGAAACTCTCTCATTATAAAAATTAATCATATTACCAATTAAAGTATATATAAATCTATTTTCATAAGTATCAAAAGTTTCTTCTCTATTAATAGTTAAAATATTAGAAGGAATAACATCTCCATTTTCTTCTATACTTCTAATTAAATTAGTATGTTGAGTCAAATGTATTACAGATTCAACTCCAGTCTTTCTAGCTTGTTCTACTTTAACAATCTCTTCTTGATTGACAATAAACTTCTTAGGATTTCTTAAAATATTATCGATATAAGGTATAGCAGATTCAAACTTATCTATCCAACCATAATCAAACTGCATAGATTCATAATTTCTTTTTACATTAAGTGTTGAATTTATAGACGAAAAGAAACTATCTTCTTTTTCTTCTATTCTCTTATCTGAATCCATATTTTACCTCCTATCTATACCATCTTCTTAAGTCTTAATAAATATTCTTTACATTCAGTAAAATTCTCTTTACCAAAATTAGTATCTAAAAACTGAATAAATGGATCAATTTCATCTCTAATATAAGCTAAGTTTAATTGCTCAAACTTACGTAATATCTTTCTCGCAATAAAGTAATCTACTGCATCTACTTCACTTCCACCACACTCAACAAATGTAGGTGTAAAATCTTTCATATGTTTAACAATACGGTTACCAAAGGCAATTCTGAAATGTTTAATAACGTAATCATCCATTTCACCAATTTTCTTCTCCATCTCACTACTCAAAGGATGTGCTTCTTTAGCTTTTTTAAACAAACCTTCTAAATATGAATTATTAATATTCATATTATCCGTATCAATAGGTTCAAAAATTTGTCCCTTATCATTTATATCTATTGGCATAGCACGGTCATACACTTTATCAGTAACCGCAAATGTAGAGTCATCATTATTGATTGTACCAATATACCACATATTTCCAGGTATCTTTAATTTACCAGCTTGAAGTAATTTAGGATCTGTATCCCAACTACTAGGTACAAGTTCAATTAACCACTCATCACGGCTTGGCATTTCAAGTATAGAAAGCATTTCTGCAAAGTAATACTCAACACGAGCTATGTTCATTTCGTCTAGTACTGTAACATAAACATCATCTGTATAATCAGCTTCATATAAAGCACGTAAAACTTCTGTTTCATTAAACTTCTTAGTAAACTCATTAAAGTATCCAAATAACTCTGTTCTATCTCTCCAAGAAGGTTGAACTGAAGCAATAATCGCATCACGTCTTATAAACTTACCCCATGCATAAGCAAGTGATGTTTTACCTGTACCAGAAATACCTTGTAAAATAACTAACTTAGTAGAAGCAAGTGCACTTATAAATATCCTAATCATTCTAGGAGTATAATATAGTCTTAATTTACTTGCTGCAAAATTTCTAAATAATTCAACTAACTCAGGTAATGTAAATGTATTATTATAGTTAACTACCTTGTAATTAGCATATTCTTTATCAATAGAATGTAATTTAGAGAATCTAATCTTACTATCATCCTCTTCAGTATTATTACCATCTTCTGAAGTATCTAATACCTCTTCATCATTGCTAACTATATTATTAGTACTAACTTCACCAGGCTTTAATCCAAGTTGTGATACCTTCATAGTAAGTATCTTATCTTTTTCACTCTCTAATTTTAAAAGTTGTGTCTGTAAATTACCAACTTCTTTAAGTAATGCTTCCTCATTAAAAGCGCTCTTTCTAAGTTTCATATACTGCTTAACAACAAGATAGATAATTAATAGAATAAGTAGTAATACAATAACTAATACTATTATCGCAATAACTACCATTATCCATTCTCCTAAATGGAAATCCTTCTTATATGTCTCAATAACATATCCATATAAACTAATATTAAACATCTGAACAACTCCAGAAAAAACGCCCTTAAATATAAGACCAATTCCTCCAAAGAATACAGACATAAATTCATATAAAAACCTAATAAAAGTATCCATTAATTATCCTCCTCTAATATAAGTAAACTACTATTATCACTTCTACTATATTTATAAATATAATCTCTATCTCTTTCTTTATATTTTAAAATAAGTATCTGATAACTCATAAATTTATTAACTTCATCTAACGTAGTAGATATATCATTATCTCTAGATAAATCTAAAGAAATAATTATTCTATAACCTAAACTATCAAAATATTCTCTTCTTTCTTTATAAAGTTTATTACTAATAACTAAACATATATATCTTCTAAGTATATCATTATCAATTAATTCATATATATCACTAATAAACTTACCTCTATATAAATCCTCTTCTTCTACTTTAACTAAATATAAATTATTAATCTTAAAATTATTAACAAGTATTAATAAACTTAATTTATTAATACTAATAATAAACTTATTCTTATTAAACTCTTTTTCTTTATATACATTATTAACTAAATTAATCTTATAAGAATTAAGTGTATCAATAGAATAACCAAGTCTAGTATATATCTCTAACTTATCTTTAAATCTAATATATTCTAATCTAAAATAATTATCTTCTAATTTTAATATCTTATTATAAATATTATTATATTCTCTAATAATATTTACTATCTCTTTATTATTTTCTAAACATATATTATATACTACTTCTTCTAGTCTTTCTGTATCTATATTTATATCAAATTTAATAACTTTATCTATTATTTCTCTACTCTTATCAATTAAATACTTATTATGTACAAAATCACTATTAGAATACTCTAACTCCATATCATTTAATAATTCTATTTCTTCAAGTCTTAAAGCATCGAATTCAATATTTAAATAACTATTATCAAAATTACCACTACAAGTAGTAATATATTTAAAATAATATTTAGAATCTACATATACCCTTAAATATCTACCTAAAATATAATAACTATATTTACTCTTATCACCAAGTAATGATACGCCAATTAAGGTAAGACGATTAATCTTATAATCTAGATATTTACTTATTAAATTCTCCACACTAACCATCTCCCTATCTTATCTTTATAATTATATCATCACTATGATGCAAGAACAACATCAACTCTAACTTTACTAGTAGAATTTACTATAGGATAAGTATAATCAGCTCCTATATCTTTTTTATAAAATAATACCTTCTCACTAGTAGTAGGTCCAATCTTAAAAGAATACTTACTAACATATCTATGACCATTTACTATACTAGTTTCAAAAGGACTATTTTCTCTAAAATTATACGTATTACTAGTAGAATCAAGCTCTAATTCAGATGGATTAAAAGTAAGAGTTACAATAGCAGAATAACAATATTTTTTATATTGATCACTTAATTTATTATAAGCATCTACTCCTACTTGATCCCCCCTCATATAAGTACCAAAGTTTCTATCTGCAACATAATAAGAAACACTATTAGTTAAATATAATATTGCATACTTAGAGTTAACACTATCCTCTATATTGTATGAAAATTTACTTCTCCTAACACTAATTCTAAATCCCCCACTAATACTCTTACCATATGGAGAAGTAGAAGTCGCAGTAGTTAAAACATCTACTGTATCAGTCTCATAAAAATTACCATTAGGTATAATAGTAATTTGATAACTATCAGTATGCATATTTTCATATATAACGCCACTATTTTTACTTAAAACACAACTGACTTTGCCATGACAATTAACACTTACTTCATAACTAATATCACTAGTAGTATATCTCTCATCATCCTTTTTATTATTTAAATCAACTGTTATGACATATGGATTAACTCCATCCCAGTCATTAATATTATGGTATTTAGTATTGCTAGATAAAGCACTACTATTAAAATAAAATCTCTTACTTTGTAATATATAATCATTAAATATATTATATATATACTTACCATATGCAATATTAAATATTAATATTAAACTAAGTACTAAAGCAATTAAAATACTACTCTTTTTATATTTTCTTATAATATTCATAACTACACCTTCTGATGAGATTTAATAGTAATCTCAATATTTTCTATTTGAGAAACATAAGTAGTATCTCTACCATATTCTTTAGGAAAATCTATTACAAGTGTATATATATCAGTATTCTTAGTACTATATAAAAAACTATATTTATTCTTAGTCTTATACTCTTTATAAAAAGCATCTCCTAAATCTTTTCTAACTATAGGATTATTAAATATATTAGTAGAACTACTACTATAATTCTCATTTCTTATTAACTTAATATTTATAGGTAAATTAGTAGTACTAACTAAAGTAATATCATAATCTATATCTATATCACTAATCTTATTATCACTAAAATTACTAACACTAAACTTGTATTGATAAGGTTTATCACTAGGAACAATCCTATCTGGATCAATATCAAAACTTAACTTAGTACTATTAATTAAATATATAGCCTTATCTATATTAGATTTTAACTTAACTTCGCTAGCAAATTTAGCATAAGTATCACTTAATTTCATAATGATAAATACAAAAGCAAAAAGCATGCCAAAAGATAAAAATAAAAACTTTATTCTTTCTTTTTTATACTTAGTCTTAAATAAATTTTTATAATTTATTTTATCCATTATATTTAACTATCTCCTCACCCTTATATTGATATACACCTAAATCTATACCAATATCAGTACTTAAATTATCTCCATTACTAATATCTATCTCTTCATCTATCCATAGAAAATTTAAATGTATTGTTTTTATATTATTAATGTTTGCTAATTTTATAATACCAGTATATTCTCTAACTCCAGTACGAATAAAATCTAAATCCCCACTAAAACCAGTAAAAGTAAATGCCTTGTTATTATCTATTAATTTATCGTTAATATTGAAAACCACTTTGACAGATACCTCTGTATTAGATGTATCTAATTTAATAGTATATTTACTTATTGAACCAGGCGCAGCCTTATTAGGCTTAACATGATTAACATTAGTTAAATTATTAACTAAATCAATACTCTTAACACCATTTTCTCCACTAATTAATAATTCATTAACATTTATATTCCAATCAGCTAAATCAACATCCACCTTAGGACTAATAATACTTTGTAAAGAAGCATAAGTAGTTTTGCTAATCAAATATATAAAACATAATAACAATATAATTACTATAATATACTTCTTCTTCATACTCTCTCCTATTATGACAATTATATCATTAATTTATAAACAAAAAAAGATGATTTCTCATCTATAGAATTTCTATATTATTATCTTCTTTTTTCTTCATATTTTCTAGTCTGATTTTCTCTTGTTGTCTATCTATTTCTTCTTCATTCTTTCTAATCTTATCAGCCTTATCATAATTAAGTATAACTACAAATTCATATATTTGATATACAAATACTATCATAATTGGTAATAGTACACAGAATAAGAATCCAAGTCTAGTTTCTAAAAACTCTAATACTCCACCAATAACTGCATATTGATTAGAATAATTACCTAAAACTCTAGCCTTACTAATCTTAGGATCTTCCTTATCCTTTAAAGAATATAATTCTCCTCCATCACCCTTAATAGTATCAGTAACAAATGCTCCGCGAACTACATACTTCTCATTATTAGGATCAGCTACATCTGCATAATAATAATATACATATTGATTCTTATTTATATTACCATCATTTTTAACTACTAATAGATTCCCTGCTTTACTATCTTTAATATATGCTTCATCCTCTTGATGCACACTAACTAGTGTATAACCAAATATATTAGTATATCCATATCTATTCTTAGATAATATACATGTAGTTACAAAAATAACATATATAATAATTAATACTTCTACCAAATCCCACATAAATTGAAATAATTTTTTTAACATATTTTCACCCTAAAATAATACTAACATATTCCAAAAGCATATTCAATTAATTTTAATATTTTTTATTAACAAAATTAAAAAACAAAATAAAAAAACAACTAAATTATTTAGTTGTTTTTACGAACTATTCTAGCCCCACTAGGTAACTTATTAGAAATAAAAGCCTTCTGCTTATTAAATGTCTTAGTATTGCTAGATAAAATTACTGTCAATTCTAATACTCCTCCACCAGGATGAGAAACAAACAGATATGTATTTGAGGAAACCTTATCAAAATTAAAATTAGAAATATCTAACTTGTACAAATAAGTCGCGCCACTAAATAAACCACTCATATCAGTAACTTTACTTGTATCAAAAGAAGATAAATCTAAAGTCTCAAGGCCGTAGCAATTATTAAAAGCATATCTCATATTATCCACATTACTAGAATTAAAATTCCTAAAATTTATCTTTTTTAATACAGATGAGTTCTCAAACATATAAGCCATAGATGAAATACTTTGGCCTTTAAAATTTTCAAAATCAATCTCTTCTAAATTTTCAAATCTTGAAAACATCCAGTCAGCATTTCCAGTATTTAAACTCACTCCACCATTTTGTGATATTTCAACATCATAGAAATCATCGTTATCTTTATTAGGCGTATATTTCATCTTAACTTTACCATCATATCTTTCTGAAACATCAACTACTTTAGTAGTCCAACCACTAGTTACATTTGTCAATACATTGCTAAATTTAATTGTCTTAACTTGATTTTTTGTAATATTTGCTCTAGACATAAAATTTCTAGTTAAACCAGAAGAATAATCAGGATCACCACCTGGAGTTATAACACCACCAGTATCTTCTATAGTTTTAATAGAACCATTTACACTACTCTCATATGTAAAATAAGCACCACTTACTTTATTAAATAAGATAATACTACTAAATAATAAAATAAATATAATTAATATAACTTTAACATTTTTCATAACAACCTTTATCCTAATTATATTATAGCACTAAAAAAAGATTAGACACTAAAAATCTAATCTTTTAAATCCTTCTTTACAATAATATATATATTATCACTATCAATTAAATGATCCAAATCATATAACTTAAACTCTAATTTATAAGTACCACTTTCTAAATCTTTCTTTATAATTTGATTAAACTTATAATTATTAGAATATATTGGAATATTTTTCTCATATAGAGTTTGTGGATTATTAGGAGAATTAATAATACCAGCAAATATATTATCAGAATTAACTTCAGTATAACTAATACTATTAATATCATCTATATTTCTCTTATATACACTAAGTCTAATATTAGGATGAGTTAAAACAGATGTATATTTAATATTAAATGTAAATTTATCAGTATCATTACTATTCTTACCTGTCTTAGAATATATTAATTTTTCCTTATTAGGTATATCTACTTTAATACTATTCTTATTACCAACAACTACTACATTTAACTCCTTAACACTACTAGATAAATCTCCTCCATTATGTAATCCATCATCAGATGCAAATAAAGTAAATTTAAGTTTATATGAACCAGCAGGTAACTTATCATCAGTAGTAATATATATTCCTCTTTCTAAGTTAGATACCTTTCCAGCAAGTTTAATTCTAAATACTCCATCACTTGATGCATAATATCTTTGATTATTAATAGTAATATATGTACCTGATAACATTGAAGATGATGCTCTGTTATTAGCAGAATCAATAAACTCAACATTTAATCCCATTGCACGAGACTCATAATTAGTATCAATTATAGCCTCAGCTGAAGAAGTCATATTATAACCAACTACTGTAGAATAACTAAATAATTTAGAAACTCCACTATATAAATAATTATCTTTAGCACTAGTATTTCCACCAAGTACAATATTAGAACTATCATAAGTACTAAACTTCATTTGTTCTTGTTTAATACCAAGTACAGATATTAAAGTTCTATCTTCATGATTTCTAAGTTCAAATAACATACTATTATTTTTATGAACACCAGTAGTCTTAGTATTTTTAAAATCTACTATAAACATAAACTCTTCCATAGCTCTCTTCTTAGAATCATTATAATAAATATGATTTAATTCTTTATCATTATATGTATTATTACTACTTGTAGAATTCATCTTAATAAATTTATTAAGTCTATAAGTAGCCTCATGCGTCATATTAAGCTGATTTATTTTTTCATTATAATCCTGCTGAGTGACAGTATAATAATAATATGTAGGTTTATCATTAACAACATTACCATAATCTAACATAGTAATTTGTGTACCAACAGGTAAAGCATAATTAGTAACTAAAGCATGATAATTCTGATTATTAATACCATATAATTTAGAAAAACTATCACTATACATAAGTAATGAATAATATGTAGTAAATGAAGATTGATTAGTTATATTAACAGAAGTAGCACTTGGTAAATCATACTTCTTATCATAAGCAATAGAAGCATCATACGCATCTTCATCGTTATAAACTCTAGCATATAAATTAATCTTAATAGTAACAAGTTTAACATCAAACTCTAATACATTATCCTCTTTAGGAACTTGTGCCTGTAATGTAACAACTACACTACCTAAATCTTCTTTCTTATTAATATTTTTAGCATGATAGAAATAAAACATCAAATTAGGCGCAGTCTTTTGTGAATCTGTTTTATAAGTAGTAGAACCAGTATATTTACCGCCACCACTAGATAATAGCTTAGTAGTATCGTGACTACTCCACTCTCTTGTCTCACTCTTCATAGATAATCCTAATATCTTATTAGCATCCTCTAAATTATCAGTAACCTTAGGAACCTTACTAGAATCTATCAAACTAACTCCATTAGCTAAACCTTCACTATTAAATCCAATTACATTAAATGTAGTATCTCCCCTAGGAAAATCTATCATAGATAATGAATGCGTACCTAAAGAAGAATATTTAGAAGCTACCATATCAAACTCATAATAAATTGTCTTAGTACCAATTAACCACATATAATAACCAGAATCCTTAGGAGTTGGATCAATATATCTAGTATGTACAGTAGAATAATTATCATCTTCATCTAAATAATTAGAATAGAATCCATCTATTTTAATATTATGATTAGACTTATGTAATCCCATAACATATGCACTACCTATTATTAAGTTAGCTGCATCACTATGATCATTATTCCTAACATTAGAACCATATACTCCATATGTATAATTACCACTATTATTAGGATTATACATACCCATAAAACTCATTCCTCTTACTTCTCCATAAGCAGTATTAGCTTCATTCGTAGAAATATTTAATGCTTCATTTGGAGCAAGATAAACTCTATTATCAACATTTTTCTTTATAATATTACCATTATCATCTAACTCTACTTTGGCATCTTCTAACTTACCATTAACATCTACCCCACTAATAAATTTCTTAAGTAAATTAGCATTTTGTCTAAGTAATAAAACACTATTATTCTTAAATATTAATTCATCTATCCTATTAAATGAATACTTATATGTAGAATATTCATTAGTTCTATCTGTAGTACCAGATAATTCAATATAACTATTATCTATTGTCAAAGTATTAGTTCTTTGAACTGATACGTTTTTACTTGGATTTGTCTTACTACCAAGATTCTTAATATATATATTAGAAGTACCACGAGAAGAAGAAGCATCCCCCGATCCAAATATAGAACCAGTAAATATAAATGAATGATTATTATTATCATATCCAGAACCATCTATTAATATATTTATACCTTCAGTAACTGAGTAGAAATTAAAGTCATATATCTCAGAACCACTAGCATTAGATTCTCCTCCACCAAATACAGTATCAACAATCTTAATATTAGATTCTTTTAATCCACTCTTATTAACCGCATGAGTACCAATATTTACATGAGTCTCACCATTAACTACAGATGTATTAGCTCCACCAAATACACTTCCATATATTGTACCACCAACTAGGTTAACAATAGACTTAGAAGTACTGCTACCAGTAACTCCAGTAGAAGCAGCATTACCAGATCCAAATAATGAACCATCAGGTTTATTAATACCTTCTCGTCCAATAATAGTATCTCCATCTACTGTAATATTAGTATTACCAGTAACTATCGCAGTAGAACCATTACCTCCACCATATGCAGAGTTTAATACTTTAGTATCAGTTAAATAAACATCAGTAGAACCTCTTACTTCTCCTTCATTTCCTCCACCATATACATTAGATGAAATTAAAGCATCCCCTATAACTAATTTAGTATCAGTATCAACTGAAGCAGCATTACCTCCGCCATATACAGTATTAATATTACCTTTTACTATCTTAGTATTAGTCTTATTAGTAGAAGCCTTATTACCTCCACCATAAATATTATTAATTTTACCATTATTAACTAATAAATTAGCATTAATAGTCTTACCACCATTATTATTACCACCATATAAATCTTTAATAGTAGTATCACTATTATTAACAACAACCTGAGTATTAGAAGCAGTACCACTATTATTACTTCCTCCATATACTCCATTAATTAATCCACCATTTACTTTTATAGAAGAATTGTTTACTCCAACTTGGTTACCTCCACCATAAATATTATTTATAGTACCACCATCTACTACAATAGAAGTATTACTAGTAGTACCACCTAAATTATTAGCTCCATATATATCTCTAATAACAGGAAGATTTTTAATAGTAATATTTGTATCATTAACACTACCACTATTATTACTTCCACCATATATATCTCTAACAGTAGAAGTATAAACTTTAATATTTGATGTCTTTACTCCAGCAGAATTACCTCCACCAAACAAATCATTTATTTTACCTGAATTAATATTTACAAGAGTAACATTAGTATCAGCTCTATTACCTCCACCATAGATATTACCAGATATATCACATCCATTATAATCAATATTAGTGTTATGAACAGAACCACCTAAATTATTACCACCATATATATTATTTACCTTACCAGAATTAACAAAAATATTTGTATTATTAACAACACCACTCCTGTTACTTCCTCCATATATATCACCAGTAACATTACTACCGTTCATATATACCTTAGTAATATTTTGTCCAGTATTGTTACCTCCACCATATACATTTCCGATAACTCCACCATTAAGTTTTACATAATTATCTTTAGAAGGACTACCAGCCGCATCATTTCCACCAAAGACACTACCAATAGTACCACCATTAATATTAACAAAAACATCTCCATATTCTTTAGGAGTAAATTGATTATTACCTTTACCTCCACCAAATACATTTCCGATTATTTTACCATTATTAATATTTACAGTAGTAGTATAACTACTATTATTAGCGTTTTCAGATACTCCACCAACACTTCCAAAAGCACTACCACCATATATATTATTGTTTATTACTAATGAATTAGTATTATTACTTCCAATATTTAAAGTAATATTATTAGAAACATAAGTACCACTATTATTATAATTTAAATGTCCTCCTTCTCCACCACCATATATATTAGATGAAGAACCATTTATTGCATCAATTACAACATCTCCATAAATAGTACCAGTAGTCTTACTACCACCATATATAGAACCATCAACAGTACCTCCATCTAATTTAATATTAATAGTTGACTTCTTAGAAGTAGAACCAGATCCATTATTATTACCACCACCATATACACTACCTAAAACATTACCTCCTTTAAGTAATATATTAGTATTAGTAGTATTATGCCTACTAGAAACACCAACTGCTCCATAGTTACCACCACCATAAATATTGTTATTTATAGTAGCATTACCATCTATCATAATATTAGAATTAGCTGCACTACCTATATTAGAATAACCACTTCTACCATTACCTATACCAAATATAGAACCAGCCTCTGCTCCCCAAATATTATCATTTCTATTACCAATTTTAGCATTTCCACCAACATATATAAATGAATCTCCAGTAAGTGTACCTTCACTTCCACTACCTTCAACTCCGTTAGAACCACCAAATACACTATAGTTAACTACTCCATCAGTAACACTAATAATTCGATTACCAAATGTTTCAGTACGAGCAGCACCACCATATATAGCATCGATTTCTCCACCTTTTACATTTATATAAATTGAATTAAAATTAGATAAATTACTAGAAATAAGTGGACCACCATTTAAATTCTTAATCTTTCCACCTTCTACTATCATTCTAGAAGGAGCGTTTATTGTTCCACCCATTAGTCCACCAACATAAGCTCCACTAGCAGTTGTATTACTATCACCAAAAGTACCACTCTTAATAGTAGTTGTTAAAAATAAATCACTACTATCATTACCAGAATGTATATTACCTCCAAAAGAACCAGCTACAGTATAATAAACATACAAATTATCATTATTATTTGTAATTCTATCATAATCATTACCATATGTAACAGAAGCTTCTACTCTATAATTACTATTACTCTTTTGTGTACTAACACCACTCAAAGCATTATATTTACCACTTTCTACAATTAAACTATATTTTCTTAAATTATTACTACCATTAGCATTGCCACCAGCAACTCCATAAGCAGAAAAATATTCTCTACCATAATTATTAATTCTATTTATTCCTCTACCTATTTTTAAATTATAATAATTACCATATACTCCTTGAGTTGCACTATTATAACCATAATATCCACCATTAGGAGAACCTGGCCCACTATTAGTAGATCCACTATAAGAATTCATATACATAGTGACATATTCAATTCTTAAATCACTATTCGCAACAAGTGGTGAATTCATATTAATTCTACTATTAAAATTATAACCATTATGTAAACCAGTAATAGTCATAGGCTTATTACCTAAATTAGTACTATTAGCATTACCAGTTAATACTAATATATTAGTATCTCTAGTAGCTAAATAATAATATCTTAATGAATTCTCATTATTACCAATAACTTCATCATTATATTGAATAAGTTCATATATATCACAACCACTATAATCATTACAATTACCACTTAATAAATTACCTCGATTATTATAATATCCATCAACACTAGCCCATCTATTTACATGATTTTTTCTATAAAAAGAAGCAGTAGAAATACCATTTTCAACAGCTAAATCATAATTATATCCATCTGGTTGTCCTAGATAATATCTTTGCATATAACCATTTACAAATTTATAATAACTATTCCCTTGATATATAGTTTCAGTATTTTCTTGATAATATTCACAATCTCTTGGACTATTATACCATCCAGTATATGGTCTACACATTTGACCATTTAAACTATTACCTCTCTCATCAACTGCACCACTAGGAAAGTGAACTCCACTATATCCACTATTTATCTGTTCCTTTATATAAAGACCATGAATAAAATTATAATAACCTTTTCCTCTAACAGAAACAGGATACATATCAGCATCTTTTAATTTAGAAATATCATTCAAATTAGAAGTTTCCGCAACAGTAGCCTTAATCCAAGAACTATAAACATCAATTGATACAGTATCACTATTAGTAGTTATCTCTAAATATCTAGTATAAGTCTCAGAATCATATATAATCTTACTATTAGGAAAAGTACTAACCCAGCCATTAAATGCCATATCATTTGGTCTCTTAGCCCAAGGATTATCTATTAATTTAATTCTTATCTTACCATTTTCTCTAACATAATATTTATAATAAATTATCTCATCTATATCTTCATCAAGTGATAACCCACCAGTTAATCTATTATCAACAGATTTAGCATGATACGAAATATAAGTCTTAACTAAATTAGAATCATTATACTTATTACTACTAGAAAAATCAGGAGTATTATTACCTTTATCAGTATAATTTAAACCTATATAATAATTCTTATCAGATGAAAGTTCATTAACATGAAGAATCTTTCCATCAACTCCAGAATTATGAACATTTATATTCCTTAAACTAAAACCAAGTCTTCTACCAAAAAATCTAGCATTACTCTTTCTACTAACATATAAATTATTATCTCTAAAATAATAATTATAATTATTATTAAAACTATTTATAAAACTATCTCTATCTATTTCTACATTATCTTTATATATTTTATTATCTATTAATTTATACAAATTAGTAACAGTATTATTACCACTATTACTAATATCTTTATTAACTAAAATATTATTAATTTTACCATCTACAATATTACCAATAGAATATACCAAATTCCCTATTACAGAAAGATTATTAATATTACCATTAAATTGATAAAATAATCCACCATCTCCTCTAACAGATAAATTATTTACTGTAACATTATATAAATTACCATTATATATACCAGAAATAACTCCACTTAATACATTTAAATCATTATTAATTCTAATATAATCTATATTTAAATTACTAATATCACCATCTACTCTAGTAAATAATCCACTGTAATTTTTATCATTAATTCCCTTATATCCATTAATAAGCACATTACCTATAGTATAACCATTACCATCAAAATTACCCTTAAAATAATGACTATCATTACCTATAGGAGTAAAACCTTTATCACCCATATTAACATCATTAGATAACTTATAATACTTATCACTATAAGTAGCATCTTCTTCTATTAATTTTTTAAAATACATAAAACTATTCGCATCATTTATTAAATATGGATTATCTTTTGTACCATTACCACCAGCAAACGAAGTAGAAATACTTGTCCCATCCCAAGGATTAACATTAAGACGTCCTTTAGTTATTCTAGAATAAAAAAATTGAAGTATAAAGAAAGAAGCCACCAATATAAGTAGCAGTAAAAATATAATAATATAACTCTTATATTTCTTACTATTCATAAAAGTAACTCCTCTCTATATTTTCTTAATCTTAACAAGTCTTTCTATCTTATCTAATTCAAATGAATCTTTATTATCGTATTTATCAGAAATATTCTTCATAAAATTAATAACATTCTTAATCTGTTTCTTAGAATATTGATCACTAAGTACTTTAAAATTCTTAGATTCATCTATTAATATCTTATATTTCATTATTTTATATACTGCATCAAAATATTCAGTATCGTTATATAGTATAGCAAATACTAATATTTTTAAATATACATATATATGAGCACTATATATCCTATTACGAAGATTACTATATAAACCAATTCTTTCTAAGTCATAATCATATACTTCTGTAAAGGTAGGATTAGAAATCTCTTCTACAATATCTAAATTATTCTGTAGAAGTAAAGCTATCTTATAAACATATTTAAATTTATTTAACCAATTCTTTCTAATTCTACTAACAGAAATAGAATTATTTTTAACTCTAAGTAAATTACTTACTAATTCATACAATTCATTTTCTTTAGCACTAATAGAATTAAGTTCCTTATTAACAATATCATTTTTACTGACATCGATAATATCAATCTCATCTTCTAATATTTCTATATCTTCATCTTGTATATCTTTTATATGCATAACTTCATCTAATGATATAGTAACAGTTAAACCAGTCTTATTATCATCGTTTCTATCCTTCGGACTACTAAATACATCCTTTGGTAAAACAGTAGTCTTCTCTTCGCTCTTAACCCCAATAAACTTTTCAAAGAATTTATCAAAATTAATTAAAGCAGCAACTATAAATAATACTATTAGTAAAATAATCCCTTCTAAAGTCTTTTTAGGTGATATTATAGATACAACTTTACCTATAATATCTCTCTTAGAAACACCATCATCTATACTATTATTAACATCACCCTTAGTGTAATATTTGTCTCCCTTAATCTCTATAAGTCTATGTGTAACAACATCTCTATTACTATCAAGAAAAGTCACTACATCACCTGGTTTAAGTTTATCAGTAATTTTAACGAATATCACATCATTTACTTCAGCTGTACCAGACATTGAACCTGTCGCTACAACAAAGTATGTATAGCCAAATATATTAGCATATTTTTTATTCATTATATCTACTTGTACAAATGTAGTAATACATAAAGTAACTAGACATAATAAAATAATATAGCCAAAAATTTTAATACCCTTCTTTATTCTCTTCATGATAAGCCTCACTATTTTATCTTATACAAAGATAGTATATCATATTTATATAAATAAAGTACACAATAATATATATTAAAACCATTTATTTTTTAGCAAAAATATGTTATAATAACACCATAGAAATAAGGAGGATTTATGATATATTTTATCGCTAGTGCAGGAATACTAATTTTACTAATTGGATACACTATTTCAACATACAATAGATTAGTTTCCAACAAAAATAGTTTAGATGAATCATTCTCAACAATGGATGTTTATCTAAAGAAAAGATGGGATTTAATTCCTAATTTAGTTGAAACTGTTAAAGGTTATGCTAAACATGAAAAAGATTTATTTAAGGAAGTAACAGAACTAAGATCAAAATCTTATCAAGACTTATCATTAGATGAAAAAAATGAAATCAATAAAAAGCTAACTACTACTCTTAATAAGTTAATCGCAGTTGCTGAAAACTATCCAGAATTAAAAGCAAATGAAAATTTCTTAGACTTAAGTCACGAATTAAAAAATACTGAACAAGATATCGCAAATGCTAGAAAATATTACAACGCTAATGTTAGAGTTTACAACAATCAAGTAATGATATTCCCAAGTAATATAATTGCAAAAATATTTAAATTCGAAAAAGCTTCTATGTTTGAAATTGAAGAAACTGAAAGACAAAATGTTAAAGTTGAATTTTAAATTATTAAAAGGAGTAATATTACTATTACTTCTTTTTACCTTTAAAAATGTTTATGCAGCTGATAATTATATAATAAATAACTATCACGTAAAAGCAACTATAAACGAAAATAACACATATGACATAGAAGAAAAAATAAGTGTAGAATTTACGAAACCATCCCATGGTATATTTAGAAAAATAAAATCTACAGCTGAATTATTAAGAGAAAATGGCAAAACAGATTCTAAAAAAATTAGAATAACAAAAATAAGTGCAAATGACAAAACGAAAGTAACAAAAGAAAATAATTACTACGTCATAAGAATTGGTAAGAAAGATAAATATGTTTATCAAAAAGATTACGTAATAAAATATACAATAAACGCTGGAAAAGATTTATTAAAAAATATTGATGAATTATATTTAAATCTGCTTGGCGATGAATGGAATAATGTAATAAATAATTTTTCATTTGAAGTAATTATGCCAAAACAATATGACACATCTAAAGTAGGATTCTCTATAGGTTATAAAGGATCGAGTGGCTATGATAAAAATATATTAAAATACACTACTAAAGATAATAAAATTATAGGTTCTATAAATAAGCCGTTATTACATGATAATGTAACAATAAGAATAGAACTTCCAAATAATTATTTTATAAAAAATGATTTATTAAATTTATTTATAGTACCTTCTCTACTAGTATTTTTAGGAATAATCTTAATGGGATTTAACAACTGGAAAAAATATGGTAAAGATGGAAAAATATTAGAAGTAGTTGAATTTTATCCACCAGAAAATAAAAATCCACTAGAAATAGCTTATTGCAATAATAACAAAATTGAAATTAAATATATATCTTCTCTATTTATTCACTTAGCTGCTAAAGGCTATCTAAAAATAGAAGAAAATGGCAAAAATGATTTCATAGTAACTCTTATAAAAGATGATTATTATAAATTATCACAAACAGAACAAAATTTCATAAGATATCTATTTAAAAATAAAAAAACAGTAAAAACAAATAACCTACCAGAATCATTTATAAATCATATAGAAAGTATTATAGAAGGTGTTATAGAAAAAGAAAAAAAATTAATGTTTGAAGACTACCCTAGAAAATATTACTTAATGGCATTACTAATAGTTTTTACAATTCTATTTACATTCACACAACCTATATTATATTATAAAATGTTTGAAAATATTTATTTATTAATTGGAGGAGTATTCCTAGTTTTTATAAATATATATGTAGAAAAATATAATAAAAACAGTACATTAATAAATGCTATATCTATTATATTAACAATAGCATTAGTAATATATTTAAGATTTTTTATAGTAAAAGTATTTAATAATATTTCTGACTTATCTATTATGTTTGAAGAAAATTTATTTAAATATAATTTTATTGCTATGATAATAACTATTTTAATATTAATATTTGTGGCAGCATTCTTACCTAAACTTAATGAATATGGATTGAAAATAAAAGGACAAGTAAGAGGATTTAAAAAATTCTTAAAATATGCAGAAAAAGATAAAATAGAAAAATTAGTAAATGATGACCCTTCATACTTTTATGATATCTTGCCATATGCCTATGTATTAGGAGTAACAAGTGCATGGATTAAAAAGTTTGAAAAAATGAATATCACTAAACCAAATTGGTATAGTGGTAACTTTGATTTATACATGATGAATAGTATTTCAAATCGCATAGGTCATTCTGTATCAACATCATACACACAACATATAGCCGCAACTAATTCTAACTTCTCAGGAGGTGGAGGATTTTCAGGTGGAGGATTCTCAGGTGGAGGCTTCGGCGGAGGCGGAGGCGGTTCTTGGTAAAATAAAAGTAGCTAAATAAACTCAGCTACTTTTTTTTCTTCCTCAATCGGAACTATCTTATTACTATCTACTAAAAATTTAATATCCTTTATCTTCAAATTAGAAGACTCCATATTATAAACATCATTTATAAATCTAACAGTATCAATAAACATATCAATATGATCCTTATCTATATCAGTATCACTTATCATAAGACCTAATAACTTATACCTATCACTAACTACTGAAGCAATTGAAAATGATGAAAATCCACTAATCTTTCTAATAAAAGTATTAGAAGGATTATAAACAAACTTCATATAAGAAGACATCATATCACGTGTATCTAAAGGTGTATCTACAAATATCTTATTAAGTTCCTTTTTTAAATAAGTAAATGATGAAAATGCTATACCAAATAAATTATAAAGAGTAGAAGAATCATCTACATATAATGATAACTTATAACCTATTTCTAGCTCATTAACTTCAGTATAAATCTTATAAATCTTACCTATCTGTTCATTAATCTTAATCTTTAAACTCTTCTGTTTATCAGGATTTTTTCTAGCTAAAAAACCAATACCCATACTTCTTTGATATTCTTTATATATCTTAATACGAATAGTCTCTTCCTTATCTAATTCCTTTAATTTAGCCAAATACTCTGTCTTAGTAGTATCCTTATCATTATAACGTTTTAATAAGTCTTTTATTATACCTTCATATCTATAATAATTCTTAAGTTCTAATAAATCATAGTATAAATCATGTATAGAATCCTTAAACTTATTTTTATCATTTTCCGATAGATTATCAAAATCAACCAATTGATTAAAATTCTTATTTCTAACCCCTGCTCCTTCTAAATAATCTATTATATTTAATTTGTTATTAATAAACTTATCTAAATAATTATATGAATCCATATCATATCTTAAAGTTCTAACTCTAACATCCTCTATATATTTACTTAAACAAACATCTCTACTATCAAGTGACTTACTAGAAATATAATTACTAATAACTTTAGAATTCTTATTTAAAATATAGTTTATATTTAACTTAATATGATTAATAATATCAGGGCATTCCCAATAAATATGTTCAAATAAATCCCTAATACGACTATTAAATTCAGCACTATCCTTATCTTCTACACTCAAAAATAATTCCATGTATTTATAAACAAACATACTATAATTAAAGTCTTCTATAGAATACTTAATACCAACATTATTAAATATATTTAAACATTCTACTAACTTCTTATTTAATACAGTTAAAGAAATATCAGAATCTATACTATCTAATATAAAATCAATACCTATTTTATAACTATCACTAATATATCTATCAGTCATAATAAACTTTAAAGAATCTTCTTCTATTAATTTATCCATATCTGAATAATTAGTAATTTGAGGCATTAAACTCAATGCTCTTTTGTGTATTAAATCTTCTACTATATTTCTATAAGAAGTAATCTTTTTATTAGACGATATTATATATGAATTTAATTCAGCAACAGCATTCTTTCTAAACTCCTCTTGCATCCTCTTAGTACCATCTTCTCTATCTAATACAAAAGATTCTATATGAGATTTAATTTGTTCTAACTCTTTTAATATATCATCCTTATTCATCCTCATTCTCCTTTATAATAGAATCGTTTAAAAACTTAAGTACTTCATCTAACTTGGTATAAAGTTCTAATAACTCTTCATTTGTTAACATATCTAGATTATTATTCATATTATCACTCCTATTATAATTATATAATAAAAAGCCTCAATTGAGGCTTATATTTTTTATATTTTACTATGCGATTTCAAAAGCCATGTTGAAGTTAATAGCTGAACCAGATGCTGTGTTTTCACAGTCTACATCTTGTCCTTCAATCCATAAGTAGAATCTTACCTTAGTAATTCCTTGTTTTAGGTGGAACCACATTGTATTATCAGCAATACCATCAGTAGCCTTAGAATTTACTTGAGTACCTTTAACTGTATCGAAGTATAATGGATCACTAGAATTTAATGCTTGAGGTGTATTAATTTCAGCTTTAACACCCTTCATTGCTACTGGAATAGCAGTTAAATCAGTTCCTGGATAGTTAGATGCTACATGTGCTCTAGCTGTAGCTGTATGTAAATCTGCATTTGGTTCCCAAACCATTAAGTTTGTAGCTCCACTTGCAATTGATCCTGTATCTGTATTACTTGTTGTAGATAATCCTTGAATTGTATTTAAAGCAGTACCATTAGCAGCATTACCTTCAACTAGCCAAGCAACACGAGCAGAATTCTTTAATCCTTTATCAGTATCTTTAGCTGTTACATCAGAACCCTTAGAAATCTTAATTTGAGAGTCCTTATCAACTTTGAAGAATAAATCAAATGCTACGAATTGTCCAACATCACCTTTTTGTTCAGTTGCTCTAGTAGCAGTTAATTTTAATGTACCAGTACCAGCCTCTGCATCAACTTTACCAGAAAACATCTTTAATTTACCATTTTCAACTTCACCAACTGTTGATACTGGTGATAAGTTCTTACCAGTTGCCCAAGGTAATTGGTTTGTATTTGTTGGATATGTAGCACTAGCTCCATCAATATCAGCTTTTGAAACTATAGCTTTCCAATCATTACCATCTACACTCACTTGTAGACCATTTTCAGCAGCAACGTTAACATCTAATGTTGAAACAGTTACTTTTTGGTTTGCTGTAAACCAGGCATACGCACTACCAGTTAATATTAAACCAGTAAATAATGTCATTAGAATCGCCATAAATACTTTTCTCTTTTTACGTGATTCATTTTTAGTATTTCTTCTCATATTTTTCTCCTCTTACTACTTTTTTTGATCGATATGTTCTTCCACAATATCCATATGCATTTTTATTTCTCCACCAATAAGCTCATTTCTACATTCAGGATCATCACCTTCTATCCATATGACAATCGTAAATTTATCCTTAGCCTTTGGTTTGAAATTCTTTCGCTGTTTAAGTACTGCTAACTTGTCTGAAACAAATTTGACAGTTCCTTTCTCAGCCTTCCCATCAATCTTAGACGGCTTTGCATAGATAGTAGGTTGACCATTCTGATATATCATGACTCGAATCGCTTCATCTACACCCTTGATAGAGTCATCAATGAAAAACTCATACCAATAGTGTATCGTCTCTTTACCATAATTATGCAAGTAAAAAGAATATGCAATAAAATTATCTCCATTATGACTACCCAACTTATCTTTATCAAGATCTTTAGGTAACCAATTTACAGATATATTATCCATATAATCGATTGTACTAGCGGTAAGCTTTCTAGTCTTGTCTTTAGATTTACCACTCTCAGTAAGATAAATACTTCTCCTATTAGAAAAGTTTCTATCAAGTGTAACAGTAAATCTACCACCATCATATACTATGTATAAAAATAAATATAAAATAGAAAGTAATATAAGTAAAGCAATAAATATAAGTATCAAAAGCTTAGTAAATATCTTTCTCTTATATATCCTCTCTCCAGCAGTAACTGCCTCGCTATTTTTCATTCATCTCACCACACTTCTACGATGTACCAGTTCACCTCTCTACTATGATAATTAAATTATATATTATGTTTCTAATTTTGTCTAGACAATTTTTCATTATTTAGAAGGATAACTTTTTATCTTAATCAATCTCTCTATCTTATCTAATTCAAATACATTTTTATTATCAAATTTATCAGGAACCTTCTCCATAAAATTAATTAATTCTTTCAAATTTTTCTTAGAATTGTTATCTCTAATACATTTAAAATTATTATCTTTATCAACTAATATCTTATATTTCATAATTTTAAATATACCATCAAAAAACTCTTCATCATTATAAAGTATAGAATAAACAAGTATCTTTAAAAATACATCTATAGGCATCTCATATATTCTATTTCTTAAATTTTCATATAAACCAATCTTTACTAAATCATAATCATAAATTTCAGTAAAATCAGGATGTAACACTAACTCTTTTAATGAATTAGTATCATTATAATATAATGTTAATCCTATCTTATATATATAATGATATTTAGCTAACCAACTCTTATTAATTCTAGAAGTAGATAATTTGGAATTCTTAATTCTTAATAAATCATTAACTAACTTTAATAAATCTTCTTCTCTAGACTTCAAATTATTATTAGTATGAGTAACTATATCATTAATAGAATTATCTATAACATTAACCTTATCATGTATTACAACTTTATCACTAATAGTCTTAATATTTTTTACTTCATCTAACGGTATAGTAACAGTTAATCCACTATGATTATTTTTGTTAGATGAAAATATATTATCAGGACTCTTATTTACATATCTAGAATCTTCACCAAATAATTTATCATATAATCTATCAAAATTTAATATTACTATAAATATAATAAATATAAGTACTACAACTATCCCCTTAAATATAACATCAGGAGTAATAACATATACAACTTTACCAATAATATCACTCTTATTTATCCCAGTATCGCTAGTATTATTCGCATCTCCCTTAGTAATATATTTATTATCATTAATATCAATAAGTCTATGAGTAACAATAGAACCACTATCTTTAAAAGTTATAATATCTCCCTTACTAACATTCTTTGTAATCTTAACAAATATTAAATCATTAGGAGAAATAACAGGTTTCATTGATCCAGTCGCAACAGAATAATAAGTATATCCAAATATATTAGTATAGTCTTTCTTAAGTATTTGAGTACTAATAAAAGAATATATAACTATTCCCACTATAAAAGTAAGTATCAAATATGCAATTGTCTTAATTAACCCACTTATATTCTTCATATAGTCTCCTATCCTATTAAAAATTATATCATACTTAAAAACAATAAAATACTAATTTTAAAAAAATAATTGACATCGCCTTTTTATCAGTGTATATTATAATTGTAGTCTCGGTGAGGTTGATCGCCGATGGTGCTTACCAAAACTTATATAAAAGCCTCGTAACTTTTATATAACGACTAGTAAGACTCATCAAAAAGTGTGGGAGTTATTTTTGATAACTTTAATGTAAATAGCTTATCAAGTCCGAGGCACTATAGCTACGTAAAGAGAAAGAAAACTCTTAGATAAGAACGAGGAATTAGGATACTGATAATATCTTAAGGAGACGGAAACTAAACTCGGGTGGCTAAGCAAATTTATATTGGAAATAGCGTTGAAGAAAGGAATATTATCCGAAGTATTTGATTCTACGGAAAATATATTGATGCTTGAGCTGCTTTTAAAAAGGAATGTCGTGTGACATCCCTTTTTTTATTTTATATTTATAAAAGAAAAAAGACTAAGGTTTTATGACAACATCAGTCTCAAAAGAATTGCTACTTATATTCTTTATGAATAGAATCCAATCTGATAAAAAGAACCCTATCTGGTTTTAAATGGGAGCTAGAATTTCTTAGTCATAATCATCTAGCCGCATATCAATAAAAGTTTCCCTCTTACATATAGCTTCTAGTATAAGGTCGATAAGATTTCATACCTTTATTGCCTAAACAACAAAGACCGTTATAAGGCATTTGGTATTCTCAATATACTAGTAATATAAATATACCACATATTAAAACTATGTCAATAGTTTAAAAGAAAAAAGAAACAAAAGTTTCTATTCTTCTAATATAACTATTTTATTTTCTTTTAAGCTTTTAACAACATCAATAACTCTTTGATTTGTAGAACCACACCACTTAAGTCTAGGATCTCTTTTACTATCAATATATTGCCCATCTACTAAAACGTCTAAATATTTCAAAACTTCTGGTTTTAATATATCTTCATATTTATATCCACTCCAAGACCAAACAGTCTTTTTTGGATATCTTGTTTTAAAAGCTTTAGCTAACTTTAAAGTACCCATTATATTATTAGGATGCATAGGTTCTCCTCCTAAAATAGAAAGACCAGTAATATAATCAAACTTTGCTAAATCTAGAATTTTATCTATTACTTCATCATTAAACTCTTCTCCACAATCCCATGACCAAGTTTCAGGATTAAAACAATTTTTACAATGGAAATCGCAACCTTGAAAAAATATTGAAACTCTAACACCAGGACCATCTGCTATATCCATTTTTCTAATCTTTCTATACTTCATAATATCTCCTACGCTTCTTTATTATCTATATGTAATACTCTCTCTTTTATCTCTTGTGTTCTACCCTTATTCCAGAAATTAGTACCAATATATCCACAAGTTCTTCTCGCAACATTAAGCTTAGTATGATCTCTATTTCCACATTCTGGACAATACCACTCTAAATTATCATCTATTAATATTTCTCCAGTATATCCACACTTATGACAATAATCACTCTTAGTATTAATTTCTGCATACATTATATTATTATAAATAAATGTAATAAGTTCTAATACCGCATCTAAATTTTTTACCAAATTAGGAGCTTCAACATATGATATAGCACCACCTGGTGAAAGCTTTTGAAATTTAGATTCTATTGCTAATTTAGTAAAAGCATCAACTTCTTCAAATACAGGAATATGATAACTATTAGTAATATAATTTCTATCAGTAATACCCTTTATAACTCCAAATCTTTCTTTCAAGCATTTAGCAAATTTATAAGTAGTAGATTCAATTGGAGTACCATATACAGAGTAATCAATCTTCTCTTCCTCTTTCCACTTATTACAAGCATCATTTAAATGTTGCATTACTTTAAGACCAAACTCTTCACCTTCAGCTCCATCGGTATGAGATTTACCTGTCATATATTTAACACACTCATAAAGGCCTGCATAACCAAGTGAAATTGTAGAATAACCATTATGTAATAGTTCTTTAATAGATGCTCCTTTAGGAAGTCTAGCAAGAGCTCCATGTTGCCACAATATAGGCGCAACATCACTAGTAGCTTTAGACAATCTCTTATATCTAATTCTAAGTGCCTTATGACTAAGCTCTAATCTCTCATCAAATATCTTCCAAAACTCATCCATATCTTTCTTACTACTTAAAGCAATATCAGGTAAATTTAAAGTAACAACACCTTGATTAAATCTACCATAATATTTAGGTTTCCCATCATTATCTACATATGGAGTTAAAAATGATCTACATCCCATACATGGATAACATTGTCCATTACCATTCTTATCTATCTTAAGTTCTTTCATTACTTTTTCAGATATATAATCAGGAACCATTCTCTTAGCAGTACATTCAGCAGCTAACTTAGTTAAATAATAATATTTAGACTTAGGATTAATATTATCCTCTTCTAATACATAAAGTAATTTAGGAAATGCAGGAGTTATCCATACACCCTTTTCATTCTTCATACCTTGAATTCTTTGTCTTAAAACTTCCTCAATTATCATCGCAAGTTCATCTTTATATTCCTCAGTTTCACCCAAATACATATTCACACTTAAGAATGGTGCTTGTCCATTAGTAGTAGTCATAGAATTAATTTGATATTGGAAAGTTTGTACTCCATCAACTATCTCTTTATGTAAATCTTCTTCAACAAACTTCTTAACTTGTTCCTTAGTAAGTTTTCTATTACTATATCTTTTTTCATAATACTCTCTACTAGCTCTAACAAAAGGTGCTAAATGAGTAAGTGTAATAGTTGCTCCCCCATATTGTGAAGAACTAACAGCAGTTATTAATTGTGTAGCAATAGTCATAGCAGTTAAAAATCTATGAGGTTTTTCTATCATTACTCCATTAATACTTGTACCATTTTGAAGCATATCATCTAAATTAATCAAATCACAATTATGTAAAGCATTTTGTGCAAAATAATCTGCATCATGGAAATGAATTATTCCACTATCATGTGCATTAACTACATCTTCAGGTAATAAAAATCTACGAGTAATATCTGTACTAGTAATACCAGCAAGATAATCTCTTTGAGTAGTAACTACCCTAGCATTCTTATTAGAATTTTCTGTATTCCAATATTCACTATCTCCATCTATTAATTCCTTAATAGTTAAATCAGTAGTATTACTACGTCTAACTAACTCTCTAGTATAACGATATGTAATATATGCCTTAGCTAAAACATATTTACCAAGGCTCATAAGTCTCATCTCTATAACATCTTGTATATCTTCTACAAGCATTCTTTTTTTCTTTAAACCTTCAATATATTTAATAATATTTCTAATTTGAATATCACTAACTCTATCAGCTTCATCTACTTCTTGATTAGCTTTTTGTATAGCTGCTTCTATTTTCTCTGGCTCATAATCCACTACATGTCCATCTCTTTTAATAACCTTCATAAATCCTCCTACGTTACAAATCAATTATATTATGTATAAAAAATATATTGTGTTGCAATTGCAACATTATACATATTTTGTTAAAATAATATTGAGGTGATGTAAAATGACAAAACTATTTCAAAATATATCAAATAGAAGTAAAGAAAAATTATTAACATCACTTTACACCCATACCTATAAATATCCAAAAGATAGAACAATTCTATCATCTACTAAAGAAGAAAATGTTTTGTTCTATATTGAAACAGGTATAGTAGAAATCTATAAAAATAATTATAATGGTATAAAAGAAATAATAGATACATTTGAAGATGAAGATTTATTTGGAACAAAATTAAATAATATAAGTGGAAATGATTATGAAATAAGAACACTAGAAGATACAACAATCACTGTAATAGATTACGATTCACTAATAAATTACAGTAAAGATTCAAAAGACTATCTAATATTAATTAAAAACTTATACGAAATAATGTATACAAGAATCAATGATCAAAATAATCAAATAGAAATATTATCAGAAAAAACAATTAGAAATAAATTATTGAAATTTTTCGAAATAGAAAGTAATAAACATAAATCAAAATATATTTATATTACAGAAGGCTTTTCTGCCTTGTCAACCTATCTTGCTACAGACAGATCTGCCCTATCAAGAGAATTACATAATATGGAAAAAGAAGGTTTTATAGAAATTAAAAATAAAAGAATTACACTTTTATACCGATAAGGTATATAATATATATGAGGAGGAATTATGGAATTAATATTATTTAAAAATATAAAAACTAACGAAGTTGTAGAACTAGTAAGAGAAGCAGAATGTACTTGCGTTGATTGCCAATGCGGCAACGATTGTGATTGCGATTGTGACTGCGACAACAGTTGCAATTGTGAATGTGATTGTGACAACAGTTGCGATTGTGAATGTGATTGTGACAACAGTTGTGACTGTGATTGCGATTGTGACTGTGATTGCGGATGTCAAGATGAAGTTGTAAGACTAATACCAAATACAAATACTGCATCACGCGAGAAGCACTTACCAGAATACAAAGTAGTTGATGATAGAATAGAAGTTGAAGTAAAACACGTTATGACAGAAGAACACTTCATCGAACTAATCGCAATAGCTTATCAAAACGAAATTAGAAAAGTATATCTAAAACCAGGAGATAAAGCTATCGCTACATTCCCATATGAAAAAGGAGCTAAATTATATTCACTATGTAATTTACACGACCTATGGGAAACAGATGTTGAATAAAATTAAAAACTCAAGATATCTTGAGTTTTTTTATTCAAAAGAATTTAATCCATATTTTTTTAACTTATCAATACATTTACCTTCATAACAAGGATAAACATATAAACTATCTTCTTTTGGTATTTTATTTATACTAATTGTTTTAAGTGCTAAAGAAGTATAACCATACTTATCAACTATCTTATATAGTTTACCAACTACTTCATACCAGCCCTCATCTACTACTTCCGTTTTATCTTCTTTAACAAGTACACCAATAAAAGAAGAATCAGCAACACAACAAGTAACCGCATACTTACCTATCGCAAAATATCCAGGTGTTATAAAATCCTTATTCTTTTGAACAAACCCCCTAATCTTTATAACCTTACCTTCATACTTATCATAAGAACTACCAAAAGAAAATAAATTAGTCGCAGTTATATATATATCATCATCTATAACATAATCAACCTTTTCATCACCATTTATAGAAATATCACCTAAATATTTATTATTAATATTATTAGATACATATCTATTTCTATTACCAGCTAAACTACTACTAAGCCTAAAATCACCACCTAAAATAACCATAATAATAGGTACAAATAAAACTAAATCAATTAATTTAAATTTATAATGACTATGTCCAAATAAACTACTAATACTCAAAATAAATAAAGCTATACCACCCAATATAATATTAATATGCATACGTGGAGCTAATATATTACTTAAATTATTAGTTAAAATAATATAAAGTATAATAGTAAAATATATTAATGAAATAATACTTAAAAACTTCTTCATAATATACCCACCACCAAACTAGATATTATAAATACAACTACAAATATTAATACTATTAAATATAGAGCAAACTTCTTCTTAAAATTACCTACAAGAACAATAGTATTCTTAACATCTATCATTGGTCCAAGTAAAAGATAAGCAACTACACTACTCTTAGTAAAACTATTAATTAAACTCTTACCAATAAATGAATCGGATGTAGAACATAACGATAATAAATACGCAAATAACATAAGTACTATAATAGATAAATAATTATTACTATTAAATACAGTAATTACACTTCTAGGCATATAAACTTGGACAAAAGAAGCTATTAAAGCACCAAATATCATATATTTTAAAACATCAAATAAATCACTCATAGTATGATTTACTATTTCTAAAAAAGCATTTTCATGATGGTGGTGACAACAACTACACTCTTCTTCAATCTCTTCAATACTATTTTTGACAACAAAATCATTTTTAAATATTAAACCTAATATACTAGATACAACTACCGCAACTAAAATACCAAGTATAAATCTAGCCCAAAATATCTTTGGATTAGTACTATAAAATGCATAATACGTAGACAGTAAAACAACTGGATTTATTATAGGTGAAGCAAGCATAAAACTAACTGCTACATTTATTGGAACCTTCTTCTTAATAAGCCTCTTAGTTATAGGTATAACAGCACAATCACATGCAGGCAAAAAAAATCCTAAAAATATACCAAATAAAGAACCAAGTATTGGATTTTTTGGAATAATAGAAGCTATCTTTTCATTACTAACATATTTTTCTATAATAGAAGAAATAATAGAACCAAGTAATAAAAAAGGTAAAGCCTCAAAAAATATAGATAAAAATATAATCGCAATATTCTTAATATTAAACACCTCTATTCTTCTTAATACAACTACTACACTTACCACTAAGTACAGTCTTACTATGATCAATGTCAAAATTATGATCTTTCATTATATGATTAGATAAATCATCTATAAAATGACAATCTATATGTATAACCTTTCCACAATCATTACACTTTAAATATATATGATCAGGATGACAACAAGGTTCAAAGTACTGGTAACTAAGTATCTTACCACCATTAACTATAGGAATAACTTCTCCATTATCAACAAGAGCTTCTATCTCTCTATATATAGTAGTAAGTCCAACTTTAATATCGTTATTATCTAAATAATCTTTTAACTCTTTTATAGTAAATTCACTATTAATACTTTTAATAGAATCTTTTATAATATTTTTTTGTCTAGTATTATAATTACTCATATTACCTCCAATTTGAAAATTATTTTCATATCTATTATATCATGTATTATTTTTAAAATACTAGTTAAAATACTAAATATTATGATATAATTTATTCAGATGCCTGAGTGGCGGAACTGGTAGACGCGTACGACTCAAAATCGTGTGGGTAATCCGTGTGGGTTCGAGTCCCACCTTGGGCACCAATTTGGAGGATTTATGTATAATTATTTAATAATGTTTCTAGTAGGCGCAGGAATAATATTATTATTAAAATTATTTTTCAAAGCACCAATAAAAACTATTATGAGTGTACTAGGTAATTTAATAATAGGATTTATATTGATCTATTTATTAAATAATTATGGACAAGAATATATAAATGTAACAGTACCACTAAGTACAACAAATATGATAATAACAGGAGCATTTGGTGCCGCTGGAGTATTAGTAATAGTACTATACACATTACTAATGAAATAAAAAATATTATATTAATACACTTTCTAATTGAAAGTGTATTTTATTATGCTAAAAATATGATTAAAATTTAAAAACTAGATAATAATATCTAGTCTTTTTATTTAATATTTTCTAATAGATTCACTCAAAAAATAATTATTTAGTTTTTGAATACTCTTCTTCCTTTTTCTTTTTAATTGTATGTCTAATTACTTCAGGAATCAATAAACCTTGTGCTACTCCTGCTCCAATCAAAGCATTATTAAGCATTTTATTCTTATATTCAGGACTCTTATCTTCTTCTACTTCAATGATTTCTTTCTCATTAGTCTTAACATAAAACTCACCTGACATATGTTCTTTCTTACTTAAATCAGCATCATTTCCTACATAAGGGACTTGATATGTGCCAACAACAGTATTTGTAAGTTCTGATAAAGCTGTATAATCATACATTAGTTTATCTAAAGCAGCATAAAATTTTTCCTCATCAACATACTGATTAGCTATAGTATAAAAAATATCATATCTATAATATTTACTGTTTAAAAATCCAGAGTCATCCTTATTTCTTTCCCTCATTACATCATCAATTTCACTCCAAGCAGATTCAAAGGTAAATGTGTTAGAAACATTTTTCTCATCAAATTCGTATGGAACTTTCTCTGAACTTGCAATTGATGTTCCATCAGAAAAATCAAAATCTAATGTAACTTTATTTATAATAGGAACTTCCATTTGAACCATTTTCTTAGGTTGAGATAGTAAATATGTTACTCCAGCAACAGAACCCACTATACCATTTAATAAAACAGCACCTACTAAATTAAACTTTCTAATTTTCTTTTTATTAATTTCTAAATTTTTTATATTGTTATCAGTTAAACTCATAAATCCCCCTTTGACTAAATTGCCCATATTATAACACTTTTTATTAAAAATATCAATCAATAATAAAGACAGAGATTTTTCTCTGTCAATAAATTAACTAATTTTATAACTATCTTTAACTATTTTAATTTCTAAATTACTAGATTTTCTAATAATATATTTTTTATATTTTAAAGCATCATCCGCTACATTAAACGCAACAGCTGACTCTTTATTTATCATATCATTTGAAATCAAAAATGGTACAACTATTTTTTTCTCTTTATCTATAGTAAACTCTAAAGTAAAATATTTAAAATCATCCATTTTATTACCAACAATATTAAGATAAACAATATTATTACCATCATAAGATTTAATTTTTAATTTTGAAAACTTATATCCATCTACTAAAATATAATTTTTCTTATTAGTAGTCTCTTTTTTATTTGATTTATTTAAAGATAAATAAATACCAATACTTATTAAAACTATTCCTAGTAAAATTAACACAACCACTTTCTTCATAATACTACTTAACCTTGACAACTTCTTGTGTCAAATAAACTTCTCCGCTTATTCTAAAACAATTATCAAACTCAGGAGTCTTTTCATACGAATATATATATTCCCAATCAACAAGTCTTGCATCTTCTGGCTTTCCAAATATATATTCGTAATAATCCTGATCATGAATACAATATTTTATTGCAGTTTTAAATTCTTCATAATCAAAATATTTAGGCAATTTATATTTGTATATTGCTCTAGTCCAAGGATATTCCGCATGTTCAGGATCAAAATCCTTTGAATCATATTTATCAGTATGTTCTTGCCATGGTGTTTCATAATATATGTATCCGTCTAACGAAGAAGCTTGACTATCATACTTGACCTGTACTTCACTGTCAAATTTTGGAACATTTCCACTATCATCACCGCTAAAAGCAACTTTATACGCTCTATAATCACCATCTTCTAATGCAGGATCAAAAGTCGGTTCAACTGTTGGTTCTGTAGATGGTACAGTTGTAGATTCTGTAGAAGGTTCTTTTGTTGGTTTTACGTCAACAAAACTATTTTCTTTAGTTTTACATCCTCCAGTTAGAAGCGTACTAATTATTCCACCTACTAATATAACTTTACGAGTTAATTTACTTAACTTATCTTTATTTAATTCTAAATTATTAATCATATCTTTCCTCTCTAAATTGCCCATATTATAACACTTTCCATTAAAAATATCAATCAATAATAAAGACAGAGATTTTTCTCTGTCAATAAATTGA
>CAUSWF010000008.1:0-58305 GCA_963535465.1 uncultured Erysipelotrichaceae bacterium | reverse complement strand
TAATTGCTATTTTTTTTTAGTTTTGTTATACTTATTCTGAAGAAATATGTGGAGAACAAGCATGAAAAAAGAGATTAGCAAAATATTATTAATAATATCATTTTTATTTATTGTTTTAGCACCAATAAAAGTACATGCTAATATAGTGAATAACGATTATAGAAAACAATTAGTTGGAGAAACAAATCAAACAAAAGAGCAAGGAGGATGCCAAGCAACATTACTTGGAGATCCAAATGATGAAACATCACTTGCTTGGATTGTTGATAGATTCCTAAGTTATATAAGAATATTAGGGCCAGTCGCAATGCTTTTATTCTCATCAATTGACTATGTAAAAGCAGTAGTAACAGGAGCAGAAGACTCGTTTAAAAAAGCAAATAAAAATATATTAACAAGAGCCGGATTAATAATTCTATTATTCTTAGTACCAACAATAGTAAATGAAATAATAAAATTATTTAATTTAGCAGGTCCATCTATATGTGGACTACAATAAAGGGGAGGGATATAGATGATTGATTACACAGAAGCGGGCTTTTTTCCAGATATCCTAAGACTTATAGTAATGTTTCTTGTTAAAACAGTATTTGGATTTGTAGAACTGTTTTATCAAGTATTTATGGTACTAGCTAAACACCCAATTCTAGATTTAAACGATCTAACAACACAACTATTTAGTAAAATTTCTATGGTAATAGCTATATTTATGATATTTAAAGTATCAATAAGTATACTTCAGAATATAGCGGACCCATCTAAAGCATTTGATGCAAGTAAAGGAATTGGATCATTATTCAAAAGAATGGTAATAGCTCTAGCAATAATGACTTTATTAATCCCACTAAACTTTACTCAAACATCAACATTTAATAATAGTTACGCAGAAAATATTCAAAAACAGGGAATATTATTTGGAACATTAACAGAATTACAGAATAGAATTTTAAATCAAAATGTAATAGAAAAATTAGTATTAGGAAACTATGATAAAGATGGAACAACATCTGATTCAAAACAAATAGTAAATGATTCTAAAAGATTTGCTACTACAGTATTTTTACAATTTATTTATGTAAATAGAGCATCTGATAACTGTAAACAAGAAGCTCAAAAGAAACTTCCTGATGTTTACAAAATAAAAGAAGAAAATGGTTCAAGTGATGTAGATATAGACAAAGAAGGAACATCATACGATGTTATAACAGGAACAGGAAGTATATATAACGCAACATGTAAACCAGCTGAAGGTTCAGCTCCAATATTTGGTAAAAAATATTATGCATTTGTATTAAATGGAATTACAGCACTACTTGCTGGACTAGCACTTTCATATCTACTTTTAGTGTCGTCTATTGAAATCGCAATACGTTCAATAAAATTAGTATTACTTAGAGTAATATCACCAATACCAATTATAAGTTATGCAGCACCTGGTTCAACTGGAAAAACTGATATGTTACAAACTTGGTCACAAACACTTGTAAAAGTGTATCTTGATTTATTTATGAGATTAGCAATTATGATGCTAACTGTAGTAATTATTCAATCGCTAACAAAGAATGGCCTATCATTTGAAGGCTTTGGAGAATATGGCCCATTAGTTGGAGTAATGGCACTAATATTAGGAATAATTTCAGTATTGATGTTTGTAAAAGAAGGACCAAAATTCATCTCAGATGCCCTTGGAATCAAAGACTCTGGATTTGGACTTGGAAGGGCCTTCGGAAAGGTTGGTGCTGGATTAACTGCAGCAAAAGACTTGGTTGGAAATGCCATTAAAGCTGGTGGTGAAGCAGTTAATAAACTTGGTCCAGCCGCAACTATGCGTAAGAAACTTTTCGCAGCATTAGGTGGTGCGACAAAAACTGTCGGAGCTGGTCTTGGAGCAGTTGCAACAGCTAAGCCAGGAGAAGTGTCAAAGGCAATGTTACAAGCAGAAAAGCGAGCTATTAACAAAGTTAAATCTGGTGTCGGAGTTAAAGATAATATTAAAGCATTCTTCTCTGATGAAGGTATGGATGCAGCTGGTTCAAGACTTAAGACATACAATGACCAAATTGAAGCGTATGGTGGACACTCTAGTGCAGTAAGTAACTATAAAAAGATGTTAGAACAAGAAGCATTAAAATCAACTTCTGGATATCAAGCCGAATTAAAAGATAAAAACGGTGCAAAGTCAAAACTTATTGGATTTAACTATCGCAAATTCTACGCTGCTCTTAATGCAACAGAAGGAGATACTTTTCAATATAAAGATGCCACTGGAGCAGTTTATACATTTAACAAAGCTGATTATCTTGACGAAAATAAAATGCAAGAATTACAAAAATTACAAGCTGCACAATTTGAAAGTGACATAACATCAGGTAAGATAAAAAATGCTGCTGTTCAAGATGCTGCTGCACAAATTGACTACTATGCTAAAGAGGTTGCAAAATCTGGTGGAAGTGCACCATCATCAGCTGGTGTTAATATAGATAACGCAACAAAAACATCTGTTACATCAAGTAATGCTGCAAGAGATATCAAACAAAGTTCTGAATATAAGTCTTTAAATAAGATGAGTGGAAAATAAAAAATAAAAAGGAAAGTGTGATATAGATGAATTATTTAATACCCGCAAATACTAATAGTGGTAAGTTAATATTTGGTATGTTTAAAGTAGAAGATCTGATACTATTTGGCATAGGCATAACAGTAACAATATTACTGTTAGCCTTTGTGCCAGTAAGTAGTTTTTGGATGAGTATACTTATGTTATCACCAGCTGCGATTTCATCGTTTCTGGTAATACCATTACCTTATTATCATAATATGTTAACTTTCATATTAGATATATATGACTTCTTTGAAAGTCAAAGAGAATATAAATGGAAAGGTTGGTGCAATAGAAATGTCAAGAAACAGAAATAGTTTTGCAGAAGATTGGTTACCTGTAAATGATATCCAAAATTCTATGATTATAACTACAAATAAAGAAAAAATAACAGGAGTAAAGATTACTCCAAGGAATATATTTATTTTAGAGCAAAATGCTCAAAATAATATCATGATAGGACTAAAGAATTTTTATAATACAATAGATTATGAATTCTGGTTAGTAGTAGCAGATAGACCAGTTGATTTATCTGTATACTTATCACAAATGCAACTACTATATAATGAAGCATCAACTCCTGCGATAAGAAAAATAATAAGCCAAGATATTGATAAAGCATATAGTTTTATTAATGAAAATATTGTAGATACAGAGTATTATTTATTATTTAAAGAAAAAGATACTGACATATTACAAAAGAGGGTAAGAATGGTAATTAATGGTTTAGCAGGATGTGGATTAAATGCACAACAAGTATCAAATGATGACTTAAGAGTTATCATGGATAATTTCCTAAATGGAGGAAAGAAGTTTGAATTCAAACCAATGGTGATGGCAGCATGAGTAAGTTAAGAAGTGAATTAGCCCCAAAGGGTATAAGTTTTTCTCCAAGTAGTTTCTTTATAAGTGATAAATATGCAACTATTTTAACAGTGGTAGCATACCCTAAATATATTTATCCAGGATATTTATCATCTTTAACTAATATGTCTGGTATTAAGGTAGTAGTAAAACACATACCAATACCATTTGAACAAATGAAAAATATGTTAAATAAGCAAGTTGCTGATTTACAAGATAAATATCAAAATGAAAAAGACCAAACTATAAGAGAAAGAATTAGACAAGATATAGAATCTCTACAATACTTTACTTCTATGATAGCATCATCTGATTCAAAGACATTTGATTTTCAAATGCATATAATGATAACAGCTGATACTAAAGAAGAATTAGAATTAAAGAAAGTAAATGTTAAAAATTATTTAGATTCAATGGATTTACGTGCAGTATCTATTAGATTTGAACAAGAAAAAATACTTAAATCTATGTTACCAGTATTCCCAGCTCAAGAAATAGAAGATAGAATAGGAACACCTATACCATCTCCAACTTTAGCAGCAATGTATCCATTTATTTTTGACAGTATAAAAGATCCAGGACTATCAACTTTATTAGGAGTAGATTTCTCTGGAGGAGTAATTTTATTTAATCAATTCTTATATCAAATAAGAAAAGAAAATAATAGAAATAACGCTAATATGATTATGCTAGGAACATCAGGTTCAGGTAAGTCAACAGCAGCTAAACTTCTATTAAGAAGTCATATCAGAAATGGTTGTCAAATAGTAATAATTGACCCAGAAGATGAATTTAGAGAAATGGCTGTATCATATGGTGGAGATATAGTAGATATGGGTAAAGGTGGACAATATGGACTAATAAATCCACTAGAAATAGTACCTGATTCAGATGAAGAAGATGTAATAAGCCATGCAGTATTTGCAAGAGCAATATCTTCATTAAAGGCATTTTTAAAGTACTATAACCCAGAAGTAAAAACAGATGTCTTAAACATGTTTTCTGATATAGCACAAGATACATATAAGAGATTTGGAATGGATGAGTTAACTGATTATAGAAGATTTACATCTAAAGATTTCCCAACATTTAGTGATATATATAGAACTATTCAAGGGAAATTAATGAGTATAACAGAACAAACTCAAGAAAAAGATATATTAGAAAGATTAGAGTTATTAATAAGACCATTAACAAGAGAATTAAAATATTTCTTTGATGGACATACAACACTAGCTAAGAATAGTGATTTTATGGTATTTAATATTAAAGAACTTATGAATGGTGACTCTAATGTTAGAAATGCATTATTCTTCAACGTATTAAAATATGCTTGGGGATTATGCCTAGATCCATCTATCAATACAGTATTAATGGTAGATGAAGCTCACGTTTTACTTGGAGATAAGAATGAAATGGGAGCAGACTTCTTAGCACAAGTACAACGTCGTGCAAGAAAGTATAATACTGGAACAATTGTAATAACACAACAACCATCAGACTTTGCAGATCCTGCTGTAATAGTACAAGGAAAAGCAATATTTGATAATGCGTCATACTATTTAGTTATGGGATTAAAGAAACAAGCTACTGAAGATTTAGCAAGATTAATTGATTTAAATGATAATGAAATAGATAGTATCAAAGGATATTCACAAGGTGAAGCATTATTCGTTTGTGGAAATAGACGTATGAGAATAAATATCGCCGTAACAAAAGAAGAGTTAGATTCTTTTGGAACAGGTGGAGGATATTAATAAATAGAAGAGTAAGGTGATAAAATGGCAAAAGGGAAATATTCAAGTAAAAAGAATAACTTACCACAAAATAATAGTGGTAATACTAATGCTATTTCAAAAGAACCTTACTCTTCTTCTCGTAATAGAGAAAAAAATAACTTTACTGATAATTCGCTTGTTGATAAAACACTAAAAAATGCAGCTAAAGCACCAGGTCTTGCTGGTTTAGCTGGTAAAGCAGCTAATTCTAAAATAGGAAGAAATCTTATTAATAGAGGAAAAGAAGCTTTAGATAATAATAAAACAATAGCGGGAGCGAGAAATACAATTAATAATATTAAAAATTTTACTGATATTGTAACAGGCAAGAAGCCTCATCCACTTTCATATGGACCTCTAAAAAAACAAGAAGAAGAAAAGAAAAAAGAAGAGGAAGAAAAGAAAAAAGAAGAGGAAGAAAAACAAAATCAAAAAGAAACAGAAGTAAAAGAAGAAAAAAAAGAACTAGAATTAAAAATTAAAGTTAGAAAAATAATCATTAGTGTAACATTAACTCTACTACCTATGTTAATAGTATTATTAATAATAATAGGCTCAATATCAGCTATTGCATCAAGTAAGACAAATGATGCCATAGCAGCAAGAGTATATGGAGAAGAAGGTAAATATCAAGACTATAAATTTGATGATCCAAAAGCAGAAGCTTTTTATAAAAGGGCAAATGATATTAAAAAAGAATTGATCAGCCAAAAGAAAAATAATCCTAATGGAGTAGAATTTACTGCCGCATTTTACTATATAATAGCTAATAGTACTGTTATGAAAGACAATTATGAATATACTGACTTTACTAATGCTGATATAAAAGAAATACAAGAAGCAGCATTTGATGAAAATAATGTAGCGTCACAAGATACATTTAAGAAAAATATTGCTGAAAAAGTTCTTCGAAAATATATGAAAGAGTATGATGAAGAAGAAGCAAATTTAATAGCAGAAAGTATGATTAAACATATAGAAGAAACTAGAGAAATACTAGGAGAAAAAGAAACCTGTGTAACAGGTGGAAGTTGTTCTTATAATATAGCTGGAATAGCAAGTGGAGCATCAACTGATACAGGATTTACTATGAGTAATGTAAAAGTTAGATTGATGCAATGTGGTACAGCTGGAGGAGCAAGATACGGTAGTGGAAACTGGGATAATGCCGCTGAAGAAGAACTTGTACCATTTGAAAAATATGTACTAGGTGTAGCTTATGCGGAAATTGGTGAAGCACCAACTGAAGCCTTTAAAGCACAACTTATAGCAGCAAGAAACTATTCTATCGCAAGAGTTCATGCAATGGCAGGAAATCTTGGTAAAAAGATAGAAAAAACAGGTGATGGATACATATTACAACTTGCAAACTGTGTTGCAGATCAAGTTTACTGTGATCCAGATAAAGGTTGTGTAAAATTAAATGATGGAGAACAAGGTGGACAAACTAGAAGTGGAACATCAACTTCATACCCAGGCTCAAAAATATATAAACAACCTCTACCAGCAAATTCTCCACTAAGAGAAGCAGCTAAAGCAGTAGAAGGTGAATTACTAGTAGATGAAAATAATGCTGTAATAAATACACCATATGCAAGTCTTATCCAAAATTCATTTTCATCTAAAGCTGCATCAGGACAAGACTATAAACAGATATTATTATCTACATATAGCCAAGCAACTAAATTATCAAAAGGTACTTGCAATGGTGACAGTCAAACTAAATGTGGAACAGGAGGTCTTGCATCTGTTGGAGACTTCGTAAATTGGAAACAATATGAAGGACCATGGATAGGTATTCCTTTAGGTCCAAGTTCATTCACTGTAAAAAGTGCTGGTTGTACAGTAACATCAACTACAATGATGTTTGCTAAAGCAATAGCTAATAAAGAATTAACTGTATCCGATACATTTAAACAAATGATGGGAACAGATGAAATAAGACCAGATACATTAGTACCGTATTTAAATAAAACAGGTGGATTTACTGGTGGTGGACTATTAAATTGGGGAGCAGTAGCATCTGCATTTTCTCCACAACCAAGATATGCAGGTCAAAAAACAATACCAGCATCTTGTAAGAATGCAGCATGCATTTCACAAATGTTAGCTAATGAACTAAGTGGAGGAAGAACAATCATTATAATGAACGTATCTCCTGCACCAAATGGAGGATATGGAACAATGAGCCACTGGGTAGCAGTGGACTACGTAAAAGATGGACAAGTATTTATTATAGACCCAGGATTCGGACCAAAAGGAGCGTTTGATGTTCTTACTTCACCAATATATGGACCACAAAGATTAGATTTATATGCAATTTATAAATATTAAAGGAGATATTATGAAGAAAAAATATTTTATAGGTATACTATTTATAATAATAATTACAATCATAATATTAAGTTATGGAGTATATCAAAACTATCTTAATAGTCAAAATACTAGTATAGTGACACCTAATCATATAATTACATATAGTAAAAAGACATGGAGTAAAACTAATCAATTAAATAGTATTAATTGGTCTAAATATGATATTTATATAGATAATAAATATATTGGTAATGAATATCTAGTATATGATGATATACTTTATATATTTAATAGTAAAAAAGAACCAATAAATTATAATGGTTTTCTAATAGGTCTGCCTAATAAAGTACTAACAATGAAAATGGTAGAAGAAAAAGACTACGATGAAAGAGTAGTAGATGCTTATTTGGAAAATAATAATTTATCGGAACATAAAGAAACTCTAATTACAAAAAAATATGTATTAGATATAGATAATGATGGTACAAATGAAGAAATATACAGCATATCTAATGCATATAATGTAAATATAGATAGAACATCTACTATAACAGTAGCGTTCATGATAAAAGATAATAAAATAATAGATATTTATAAAAAGAAAGATAATACTACAGGATTATCTGGATGTAGAATTACAATAAATGCGATGTTTGAACTTAATAAAGAAAATAATTTATTAGTTTATTGTAATAAGTTTAGTAGAGAAGAACCAGATATCTATATATATAAATATAAAAATAATAAATTTGATAATATTAAACTATAACAGATATGTTATAATAAATGAAAAAGACGTAGGAGTGATGACATGAAATTTAGATTTAGAGGAGAACCAGAAGATTTCGCATTATTTGCATTATTTGCAATATTGCTATTATTTATAGTATCACTAGGTGTTGCTAATCTAGGAACATTTGTAAGAACAGGAGAATTTTCAGGTATAAACCCATTCCCAGCGTTTGAACCACACCTAATATCAGGAACAATTGCAATATACATTTTATCTTTAGGTGGAATGTTTGCAACTGCATCTAGTTATTTTTTTGAAAGAGAAAAAGGTTTTGGAATATCATTACATAAAAAAGATAAAGGTTATTCTAGATGGGCAAAAGATAAAGAAATTCAAAATGATAATGGAGTAGCCGAAGTAGAGATAAAGGCTTTGAAATCTAAAGCAGCAGGTATTCCTTTAATGATTAAAAAGGAAAAGATGTGGGTAGATAATGGAGAATATCATACTCTAGTTATAGGAGCAACAGGATCAGGTAAAACACAAACTGTTATACTACCAACTGTTAAAAATCTAGCTAAAGCAAGAGAGTCAATGATTATAACAGACCCTAAGGGTGAAATATATGAAAAGACATCTAATATGCTAAGAGCTAAAGGATACCAAATTCTATTATTAAACTTCCGTGATCCACAAAATGGTAATTCATGGAATCCATTAGATTTACCATATCAAATGTATAAAGCTGGAAATAAAGATAAAGCAGTAGAATTACTTGATGACTTAGCAGTAAATATATTACATGATGAAGATGCTAAAGATGACCCATTCTGGCAAAATACATCAGCAGATTATTTTTCAGGATTAGCTATGGCTTTATTTGATGATGCCAAACAAGAAGAAATAAATATAAACTCAATATCTTTAATGTCAACAATTGGAGAAGAAAAGTTTAATGGTACAACTTATATAAAATCATATTTTGATATGAAAGACCCAAATTCAACAGCAGCTATAAATGCTTCATCTACACTTATGGCACCAAATGAAACTAAAGGATCAATATTATCAGTATTTAAACAAAAGATTAAAATATTCGCATCACGTGAAAACTTAAGTGAAATGTTATCATATAGTGATATAGATTTAAAATCAATTGGAGAAAAACCAACAGCAGTATTTATAGTAATACAAGATGAAAAGAAAACATATCATGCCTTAGCAACAATATTAATTAAACAAATTTATGAAACATTAATCGCAACTGCTCAAAAAGCAGGAGGACGTCTACCAGTAAGAACAAACTTCTTACTAGATGAGTTTGCTAACATGCCACCATTAAAAGACGTTACAACAATGATAACAGCTGCAAGATCTCGTGCAATAAGACTTACTATGATAGTTCAAAACTTTGCACAATTAGATCAAGTATATGGAGAAAAAGAAGCAGAAACTATCAAAGGTAACTGTAGTAATATAATATACTTAATAACATCAGAATTAAAAGCGTTAGAAGAAATATCTAAACTATGTGGAGAAGTTAAATCTAAAAAAGATGATAAGACAGCATCAACTCCACTAGTTACAATATCAGACTTACAAACAATGAAACAATTTGATGTAATTATTAAGAGATTACGTCTACAACCATTTAAAACACATTTTACACCAGACTTTAAATTAGATTGGGGTAAAAAATATCCTTTAGCAACATACCCAACTAGAAAGAAAAGACCAGTTGCGACATTTGATATAAAGGAATTCGTTAAAGCAGAAAAACGTCGTCAACTACTTGCTCAACTACAAGAAGAAGGAAATGATGATGATAATAGACCATTTACACCAGGAGGAATGCCATTTAATCCATTCTTACAACAAACTGTTAGAAGACAACCTTTACAACCAGTAGAAGACGATGATGACGATGACATTTCAATAGATACAGATGAACTAGCAAGAAAAATAAATGCTAAGATAGCAGCAATTGAAAAAGAAGCGAAAGAAAAAGAAACAAAAGAAAAAGAAACAAAAGAAAAAGAAACAAAACAAGCTAAAATACCTGAAGAAAAACCAGTTGCTAGTAAGAAAGAAGTTAAAGAAATTAAGATTGAAGATGAAGATGATGATGATGATGACTTCTTTGATGATTTCTTTGATAATTAATAGGAGGTACGGTTATGGAAGATAAAGAAAAAGAATTAACTACTGTAGAACAAGAGGTAGAAGAAAAAGATAATAAAGATAATGATGAAGAGGATCTAATAGATGACTCTATAACTTCATATCAAGAAGAAGATTATGAAGAAGAAGGAGTAGAAGAAGAAAATACTCCTTCTGATAAAAAGAAACTATTTTTATATATTTTTGGTGTAGCAATAGTAGTAGCTCTATTATTACTAGTAATATTCTTATTTTCACTATTAGGAGTAAAAAATTATTCATATGAAAAACTAGAGAAAGTATTAAAACAATCATCAGAAAAATATATGAATGAACATAAAAACTATTTACCATCAACAGGTAATGATACAGAAGTATCAAGTGATACATTAATATCTAATGGATATATGAAAGATTTCTCATCATATGGTAAGAAAAATGCCGATTGTACAGGAAAAGTAGTAGTACATAATGATGGAAACAGTTACACTTATACACCATATCTAAGTTGTGGAAATAATTATAAAACATCTTCACTTGGAGAAGCAGTTAAAGAAAATAATAAAGTTACAACTGAAGGATATGGATTATATAAGATTAATAATGATTACGTATTTAGAGGTGAAATAGTAAACAACTATGTAAAACTAGAAAAGGGATTATGGAGAATAGTAAAAATAACTTCTGATAATAAAGTAATATTAATATCAACAAGTACAAATAATTATGTTTCTGCATATGATGATAGATATAATACATCTCAAAAATTTAACAGTGGAATAAATAATTTTATGACATCTAGACTAAGAGAAAAATTAGATTATATTTATAAAGAAAAAGATAGTAAAGATGAAATATTATTTACTAAAAAAGATAAATCAATGATGATTCCATATGAAATGTGTATTGCATCTCGTGCAAAAGGAGCACAAGGATTAGATGGAGCAATTGAATGTAGAGAAAAAGTAGAAACAAAAGTAGGGCTATTAAGTACATATGAATTCATGCAAGCATCAACTGATAAGAATTGTGTATCTGCAGAAAATCCAACATGTTCTAACTATAACTACTTAACAACAGGTAAAACTCACACTTGGTGGTTAGCAACACCACTTGCTGATACTACTGATAAAGCATATGCTATACAGTGGAAAAAAGTTAAATTAACACCAACAAATTCAATAATCTCAGTAAGAGCAACAATTGCTATAAAAGATAGTACAGTAATTGCTGGTGGTAGTGGAACAGAAGACAATCCATACATTGTAAAATAGGAGTATAACTCCTTTTTTTGTAGAAAAAGTAAAACTCACAATGTATAATATATTTGGAGGCTAATATGGAATATATAATAATATTACTACTAATAATTAATATAATAATTGCAGTAGTATCAGTAACAAAAAATATAAATGAATCGAATATAACAGAAAGATTAGGTAAATTAGAATTAGAAACAACTAAATCTATAAATGAATTTCAAAATAAACTAGCTAGAGATTTAAATAATGATTTTATTAAGTTAAATGAATCACTAGAAAAAAGATTACTAATGATAAATGAAAAAGTAAATGAAAGACTAGATGAAAATTTTGAAAAAACAAATAAGACATTCTTAAATGTAGTAGAGCGTCTATCTAAAATAGATGAAGCTCAAAAGAAAATAGAAACTCTATCTACTGATATCGTTTCATTAGAAAGTATTCTAACAGATAAGAAGACAAGAGGTATATTTGGAGAAGTAACCCTAAATCATATTTTAAAAAATGTCTTTGGTGAAAAGAATGATTCAATATATCAAATACAATATAAACTACCAACAGGTGTAATAGCAGACTCAGTACTTTTTGCACCACTTCCACTAGGAACAATCTGCATAGACTCAAAATTTCCATTAGAGCACTATAGAACAATGGTAGATAGAAATAAATCTAATGAAGAAAGAACTATGGCAGAAAAAGCATTTAAATTAGATATGAAGTCTCATATAGATGCAATATCATCTAAATATATAATAGAAGGACTAACTGCTAATCAAGCAATGTTATTCTTACCAGCAGAAGCAATATTTGCTGAAGTAAATGCATATTATCAAGATATAATAGATTATGCATATAAAAAACATGTTTGGATAACTTCACCAACTACATTAATATCAACACTTACAGTAATTCAAATGATTATAAAGAATATGGAAAGAGATAAATATACTCAAGTAATACATGATGAATTAAATAAATTAGGAATAGAATTTGCAAGATATAGGGAAAGATGGAACAAATTATCAAGAAGTATTGAAACAGTTACAAAAGATATAGAAAATGTATCTATAACAACAGATAAAATATCTAAAAAATTTGAAAGTATATCAAATGTTGATGTAGAAAAATTATTAGAAAATAAATCTGATATAGAATAGTATATCTTTTAATTGATATAAAATTAAGAATATATTATAATATATAGCGATGGAGGAAAGTATGGCAAAAGAAAAAGAAACAAAAAAGACTACAAAAGAATATCTTCATGAAGTAGTTGTAAAAATAGATGGAGAAAGATGGGCAAAGGCAATAGATGAAGCATTTGCTAAGAAACAAAAGACTGTTAAAGTAGATGGATTCCGTGCTGGTAAAGTACCAAGAAATGTCTACGAAAAGAATTTTGGTAAAGAATCTCTATATTTAGATGCTGCTGATACATTAGTACAAGTTGCTTATGTAGAAGCATTAAAAGATTCTAAATTAATCCCAGTAGTACAACCATCAGTTGATATCAAAAGTATTGATGAAAATGGAGTAGAATTTAAATTTACTATTATTACAAAACCAACAGTAAAAATTAAAAAATACAAAGGATTAAAAGTAGAAAAAGAAAAAGTAACAGTTAAGAAAGAAGAAATAGAAGAAGAAGTTAAAAAATTACTTACTAAGTATGAAGAATTAGCTGTTAAAAAAGAAGGTTCTAAAGTAGCTAAAGGAGATATCGCAATAATCGATTTTGAAGGATTCAAAGACGGTGTAGCATTTGATGGAGGAAAAGGAGAAAATTATTCTCTAGAAATCGGATCAAATACATTTATTCCAGGATTTGAAGACGCAGTAGTAGGAATGAAACAAGGAGATGAAAAAGACATCGAATTAACATTCCCAGAAAACTATGGTGCAAAAGATTTAGCAGGAGCTAAAGTTGTATTCAAAGTTAAAGTAAATGAAATAAAAGAAAAAGTCGCAAGAAAATTAGATGAAGAATTCTTCGAAGATTTAGGAATGAAAGATGTAACAGATGAAAAGACTCTTAAAGAAGAAATTAAGAAAAATTTAACTGCACAAAAAGAACAAGCTGCTGAATATAAATATGAAGAAAGTCTATTAGAAGAAGTAGCTAAAAATGTTGAAGTAGATATCCCTGAAGAATTAGTAGATGATGAAATACATGAAATGATTCATAGATTTGAACATCAATTATCTCACCAAGGATTAACACTTGAAATGTATCATCAATTTACAAATACAACTCATGAAGATTTACATAATCAATTTGAAAAAGAAGCATATAAGAATGTTTTATACCGTCTAATGTTAGAAGAAATTAAGAATTTAGAAAAAATAGATATTACTGATGAAGAATTAGATAAAGAAATAGAAAAAGTAGCTAAAGACTTCCAAACTACAAAAGAAGACTTATTAAAAGAGTATAATGGAAAAGAAATATTCAAGTATGATTTCTTAATGCATAAGACAATTAATACATTAAAAGAATTAAATAAATAGAAGTGATTTAAATCACTTTTTTTATTTATATAAATTAAAAATAAAGAACATTTTCTATTGAAAAAAATATGATTTACTATATAATAGAAAGCAGTATCAAAAATTGGAGGTGAATATGCTATTGAAATCAAATGACTTATTAGTTTTAATAATAAATGATATGGTTATATTACCTGGAAATGAAGTAAGAGTAGAATATAGTAATATCTATGATGAAAATATAAATAATATAGTAAATAATGCTAGTACTGGCGAAGTATTAATAGTAAATCCAATAGAAGAAGATAAAGATGATATAACAAACCTACCTAAATACGGAGTGTTAGGTAAAATAAAGTTTAAGATGAATATTCCTAATGGCAAGACAAGAATAGTAGTAGAAGGATTATATAGAGTAGAAATATATAACTATAAATTATTAGATACAATATATCAAGCCTCATATAAACAAGTATCATTTACATATGATGAAGAAGAAGATCCAGTATACTACAAATTATTAATAAATACTCTAGACAAGTATGTAAAAGTATCACCAGCAATGGGAAATGCTATTATGAGTCAAATACCTACTGCACCATCTTTAGATCAATTAACTGATTTAATTGTATCATTTTTAGATATTGATTATAGATTTAAAAAGGAATATGTTACTATAACTGAACCGTTAGAAAGAGCTAAATTGCTACTAAGAGATATGCATGAGCAAATGAAGTTGGAGCAATTAGAAAGAAAAATAGAAGAAGAAGTAGATAAAGAATTAAATGAAACACAAAAAGAATACTTCTTAAATGAAAAAATAAAACAAATTCAAAAAGAACTAGGTGAAACTAGTACTAAGGATATGGAAATCAGTAATTTCAAAAAGAAATTATCTAAATTAAAATGTCCTAAAAATATAAAAGAAAAGATAAATAGAGAAATATCTAGACTTGAATCAATGCATTCTAATTCACCAGAATTAGGTATGGTAAGAGAATATATTGATTGGATGATAAATTTACCATGGCAAGTATTTACTAAAGATAAAATAAACTTAAAAGAAGTAAAAGAAACAATGGATAATACTCATTATGCTTTAAATGATGCTAAGGAAAGAATAATAGAGTATCTCGCTATAAAACAAAACAATCCAGATTCAAAAAGTCCTATAATATGTTTAGTAGGACCGCCTGGAGTAGGTAAAACATCTTTAGCATTATCTATCGCAAAAGCACTAAATAGAAAAAGTGTAAAAATGAGCGTAGGTGGAATAAATGATGAAGCAGAGATATTTGGACACAGAAGAACATACATTGGTTCTAATCCAGGAAGAATAATAGAAGGGTTAAGAAAAGCAGGAACATCAAACCCAGTATTTATAATAGATGAATTGGATAAGATGACAAAAGACTACAAAGGTGATCCTGCATCTGCATTATTAGAAGTACTAGATAAAGAACAAAATGATAGATTTAAAGATCACTATATAGAAGAAGAATATGACTTATCAAAAGTTATGTTTATCGCAACTGCAAACTATAGAGAACAAATTCCATATGAACTACAAGATCGTTTAGAAATAATAGAATTGTCTAGTTATACAGAGTATGAAAAATATGATATTGCTGTAAAATATTTAATACCAAAAGCATTAGATAATTCAGGTCTTACTCAACTTAATATAGAAATAACTGATGAATCTATAATGAAAATGATTAGAAATTATACAAAAGAAGCGGGAGTACGTGAACTAGAAAGAGTAATTGATAGAATACTTAGAAAAGCAGTAAAAGAAATACTACTAGAGAATAAAACTTTCATAAAAGTAGATGATAAAATATTAGAAAAATATTTAGGTATAGAAAAATACAATTATACTAAAAATGAAGATACTCAAATAGGAGTAGTAAATGGAATGGCATATACTTCATATGGAGGAGATATACTACCAATAGAAGTTACAATGTATAAAGGAAAAGGAAATTTAATACTTACAGGTTCTCTTGGTGAAGTAATGAAAGAATCTTGCAAAATAGCTATAAGTTATGTAAAGACTATTTTAAAAGAAATAGGAGTAGAAGAAAATCAACTAGAAGAAAATGACATTCATATTCATGCACCAGAAGGAGCAGTACCAAAAGATGGACCGTCTGCTGGAATTGCCCTAACTTCAGCAATAATTAGTATGCTAAAAAAACAAGCTGTATCAAATACTATTTCAATGACTGGAGAAATAACATTAACTGGTAGAGTACTACCGATTGGTGGATTAAAAGAAAAATCAATTGGTGCACATAGAGCAGGAATAAAAAAAGTATTTATACCAAAAGAAAATGAAAAAGATTTAACAGAAGTACCAGAAGAAATAAAAAATAATCTAGAATATATTCTTGTAGAAAATTACAAAGAAGTATATGAAAAACTATTTTAAATGATATAATAAACTTAGGAGGATTTATGGAACTAAAAGGAACAAGAACAGAAGAAAATTTAAAGAAAGCATTTGCAGGAGAATCACAAGCAAGAGTAAAGTATGAATATTATGCTTCTCGTGCTAAGAAAGATGGATATGAACAAATCGCATCAATATTTGAAGAAACTTCAAGAAATGAAAAAGAACATGCAAAATTATGGTTTAAAGCTCTACACGATGGGGGAGTACCAACAACAACAGTTAACTTAGAAGATGCCGCTAATGGAGAAAACTATGAGTGGACAGATATGTATGATGAATTTGCACGTGTAGCAAAAGAAGAAGGATTCGATCATTTAGCATTCTTATTTGAAAGTGTTGGAAAAATAGAAAAAGAACATGAAGCAAGATATAGAAAGCTATTACAAAACATAGAAGATGATAGAGTGTTCCACAAAGACGGAGAAAAAATGTGGATTTGCAGAAACTGTGGACATGTATATTTTGGAGAAGATGCACTAGATGTATGTCCAGTATGTAATCATCCACAAAGCTTTATGGAAGTAAAAGCAGAAAATTATTTATAAGATAAAAAAGTTTACATTTTTAATAAAGTAAACTTTTTCTTTTGCTAATTAGAGTTGAAAATTATGTTATAATCAAGTAGAAGGTGAGAATATGATAAAACATGAATTATTAGTACCAGCAGGTGATATGGAATGCTTAAAACAAGCAATTGCTAACGGAGCAGATGCCGTATATCTAGGTTTAAATAACTTTAGTGCAAGAAAATTTGCTAAAAATTTTACAAATGAAGAAATGCAATCAGCAGTAAGACTTGCTCACTTATATGGAGTAAAATTATACTGTACCATGAATACAGTAGTTAAAAATAAAGAAGTATCAGCATTCTTAGGAGAAGTAGAATTCTTACATAGAATAGGAATAGATGCAATTATTATGCAAGATTTCGGAATGATATGTTTGTGTAGAGAAATGTTTCCCAACTTAGAAATTCATGCATCTACCCAAGCAAATACTTCATGTAAAGAAACTGCTCAAATGTACTATGACTTAGGTGTAAAAAGAGTAGTATTTTCTAGAGAATTATCACTAGAAGAAATAGAAAAAATAGATGTACCTATAGAAAAAGAAGTATTTATCCATGGAGCATTATGCGTATCATATTCAGGTTGCTGTCTAATGAGTGCAATGATAGGAGATAGAAGTGCCAATAGAGGAGAATGTAGTAGTTGTTGTAGACTACCTTATACTCTATATAGAGGACAAAGAAAAGTAATAGAAAATAAATATCTACTATCAATGAAAGAATTAAATACATCTACAAGATTTAAAGAACTAATGAATAGTGATATAACTAGTTTTAAAATAGAAGGTAGAATGAAATCACCTGAATACGTAGGATATATTACTAGAATGTATCATAAATTAATGACAAATGGTGGAGTAGATAATAAATTAGAAGAAGCTAATAATAAACTAAAGATACTATATAATAGAGGATTTACTCTAGGTAATTTATTTAAAACACCAGCTAAAGAGTTAATTAATATATCTAATCCAAATCATATAGGATTAGAAATAGGTAAAGTAGTCAGTATAACAAAAGAAAAAATAGGGATAAAATTAGATGAAGACTTACATCAAGAAGACGCTATAAGATTTCTAAATACTAATAAAGGATTTATAGTAAATTATCTATATGATAAAGATCATAAATTAATAAATGAAGTAAAAAAAGGAAACATCTGCTATGTAGATAATAAATGTAATTTAGAAGTAGAAGACACAGTATGTAAAACAGGAAGTTACTTATTAAATACAGAGTTAAAAAAACTACCAGCTAGAGTAGTTGCTGTAACATTTAGAGTAACAGCTAAAATTGGACAACCTCTAACTATAGAATTAAGTGATGGAGTAAATAAATTAATAAAAACAGGTAAAATAGTAGAAGAAGCCAAAACTCAAAGCTTAGACGCTGATAGAATAAGAACTCAAGTAGAAAAACTAGGAGATACACCATATCGTTCAGCATCAACTGTAGTAGATGTAGATAAAAATATATTCATAGGTATAAAAGATATAAATGAACTAAGACGAGATATAATAATGGAATTAACTATGTTAAGAATGAATTCTAAAAAAGAAGTCTTAGTAAGACAAGGTGGACTATTATTACCACATATAAAAGAATTACCAAGAGTATTAACAGCAGAAGTAATGAATGAAGAGCAACTATCTACATGCTTAAGATTAGGCTTTGATAGAGTATACATAAATAAAGAAGCTTTATATAAAGAATATAAAAATGAAGATAAAGCTTACTTTAAAATACCAAGAACAACATATAACCTAAAAAAATATTTAAAAGAAAAAGTTTTAACATCAGATTACTTTATAGATAAAGAAATAACAGTAGTAGGAGATTATGGACTAAATGTAGCTAATATGTATACAGTATATTTCTTATTATTAAAAGGTATGAAAACAGTAAACTTATCATTAGAATTAACAGAAGATGAAATAATAGAATTATATAATGATTATGTAAATCTATTTAAAGAAAAACCTAATTTAGAAGTATTAGTATATGGTAAACCAGAAAATATGATCATAAAAGGTAATATTTTAGAACTACCAGTAAATGATTATAACTATGAATTAATAGATACAAAAAATAGAAAATTTGATATCTATTACGATGGAGAAAAAACTCATATCTTAAATTATGAATCAAGAAATTTAGATATTACTAAATTAAGAGATATTGTAAGTATAAGATATAACTTCTATAAAGAAAACGAAATAGAAATAAAGAACGCTTATAAAGCTTAAATATGATAAAATATATATAGAGGAGAGTATATGAAAAAAATACCAAAGAAAAATTACCTAATATTACTAATTATATTTACATCTACTATATTATTATCTCTATATCTAGGATATGATTATAAGAAAATGGTAGATACTAATAGATTAGTACCAGTATTAAAAGGATTAGTACCAGAAATATATAAAGAAGAATTAGAACATTTCTCATTAGAAAACCCAGATGCAGTATTATATATTTGTGCAGCAGATGATAATAAATGCAGAAGTTTTGAAAATAAATTAAAACAAGAATTAAAAGATTTAAATATACGAAACTTAGTATATTTAAATATAATAGGTCAAGATAAAAAAGAATTTGCTAATTATTTTAATAATAAATTTAAACAAAAGAAAAAATTAAAAGGAGAATATCCAACTTTTGTAATAATAGAGAATTCTAAAATAAAAAGTATATTAGAAAATGAAAAATTAAAAGTAAAAGAATTAAAATCATTTCTAAATCACAATAATATAGGAGAGTAATCTCCTTCTTTAATTAGGAGGCATAATGAATCACATTGTATTATATCAACCAGAAATACCAGGTAATACTGGCAATATTATGAGAACTTGTGTCGCAACAAACACAAAACTACATCTAATAAAACCACTAGGATTTTATATAGATGATAAGCACTTGCAAAGATCAGGAGTAAATTATATAGATAAACTATCTTATACAGTTTATGAAGATTGGGAAGACTTTAAAAGTAAAAACAAAGGAACATATTATTATTTCACAAGGTATGGACATAAACCTCATACAGCATTTGACTATTCAAATAATAAAGAAGAAATATATTTAATATTCGGAAAAGAATCAACAGGTATACCAAAAGAAATATTAAAAGATGATATATCTCATTGTATGAGAATACCAATGACAGACAATGTAAGAGCATTAAACTTATCAAATTGTGCAGCAATAGTAATATATGAAGTATTAAGACAACAAAATTATAATGATTTATTATTTGATGAACCATTTAAAGGGAAAGATTATTTAGAGAGGTAAATATGAAAGTAACATTAAAAAATATTGAATATGAAATAATATCTAATGATAGAGATTGCTTCAATAAAGAAGACATAGAAAAATTATTAGAAGAGACAGATTACTTTGATACATATGACTACATATTAGGTGATTATTCATATGAAAAATTAAGATTAAAAGGTTTTAGAGAAGATAAAGGTAAGAATACTACAGAAATAAATAATATTAAAAATTTAGATAATTATATAAAAAATTATTGTAATACTAACGCTAAAACATTTTTACTAAAAAAAGATTGTAAAAATAAATAATTATGATAAAATTAATATATGATAAAAGGGAGGCTAGTTATGGATAATATAAAGAAAATATCATTAGTAGCAGAAGATGGATCAATAGAGGAAGTTGAAAAATTAACATCATTTAAATTTAAAGATACAGGTAAAGAATATCTTGTATATACAAAAAATGATAGAGATGAAAAAGGACTAATAACAGTTCATGTTGCAAGAGTAGAAAGAAACTCAAATGAAATAACACTTCTAGGAATAGAAGATGATGAAGAGTGGAATAGTGTAAAAGACGTATTAAGAACATACGCAAAATAATAATAAAAAGAATAAAAGGAGGCAATATGACAGATGTATTAAATAATGTAGAGTTAACAGATGTTGCTGAAATGGTTTATCTAAAAGATGATAGAAGTTTAAAATTCTATCAAACATCTATGGATAATATGAAAAATACATTAAAAGAATTAGAAGAAAAAGAGCAAGAAAAAACTCTACCAGAAAAAGATTTAAATGAAAAACATCTAGATAAAGTTAAAAAGAATTTATCTAAGTTAGAAAACGTAGAATATGTATATACAAATGAAACCAATTACTTAGATTTAGGCTGCCACAAATTAAAAGAAAAAGAAATTATGGTAGAAAATACTAGAGTAAATGATAATGTCTTGAATGGTTTAATAAATGAACTAATTGTAGCTGGTAAATTAGAACAAAAAAATATATTAACATTAGACTTATCTAACTTAGATAACCTAGATAATAATTTAGTTGAACCAGTAGGAGAAGCAACTATTCCAACTGCACAAGAAGAAAATGAAGTAGTAGTATCACCTACAGTAATTGAAGAAAATAATGAAGAAAAACAAGAACAAGAATTTGACTTATCAGGATATTTAAAAGATTTAGAAAAAGAACAAGAAAAAGAAGAGGAAGTTACTACAAACGCATGGACTACTGAAGAAGTAGAAAAAAACAATGTAGAATCTGAAACAGAAATAGATGTTCCTGTAGTAGATCAATATAGTGAAATAGATAATAATAATGATAATATGTTTGAATTCACTACTGACTTATCTAAGGACTTAGAAAGAATAAGAAAAAATGTAGAGGATAAAGAAGTATTACCTCAAAAAGAAGAAATAACAGAAGATGAAGAATTAGATGGATTATTAGATAAAATTTCTTCATTAGAAGAACAAGAAAATACTATTGAATTAAATGTCAAAAAATTAGAAGAAGCTAGACTTGCTAAAGAAAAAGAAGCACGTGAAGCAGAAGAACGTGAAAAAGAATTAAATAAGAAACTTTCTGATATGATTAAATTCTATAAAGATAAATTAACAGAAAGAGAAAAAACAATTGCTAAAGCTGAAGAAGAAGCTAAGAAATTAGAAGAAACAATAACTAATCAAGAAGAATTAATTAATAGTAAAAAAGAAACTATTTCTCAAGCAGAAGCTAAAATTGATAAACTTACTAAGACAATGGAAAAATATGGATTATAAAAAAGCACATTTGTGCTTTTTATTCTGCTGAGACTGCAACTACAGCTTTAACTTCAGGTACTTCACTAATTATAAGTTCTTCTATACCATCTTTCAAAGTCATATCTATAAGTGAACATGAACTACATGCACCACCCAACCTAACATATACAATATTATCCTCATACTTAACAAATTCAAGTATTCCACCATCACTTGCAATATAAGGTTTCATTTTATCTATTAAACTAATAATTTTATTTTCTATATCCATATTAATCACCAGAGTTATTATATCAAAAAAATAAACAAAAATAAAATAATATGATATAATATATGGCGAGGTAGGACTATGAAATATAAAAAAGAAGATATAGTAACCTGTACGGTAACAGGGATAGAAGAATATGGCATATTTGTAAAATTAGATGACAATTGTACAGGATTAATTCATATATCAGAAATATCAAAATACTTTGTTAAAGAAATAGAAGAATATGCTAAAATAGGGGATATTTTAACAGCCAAAGTAATAGAGGTAGAAGAAGATAAAAATAGACTAAAACTATCACTAAAAGCATTAGAAAAGTCAAAAAAGAAGAAAAAAAGAGAACCAATAAAAGAAACAAATTTAGGTTTTAAAACTCTAAGTGCCAATTTACCTAAATGGATAGAAGAAAAATATAACTAATTTGTCTAAAAATGTTGACAAAGAAGCTAATTGTTGATATATTTAATTACGTCAACAACGACGGAGGATTAGCTCAGTTGGTTAGAGCACCTGCCTTACAAGCAGGGGGTCACAGGTTCGAGTCCTGTATCCTCCACCATTAAATGCCGAAATAGCTCAATTGGTAGAGCAACTGATTTGTAATCAGTAGGTTGTGGGTTCAAGTCCTATTTTCGGCACCATTTTTTATATGGAGAGGTAGCGAAGAGGCTAAACGCGGCAGACTGTAAATCTGCTCTCTATGAGTTCGGTGGTTCGAAACCACCTCTCTCCACCACTTTTAGATTGCCTTGTAGCCAAGCGGTAAGGCATCAGACTTTGACTCTGACATGCGCTAGTTCGAATCTAGCCAAGGCAGCCATTTTTTAATAGATGATCTGTTAGCTCAGCAGGTAGAGCATTTGACTTTTAATCAAAGGGTCATGAGTTCGAATCTCATACAGGTCACCAGATTGCCTGAGTGGCGGAACAGGTAGACGCACAGGACTTAAAATCCTGCGAGTGTTAAAGCTCGTATCGGTTCGATTCCGATCTTAGGCACCATTTTGGTAGATAAAGACTTGATAAAGTCTTTTTTTATTTATTTATTAGATTATTTGTTGATTTATAACATAATTTCAGTTGACATATAAAAAAACAATATGCTATAATCTATTTGTCGCTGAAAAGCGTATGGAGGAATACCCAAGTCTGGCTGAAGGGATCGGTCTTGAAAACCGACAGGTCGTGCAAGCGGCGCAGGGGTTCGAATCCCTTTTCCTCCGCCATATCGCGGGATAGAGCAATCCGGTAGCTCGTTGGGCTCATAACCCAGAGGTTGTAGGTTCAAATCCTGCTCCCGCAACCAATTTATTATTTTGTGGTCTCGTAGTGCAGCTGGTTAACACGTTTGCCTGTCACGCAGAAGATCGCGGGTTCGAGCCCCGTCGAGACCGCCATTTGGCTTCATAGCTCAGTCGGTAGAGCAAAGGACTGAAAATCCTTGTGTCGCTGGTTCGATTCCCGCTGGAGCCACCATTTTTATTAAAAAATTATTAATGCACTCGTAGCTCAGTTGGATAGAGTGTTTGGCTACGAACCAAAAGGTCGGGGGTTCGAATCCCTCCGAGTGCACCATATCGGGACGTGGCTCAACTTGGTAGAGCACTTGGTTTGGGACCAAGGGGCTGCAGGTTCAAATCCTGTCGTCCCGACCATTTAGTTTATAAAGCCTTGATTTTCAAGGCTTTTATAATATTCTGATATTCATAGCCATTATAAAATACTTAAAATAATTAATTTTATTTTAAATTGTTGATACCATCAATGGTTTTCGTTTCATCATTTGGTATCATATGTGAATAGGTATTGAGTGTCATATTAATATCTGAATGACCTAATCGTTCTGATACAACTGTTATAGGCACTTTCAGAGAAATCAATAAGGATGCATGACTATGTCTAAAGTCGTGTATTCTTATTTTTTTACATTTGCAAGTTTACAATATTTATTCTTTTTTCTTCCTACTGTTGTTGGTGATAATGGATTTAAACCACCAAATATAAACCATTCATTAGTGAAACCTTCAAATGATTTATAAAATTCTTTTAAATCATTAAGTTTTTTAACTAATCCATTATCAAATTTTACTTTACGATTAGATTTAGTAGTTTTAGGAGTGTTTATAACTCGTTTGTTATCAACTAATTCTTTTGAAATAGTTTTATTAATATCAAGTGTTTCATTGATATAATCGTTCCAATTTAGTGCTAGTGCTTCGCCTTCACGAAGTTCTGTATAATACAATGTTTCAAATAAAACATTATATACATTATCATTAACAACATTAATAAATTATTTATATTCTTCATAAGTCCAAAAATCAACATTTCTTTTTAGTTCAGTTTTTCTTTTAAAGTTTCCAGTTAAACTAGCGATATTTTCTTTTAATCCATAAAATTTAATAGCATAATTTAATATATTAACCATAGCACCGTGTAAATTACTGTTATATTTGTGTTTAAAGCCTTTGCTTTCAATTTCCATTTGTCATTTGATATAAACACTATTTGTTATTTTATTAAGTTTATAATCTTTAAAATACGGCAATATATAGTTTCTAAATCTACTTTCAACAGCTCTGAATGACTGTTTTTTAATTGTAGTTGTTTATATCTCTATATGCTTCCCATAAATCGATAAACTTCATATTACTAATATCACTTGGATCTAATACTTTAAAATCAGTTTCTGCTTTTTTTGTTTCCTTTTTAGTAGCAAATCCATCCCTTTCATGTTGTTTTTTGTTTCCATATACATCATTAGCATATGCTCTAAAATACCGTGTTTTAGTTTTATTATCTCGATATACTGGTATAACTTAAAGTCCCATTATTTAGCATATTGCTTTCATTGTTAGCCATTTCAATAATATAATTCATATCTAATCCTAAATACTCAATAACATATTTCATTGGTACAACAATAGTTTTACCTGTTGGTAAATTTTTGCCTTCTTTAATAAGTTTATTTTGGATTGTGTTTCTAATCTTAATAGCAGAATCTCTACCACAATTAGCAATTAATCTTATTTTATTAATACTAGCCCATGGTTTTAATATAATCTTATATAATTCTAAATAGGACATCTTTGCAGCTCCTTTCATTTGGCAACCTATTGCCACAATCACATGATACGACTTATTTCTGTAAATGTCAACTAGTTTCCAAAAAGTATTTATTTTTCTATTTAAGTATGTTATAATCGTTTTAGAAAGCAGTTGAGATTATGAAAAATTATGATAATATTGGAGAATTAATTAAAAATGCTAGGAAAGAAAAAGGTTATTCTGCACGAGAACTTGCTAAACTATGTGATATAAGTCATACAGAAATTAGTAATATTGAAAAAGGGCAAAGATTTAAACCTGCAATACTTACTTTAAAAGCCTTTGAGAAGTATTTAGACCTTGATTTTAAGGAATTAGCCTCTATGGTAGGTTATTCTCCTGATACGATAGAATATGGTGATAATAACATAATTGTTTCTTATGATAGATATGATAAAAAAATAAAAGAGTTTGAACTAGAAAAAGATTTTCTAGAAAAACTCCTTATTGTTAAAAAACATTTAGCAGTAGATATTAAAGAATACTATGACCCAATATATGATTATCTTCAAAAGCAAGATAATGTTGATGAAGAATTACTAAAAAAAGCAAAAGCTGTATATAAGTTTTTAGATGATTTGGGAAGGTAGATTAAATATAAAAAAATAAAAACTGCTCATTACTAATAACTTTAAAATAACTAAAATATACTTATTTTAAAATATAAATTAAAAATTTATTGAAAAAAACTAAAAAAAGTGTTAATGTTTACTTGTAAATATACTTTATGTATTAGGTATGTTTATTTGATAATATTGCTTTATCTGAACTATTAGTATAAGTTGGTTTGGAGGTGAAAAAGCATTGTGATATTTGCAATAATCCTAATACACATAATTTAATATCATAATAAACTTTATGGTGAAGATGAAAACGTGTTATTTGATTTTATGGAGGATTTATGAAAAAAAATATTTTTGTCTTCCTTGCGTTTACATCATCTGTTTTGTTTCTTTTTAATGGTAAAGAAGTAAATGCTTTGACTTCTAATTCATTGAGTAAGGACGACACTTTAAGCTATTATCTTGAAAATATATCACCAGATGATTATTATATTGATGAAAATGGAAATTTTGTTTATAGTGACTTATATAAGGAAACCATGGAAATTAAAAATAAACAGCTAAACAAATCGTTGGAAAAATATAATAGAACAAAAAAATATAATATTAGTGATACACTTTCTTTAAATAAATTGACAAGTGTTGATGTTTCAAATGCTAATAGTACAAATGGTTTTTGCTATACTGATAGAAATTTAGGAATACAATATTTTACACAAGAAAGAGGTTATTATTGTGGACCTGCGTCTGTTAAAGAAGTTTTGCATTTCTTAAATGGAAGTTCTTTGTCACAATCAACATATGCTTCAAATATGGGAACAAATAGTTCAGGAACTATGGTATATCGAGTAAGAAACGAATTAAATGCTCGTCAAAGCAGACATGTATATCAATATGAAGATATTAGTACAGAAACAAGATTTAATCAAATATTAATTGCAGATGTTATGGATAGTGATGTAGGAGTACCATTTGTTTTACATGCACTTACTTCTAGTCTATATTTATATAATGGAAACGAATTACATCATTATTTAGTTGTAGATGGTGGTAAGATGAATACACAACAAGTAAGATATGCTGATTCTTGGGGAACAGACTATGGAAGAGGAACTACTTTAGGAAAGCATATAGATTCAAGGGCTAATGTTGCAAGTACTGTTACAAGTTCTGGAAGATATGTAATTTGGTAAGAAAGCTCAATCAGTATAGTCAAAAGACTATACTGGTTAGTTTATGGTGATCTATGAAACAGAAAATAATTTTTTTAATAATCTTATTTGTATTAACAATAATGCTAATTGTTTATAATAATAAAGAATATAAAGTATCGGAATATAATGAATTTAATAATTATTTTAGTAATGTTAATTTTAAAAAATTTTCATTAGAACTTAATTATACAGATAGTGATGTTATTTATGGTAATATATACGATGTTTCAAAACAAAATGTTATTTTACTTACTGACAAAATTTTTACCTATGATGTTATAAGAAAAAAGTATAGTGAATATAAATATAATGGCAATGGAAGAATTATGGATTTTAGAATAATAAATAATAAGATTTATTATGTTGAATTAACTCAAATTGAAGATTCAATTTTTTGGAATATCATTTTTTCTGATTTGAATTTTTCTGAAAAAAAAGTTATGGCTAGTGGTCATATAGAAGACCCGTTTTCTTTTCCAAAAGTTTTTGTTAAGTATGATAAAATTGTTTTTGTATATATAGATGATATTTCTGATGAAGAGCAAAAATACTGTATTGATATTTTGAATAAAGATAATGAATTATTGAAAAATAAATGTGAGTATAGTAAGAAAAATGAAAAAAGTGGAAATATGTTATATAATATTTTAAATACATCGTTTTACAAAAATGATATATTATATACGATTGTTGATGAAAAAAATAATCAAATTTTAAAAAAATATAATGTAAACGATTATTCTGATGATAATATATATATTAATGATGAAGATGATTATGTTGTTTATAATTATATATATGGAAATAATGTTTATTTTATTCAAATGGCAAAAAAAAATTCTGACGAGTCGAAAATTATAATACTTGACTCCAAAAAGAAGAATATTAAAGAAATAAATTCTAATCTCATTTTAATGCCTATATATTATAATGATATGATATATTTTCATAACTATGATAATAGTATATCTGTATTTAATTTTAATAAACTTAATTTAAAAAAATATAAATTAAATTATGAAAATTTGTATCCTAGATATGTTATTGTTAACAATAGATTAATACTTAAAAATAGTGATAATAAATTTTTTTACTTTGATATTAAGGAGATAGGAGACTAAATTATGAAAAAAAATAAGTTTTTAATTATAATTTGTATTGTGATTATAATTTGTACATGTATATTTTTTCTTTTTTTCAAGGACATAAAAGAAGAAAAAATACAAAATTATGAATGTCGATTCACAAGAACATACACTATATTAGCAATATATGATGATGATGATGAAAAATATCAGAATATTACTATAAAGAGATTTCAAGCTAATGAGATTTCGACAGTAAGAATTTTGAAAAAATTTAAGTTTGAAGAAAAAAGAAGCTATGAAATAACCTTTGATTTAAAAAAGAGATTAAATGATGATATGATATACTTAATTTTTGATAATAGTAATATTATTTCTGTGAAAGATAGTGACAAACTCGGTTTGGAGCAAGTTAACGAAAAACTTTGTGATTAATTTTTATTAAAAAAAGAGGATGTCGAAGAAATTTGATTGTTAAACATCTTGGCATTCTTTTTAAATTATTTTCTAATAATGTTTTAAAATATGAGAATTGATTTCTAATAGGTAAACCGTCTTCATCTAATTTTTTCTTTTCATTCCATTTTCTTAAAACATACTTAACACATATAATTACCTGTATATATTCATACTCATTTAAAATATCATTTAATAAATTATTATATCTATTTAAGTCAAAGTAAGTTTCTGTGATAAATTATTTATTAATTAATTCTTTTATTATTGAATTTATAGTTTTATCTATTTTATCTTTGTAATTAGTATTTTTATTATTAGTATTTATTTGTAGTCTATCGTCGGTATGCACTTCTTCCATATACCCATTTTGGGTATATGGAGTTTCATGAATGTTATATTCATAATGAAATCTACCATTTTCAAGTTGTATTTTATTTCTAACTAAATAATAATTGTCTTCTAATTCTTTTAAAGTTGATCTTATTGCTTTTGCACTTTCTTTACTAACAACTGTCAAACCACTTACTGAATAATCCCAGTTATCTTGTAGACTCAACATATAAGAGAGTAGTCCTTTCGCTTTATAACTTAAATTTTTATCTCTTAAATGGTAATTACACATAGTAGTATAATTTCTATTTTTCTCCACTCTTATTATTGTCATAATATTTCTCCTTTCAAGCCCTTAATTAGCCCCTAAAATTTTTGAATTTAAGCGTTTTAAGTAGAAATAAACAGAAATACACAGTAAAAAACCATTTATTTCTAAAGAGTATGAATTCAGATATTAATTTCTATTTTGCTCCTGTCGTCCTGACCAATAAGCATTTTACTCTTGTCTAACAAGAGTTTTTTTATTTAATAAAATAAAAAATAAAATAGACATATTGCAAAGATATGATAAAATATATATTAGGATATTTCCAAGGAGGAATTATGAAAGCTTTAGCGTATTTTTTTAGAGGAGTAGAAGATACATTTGAATTTAGAATGTTTACTCCAATACATATATCATTACTGTTAGTTTGGATTTTAGGAATGGTTTTAATATTTAAATATATAGATAAATTAAAAAAATATAAAGTCCTACAAACTCTTGGAATTATATTATTAATTGATCAGTTTATATTATATTCATGGCAATTTGGCTCAGGATATTTTAATATAGAACAATCACTACCATTATTCCATTGTAGAATGGCAGTATGGCTTATCATAATTTCTATATTTACTAATAATAGAAGAGCAAAAGCTGTCGGAATGTATTGGGGAATGGCAGGAACACTAGTAGGTATGATTTTAGTTGACCTATATCATTTTAGTTTCCCACATTACACAAACTTTCAATTCTTCCTAGTACACTTAGCACTAGGATATGTCGCAGCATACTATATTGCAGATGGCTATGTATTTACAAAAAAAGACCTAATAACAACTATAAAATTTACTAATCTATATAACTTCCTAACTATATTACTAAATTTATTATTAGTTAAGTATTACCCACATGTTAATTATGGTTATTTAATGCAACTACCACCATCACTTGCTAAAGGATTCCCATTAACTGGAATACCTTATACAATATTTATAATGCTACTAATGAATGGATTAATATTATTTGCATATTTTACCGCTCATTTTTTAGCTAAAGTATTACATATAAAGGAGAAAAATGAAAGACAATAAAAGATGGCTATATGCCGCTATTGCCATGGTATTATTCAATATATTTACATTTGAATTAATCAATACAAAAATAGGAACACCTATAATAGTAAAAACATTTATTGATAACTATATACCACTAGTTCCACCTTTCATAGTAATTTATCATATATTTATGCCCTTAATAATAATAATAGGATTGTATCTATATAAAAAAGGTGAAACTACTAATTTAAAGAATTATGTAATAAGCTTATGGATGAGTCAAATCTTTGCTTATATCATATTTTTCTTTTTTCAAACAGATATTCCAAGAGCAGACTTAACATTATTACCAAATAGTATATTTAAAACTCTTTTAGAAATAACTTATAAAGTAGATAACCACTATGCAGGATGTCCATCATTACATGTTGCTAATATGACAATATTATTCATGATATTATTAAAAGTAAATATGAAAAAAGAATATAAAATACCAATATTAGTATTAACGTTCTTAATCGCAATCTCTACATTACTGGTAAAACAACATATGTTTCTAGATTTAGTGGGTGGATTTATCCATGGCTTAATATTCTACTATGTAGGAAGGAAAATATCACAAATAGAAAAGTAAAATACTTTTCTTTTATTTTACAAATAATTATTATATAATTTTATCATGAGGTAGCATATGAAATTAGTATTAGTAAGACATGGAGAAAGTATTTGGAATAAAGAAAATAAGTTCACTGGATGGACAGATGTAGACTTATCAGAAAATGGGATCAAAGAAGCAAAAGAAGCTGGATATGCATTATCTAAATCTAATATAAAATTTGATGAAGCATATACATCTCTACTTTTACGTGCACAAAAAACTCTAGATATAATAAAAATGGAATTAAAAGAAGAAATACCTACAATAAAAACATGGAGATTAAATGAAAGATTCTATGGAGCGCTTCAAGGACTAAATAAAGAAGAATCAAAAAAAGTTTATGGAGAAGAGCAAGTAAAATTATGGAGAAGATCATCTAACGTAAGACCACCTGAAGTAGCAGAAGATGATGAAAGATTTCCAGGTAATGATCCAAAATATAAAGATATAGATAAAAGCTTATTACCAAAAACTGAAAACTTAAATGATACTATAATAAGAGTAGAAGATATATATAATGAAATAATTAATAAAATAAAAAATAATAAAAATATATTAGTAGTAGCACATGGTAACAGCATAAGAGCAATAATTAAGATGTTAAAAAACTTAAATGAAGAAGATTTGATGAAATTAGAAATAGAAACAGGTAATCCTTATATAATAGATTTAGATAAAAATATTAATATTATTGAAGAAAAATATCTATTAGAAAGGAATAAATAATGAAAGAAGAAAAAATAGCTAAAGATGAGTATAAAACTCCTCTTAAAATTAAAATATATCGCAATAAAAAAAGAATCATAATTACATCATTCTTACTAATAGGTATAGTAGGAGTATTTATCATATACAATTATATATTTATATTATCAAGACAAATTCAAAAGAAAGATATAAAGTATATTACAATAGAACAAAGAGATAAAAAAATAAAAATAACAAATAAAAAAGATATAAATATGATATATCATGCTATATATGAAAGAAGAAAAAAGACAAATAAATTTATAGATAGTGGCTATTTTGATGAATCTGATACAATAATGATAAATTTTAATGATACCAAAATAAATTATTATTTTTATAAAGAAAATAATACATATTATGAAGAAAACTTTGTAGAAGGATTTTACATAATAAAAGAAGATGATTATAGAGTTATAGAAAAATACATTAAATAATGTTATAATGTAGTAGGTGATTTTATGGAAGACATAAGAGAAAAAAGAATGAGTATCTTAAATACTTATGGAGAAAATTTAAGTACAAAAGAATATATAACAAATCCAGCTATTGGAAGAGATGAACAAATTAAAGGATTAATATTAACTTTAATAACACCAGATAAATCTGCAATATTAACAGGTAAACCTGGAGTAGGTAAAACATCTACAGTAGAAGGATTAGCTTATAGAATTCAAAAGAAATTAGTACCAGACGTATTAAGAAACTATCAAGTATATAAAATCGCAACATCACAACTTTTAGGAACAGACCCAAAAACAGGTGAAGCAAAAGTTCAAACATTAATAGATGAACTAAAAGAAAAAAGTAATTTAATACTATTTATAGATGAAATACATACATTAATGGGCAATAAAGATACACCACTAGATTTCGCTAATACTTTTAAACCAGCTCTAGATAGAGGAGATATAAAAGTAATAGGAGCAACTACTGATGAAGAATATGAAAGATATATATTAAGAGATAAAGCTTTCGTAAGACGTTTTCAAAAAATAGCAGTATCTGAACCTACAAGAGATGAAAATATTCAAATTCTTATGGGAACACTACCAAAAATAGAAAAAAGAACTGGCGTTATGATGAACTATACTACATATGTAAAACGTCAAATGATGGAGTTTATTACAGATATAACATCTGAATATAAAAGAATTTATGAAATAGGATCACGCTATCCTGATGTATCTTTAACACTAGTACAACAAGCTTTCGCAATCGCATCATACGATAATAGAAAAGAAGTAACTGTAAAAGATTTCAGACAAGCTATACTAAATAGTAAAAATATATATCAAGACGTAATAAAAAAATCTATACCAGATTTTGACAAGATTTTTGCAGAACAACTAGAAGTAACAAAAGCAAAAAGAATTGTATATGAAAAGTTAGACCAAGAATAGAAAGGAATATATGCTAAAGAAAAGCGATTATTTTAAAATAGTCTTAGAATACGGAAAAGACATTATTAATAATGAAAAATATTTACAACAAAAAAATTTCTATCAACATGGTACAACAAGTGTATATGAACATTGTATAAAAGTTGCTACAACAGCAGTAAAAATTGCTATAAAGACAAATGCTAAAGTTAATATGAGATCTCTTGTAAGAGGAGCGCTATTACATGATTTCTTCCTATATGACTGGCATATTCCAGATAAAAGCCATAGACTACATGGATTTACACATCCTTATGTAGCATGTCGTAATGCTGAAAAAGAATTTTTACTTAATAATATAGAAAGAGATATTATAAAAAGACACATGTTTCCACTTACACCAGTACCACCAAGATATAAAGAATCTTGGATAGTAACAGCAGCAGATAAATTAAGCGCATCATATGAAACAGTAGAAATTTTTATAAGAAAATACAAAAAAGTTAAGTAATTTACCACTTCTATAAGAATAATATAATAGAGGTGGTTTTATTATGAAAAAATATAATATGAAAAATATACCAATAGAAGAAAGACCAAGAGAAAGATTAAAAAAAGCAGGACCTAATAATCTAAGCGATAGAGAATTATTATCTATAGTAATAGGAACAGGTACAAAGAATAAAAATGTAGAAGAGGTATCTATTGATATATTAAATAAATATAAATTAAAAGAATTAAAAGAAGTAACTATAAAAGAATTAAAAGAAATAGAAGGAATAGGAGAAGTTAAAGCTATAAAACTTGTAGCAATAGTAGAATTATCTAAAAGAATATACTTAGAAAGATTAGAAATAAAAGATAAACTAGATACCCCTGAATTAATATTTAAAAAGACTAAGTATTTATTTAATAATTTAAATCAAGAATATTTCTATGCATTATATTTTAATAGTAAACAAGAGCTTATAAATTATAAATTATTATTTATAGGTACGATAAACGCTGCAAAAGTTCATCCAAGAGAAATATTTAAAGAAGCATACAGACTAAGTGCTTATAGTATCGTAGTTATGCATAATCATCCCTCAAATGATACAACACCATCATCTGAAGACAAAGAATTAACAAACAAATTAATAGAGATAGGTAAAATACAAGGAATACCAGTATTAGACCATATAATAGTAGGAAATAATAATTTTTATAGCTTTTATCAAAAACAAAAAATAACCATTGACAAATAAAAAACTACTATGCTACAATAAATATGCATTTGAGATAAATGTGTGTTTATTGGGGTGTTAGCTCAGCTGGGAGAGCGCCTGCCTTGCACGCAGGAGGTCAGGAGTTCGATCCTCCTACGCTCCACCAATAAGTAAGTAACTGCCATACGGCAGTTTTTTTGTTGTGTAAATAAAAGAATAATTGATTGATAAATAATAAAGTAAATTATATAATTGAATTAATAAGAATAAAGATTCTTATATTAGGGAGGTATTATGATAGAAGTACATGAGGAAGCATTACAAGATTTAAAAAATGCTTTAGAAACAGCCGGAGAAGATTACAAAGCAAATCTAGCAAGATTGACTGCTTTAATAGAAGAAATAACTCGTGGCGATATACGTGGAAATGCTGCTGATCAGTTATTAGCAAAATTCCAAGAAAAGCAAGATATATTTAATGCACTAACTAGAACAATAGAAGATGCAGAAGAATATACAGGTGCCCAAAAGACTAAGTTTGCAAATATGATGGACACATTAAACGCAACAATGAAATAGGAGGTAAATATGAATATACAAATAAGACCAGGAGCAGCAACAGAAGATGCAAGACAAATAGATCACATAATTGAACAAATAACTGAAAATATGGCAACATTAAATGATGCTATAAAGAAAAATATTCCAGCAGGAATAAATACAGAGTGGTCAGATAGAGTAAGAAGTGATTGGGAAAAGTATTACAACGAATCAATCCCAGCAACAATGCAAGATATGCATGCATCAGCTGTAAACTTACGTTTAGCAGTAGAACAAGCTCTAGCATATAGCCAAGAAAAATAATAACATTGTACAAAAGTACAATGTATAAGAAATGGAATAGAAATTACTATTCTATTTCTTATACATAAGGAGGATAATATGACTGAAGAAAGAATAATTGCCTTAGAAAATAACTATCGTAGATTACAAAGAAAATGTAAATCTATGTATCCATTTCATACAGTATACATAAAACCAATAGTTAGATCAAATGCTAGTTTTTTATCTCCATTAGCTGATAGTTGTGATATGCATGATTATGCTGCCAAGTCTGCATATAAAGAATATGAAATAGAGCCATACATAAATAGTGTAGTTCAAGCTATGGAAAATTTAAGAGGAACTATAGGAATAGTAGAAAAAGCAAAACAAGAAGCATCTGTTACAAGAGATACAATACGATATGCTAGAGTAACCCTAGGTGCACTAGGAGCAGTACCAAACGCAAACTTTTACAATCAATTCACTGATAAAATAGAAGAACAATTAAAAAATATAAAAGATAAAATAGGTGATAGATTTCTTATGAATAATGCTGTAGAAGACATAATAAGAGACGTTACTATTCAAACTAATAAAAAACAAAATCAGTTTAATAATGAATTTACAAACGATATGACAGATTTAAAAAATGCATATAGACTATATATAAATGCTAAAAGAAGTATAAGGTAGGGTGATAAAATGGATAATAATTACAGTTATGCAGAACTATTTGTAAGCCCTGATAAGTTAGCTACATCAATAGAAAAATCAGATGTTCTAATATTAAAATCAAAAGAATTGCAAAATGAAATATATGAATTCAGGAGTATTTTAAATAATAATAAACTCTTAAGAGATGCATGTATAAATACTCCGGATTTATTATGCAATTTACTTGAAATATATGCAGATGATTTAGTTAAAGAATCTAATAAAATGAAATATAAAAAAGAAGCATTTTTAATGGAAGCTAATAATTACAGTAAAAATCCTCAAGGTGAAGTAAAATTTAATTTAAGTAAAGAAACTATTTCTAAATTAGAAACTAATGAAAAATTAGCAAAAGAACAATCAGCATATACAAAAGGAACATTTGATAATAAAGAAATCATAAAAAAAATCATGAAAGATGTTATATTTACTCCAACACCAGCTAACCCAATACCTGATGACATACATGAAGATGATACAATTATAAATAATAATAATCAGAACAATAATGTTCCAAATAACAATTTCAATACAACAAATAATCAAACTACTTCAGAAAATACAAAACCAGTTGAAGAAAACAAACCAGAAAAACCTCAATTAGAAAAGGTAGAACCCAATAAAAAAGAGAATACTACTCCTAAAGAAGTAGAAAAAGAAAATAACAATAAGAATATTTTCGAAAAACCTAATAAAGTTGAAGAAATAAAACCAAATAATAAAGTAGAGGAAGTAAAACCTAATAATACAAAGACATTTGTAGTAAAACCATCTACTAATCAAAATAATAATAATCAAAATATAAAATCAAGTAGTAATAATAATTACAATAATGTATTTGATAATAAGAATGTCGCAGGAGGAGATACTAAACCATCTCCTATCCCAGAAAAAGGAATAGAAAAACTACCAGAAATAGAAAAACCAACTACTCATGTACAAGGAACTCCTATTATAAGAAAGCCAGGAACACCTGTAAAAGAAGTAAGAGAAGGAACTAATTTAGTAGTACCAATAATGGGAGGACTTGCTCTAGGTGGAGGAGCCGCAGCTGGTACTAAAGTATATTTATCAAGATTAGACAATGATAGTGATGAAGATAATTATGACGATGACTATGAAGATGAAAATACAGAAGATTATGAAGTGGATTATAATGATGAAACAAATAACAAAGAAGAGTATTTAGATTTTGATAATAGTGACAAGCCAGTAGAAAAATATTCTGCAAGAAAGACAAATTAAGGAGATTTTTCTCCTTTTTTATTTTTTTTCACACACTTTTCATATAAGGCTTATAAAATAGATTTGATAAATGAAAAGAGTATTAAATAAGCTTTAGAAGGAGTGATATATTATTTATATAAAAATTTAATTTATTAGAAAGAGGTGTAGTAATGGTAAAAAATGCCATAGCTTATGTTTCAAGAAAAAAAAGCAGAACAAGAATAGTACTAATAATATTAGCAGTTGTTTTAACTTTTTTATATGCATGTACAAGCATATTGAAACAAAGTGACAATTTAGAAAAAACATTGTACGAAAATTCAACATCAAAAATATACATAACTAGAAAAGGGAATAATGGATATTTTAATAAAAAAGATTTAGAAAAATTAAATAGTTTAAAAGAAGTAAAAGAAATAATATCAGAATACGAATATATTGGTAAACTAAAAGATTTAAAAGTAGTAGAAACTAATCAAGCAATACAAAGAGATGATATACCTGATGAATATAAAAATGTACTTAATGTATTATCTACTAATGATGTAGAAAAGACAATCCTTTTTAATAGTGGAATATTTACTATAAAAGAAGGTAAGATGATAAAAAAAACTGATAGAAATAAAGTATTAATACATGAAGAACTTGCTAAAATAAATAATCTAAAATTAAAAGATAAGATAAAAATAAAATCCATAGATCAAGATAAAGAAATAGAGTATGAAATAGTAGGAATATTTAATGGTAAGAAACAAGAAAAATATACAGGACTGTCTTCAGATTTTAGTGAAAACTCTATATTTACAGATTATAATTCAGTTGCTAAAGATTTAAAAACTGATACAGTTACTAAGTTAACTGTAGTAGCAAAAGACAAAGATAAAATAAAAGAACTATCTAAAAAGATAGAACAAATAGATGTAAATAATGATTTCAATATAGAAACAGATAATAATGCCTATAAAGAAACTCTTGAGTCAATTTCATCAGTAAAATATATTATAAAAATAATGTCTTATTTAATAATAATAGGAGGAATAGTAGTATTATCACTTATTCTAATATTATGGTTAAGAGAAAGAATATATGAAATTGGAGTGTTATTATCAATTGGAATAACTAAACTAGAAATAATTACACAGTTTATTTTAGAATTAGTAATGATTTCAGCACCAGCAGCAATAATATCATTATTATTAGGAAATTTAGTTGTAAATGAAGCAATAAGTAAGGTAGTAGCAACTGAAACTGTAGCATCAGGCAATATACTACCAACAAGTATATCTACTAATATATTAGTATTTATAGAATCATACTTAATACTTATATTAGTAATCTTATTATCAGTATTATTCGCATCATCTATGATTTTAATAAAAAAACCAAAAGAAATATTATCAAAAATTAGTTAGGAGAAAATATGAAAATATTAGAAATGAAAAACGTATCATATAGTTACGAAAATTCAAATGAACAAGTTATAAAAGATATAAATCAAGGATTTGAAAGAGGAATATTTTATGCAATAATTGGAAAATCAGGAGCAGGTAAATCAACATTATTATCATTACTTGCTGGACTTGATAGAGTAGAAGAAGGAGAAATATTATTTGACGGAGAAAATATAGAAATAAAAGGCTATAGTAATCATAGAAAAAATAATATCGCATTAGTATTCCAAAACTATAATCTTATAGATTACTTATCACCATTAGAAAATATAAGATTAGTTAATAAAAACGCTAGTGAAGATGTATTACTAGAACTAGGATTAAATAGAACTCAAATAAATAGAAATGTAATGAAATTATCAGGGGGACAACAACAACGTGTCGCAATCGCAAGAGCTCTAGTATCAGATGCACCAGTTATTTTAGCAGATGAACCTACTGGAAACTTGGATGATAAAACAGCAAGAGAAATAATAGATATATTAAAAGAACTTGCTAAAAAAAGAAATAAATGTGTAATAGTAGTAACACATAGTAAAGAAGTATCTAAAGCAGCAGATATAGTATTAGAACTTAATTGTAAAAAATTAAAAAATGTTAAAAAGTAGGAGGAAAATATGTTAAAAAATGCATTTGCTTATGTAACTAGAAAAAGTATTAAATCACTAGTTCTATTACTTATAATATTACTAGTAACTACACTAAGTCTTATAAGTGTATCCATAAAAAGCGCAACAGATACTGCAGCTGAAAAAACTTTTGGGACTATAACAAATAGTTTTGTAATGGAAATAAATAGAAGAGTTAATCAAGGAACACCAAGAGGTGGAGGAAATGTCAAAGGAAAAGACATAGAAAAAATAGTATCATCAGGATACATTGATAGCTATGTAAAAAGAATTGGGAGTGTTGCTGATTTAGTAGATCAAGATATAATAACTACTAAAGAAACAACAGGCAATCGTTCTCCAGAAAGAGAAGAACAATTTAAAAAAGCTGTTATGCTAACAGGTGTAAATGATTCAGCACGTGAAACAAAGTTTGTTGGTGGAGCTTATAAATTAGTAGAAGGAAGTCATCTAGTTGCAACAGACAAAAATAAAATATTAATGCACAAAGATTTAGCAGCTAAAAACAATTTAAAAGTAGGAGACAAGATAAAACTTAAGTCAAATATCTATGATGCTGATAATGAAGATCACGCAAACGAAACAGTAGAAGTTGAAATAAAAGGTCTATTTGATGGACATAATACAGGAGGAGTATCTGCTCCACAAGAATTATACGAAAACACATTAATAACAGATTTAGAAACAGCAGCCAAAGTTTATGGAAAAACAGAACAAACAGCAGTATATTTAGATGCCACATTCTTCATAAAAGGAAATAAGACAGTTGAAGATGTAATGAAAGATTTATCAAAACTTGATATAGATTGGAATGCATATAATCTAATTAAGAGTTCATCTAACTATCCAGCATTACAAAAATCAATATCAGGAATTTATGGAATAGCTAATAAATTATTCGAAGGATCAATGTTCTTTGCAGGTATCGTAGTAACATTATTACTATTCTTATGGATCAATGCAAGAAAAAAAGAAATAGCAGTACTAATGGCTATAGGTATGTCTAAAGCTAAAATATTAGGACAATTAGGATTAGAATTACTATTAGTAACTATACCAGCATATATAGGTTCATATTTCTTAGCAATATATACATCTAAAATGTTAGGTAATACTATCCTAGCAAAAGTAACAGGCAATATAGCGAAAGAAATAGGAAAAGCCTCAACATCTTCATCAGTTGGAGGTGGAGCTGAAATAGATGGATTTAATAAGACATTAACTAAACTAGATATCGTAATTAATTCAAAAGAATTTATATACGTAGTTATCTTTATGACAATAGTTTTAACAATTTCTCTATTAATCGCATCATACAAGATATTAAAACAAAAACCAAAAGAATTATTAATAGACACACAATAGTGTCTTTTTTAATGCAATGTATGATATAATTATTTCGAAAGGATAATTATGGATACAAAGACAATTATACAATATATATTAATCGCAATAATATTAATAATTATATTATTAGCAGTATTAAAAGCATCTAAAAAAGGTGCATCACTTAACTACAATAAATTAGTAGAATTACTTGGAGGAAAAGATAATATTGTTTCAACTGAAATAAATATGTCTAGATTTAAAGTTACATTAAAAGATGTTACTAAAGCAAACAAAGAAGGAATACAAAAATTAGGAGCTAAAGGGATTGTTGAAATAGATAATACACTTAAGATTATATTAGGAAAAGAGTCTAAACAATTTAAAAAGTATCTAGATGAATTAAAATAGGTGTTTATGGAAAGATTACAAAAGAAAATAGCAGAATCAGGTTATGCTTCAAGAAGAAAAGCAGAAGAGTTAATCAAGGCTGGTAAAGTATATGTTAATGATATTTTAGTAACAGAATTAGGTACTAAGGTAAGTGATAAAGATATCATTAGAATAAATGATAAAGTATTAGAAAAAGAAAAAAAAGAATATTACATTCTTAATAAACCTAGAGGATATGTTTCTACTACAAAAGATGAATTAGGCAGAAAAAGTGTAATTGAATTAATCGATACAAAAGCAAGAATATATCCTGTTGGAAGACTAGACTATGATACTACAGGACTTCTACTTTTAACAAATGATGGAGATTTTGCGAATAGAATAATGCATCCATCTCATGAAATAGAAAAATCATATATAGCTAAACTTAATGGAATAATTACACCAAGTGTACTCATGAGATTAAAAGAAGGTGTAGAAGTAGATGGTATATTATTAAAAGCTAAAAAAGCTAAATTAAAGAAGGTAAATGATAATTCATCTATTGTTCAAATAGTAATAACAGACGGTAAGAATCATCAAATTAAAAAGATGTTTGAAGCGGTAGGTCTACTAGTAGATAAATTAAAACGTGAAAGAGAAGGAATATTTACATTAGATAAACTAGCATCTGGAGAATATAGAAAACTTACAAAAGAAGAAATAATGTCAGTATTATCTCAAAAATATAAAATAAAAAAATCAGGTAAATAACCTGATTTTATTCTTCTTCTTTTTCAATCGCACCAGTAGGACAACTTGCTATAGCGTCTTCAACATCTAATACATCTTGATCTTCTACTTTATCAACGATAACATTAGAAAATCCTTCATCATCTAAATTGAATACTTTGCTACATATATCAGCACAAGCCCCACAGCCGATACAAAGATCTTTATTAACTGTTACTTTCATATTTACCTCGCAAACACTATTATACAGAATAATATAGTGATAAACAACAAAATCTTTTGTTTTGACATATACTATGATAAAATTAAATAGTAGAAGGTGACAATATGAAGAGAATGGACAGATACAAAGAAAATACTATTAACAGATCTGAAAAGAATGCAAAGTTGTATGAAAATATTGGTAATAATGTAAGAGTTGCTGAAGTATCAGACGTAGAAAATTCTATTGCCATAGATATAGAAGATGCTAAAAGTAAAAAAAATACTCGTGAAGGTTATCATAAATTAAAAGAATATATAGAAGAGCCTAAAGTAACACGAGAAATTGAAGAATTTAATACTTTATATAATCTAAAAGAAAATAAAGTATATGACATAAACATAGTATTAGAAGAAGCTAATAAAAATAAGCCAGGAAATAGCCAAGCAAAGAAATTAGAAAATGAAGAATTTAACATTTTAGCAGGACTATCTAATAAAGAATTAAACAAATATTTAAATGAATCAAAGAAAAAAGTAATAAAACCAACAGATGAAGAAGATTGTGATGATTTATTAAATGACTTACTCGCAACAGAAGATGAAGAAAAAGTTTCATCTACACAAGAAGAAGAAAAAATAGAATATGAAGATCCTGAAAAGTCACTATCAAAAGTTGATATAGAAAAGGTGAAAAAACTTAGTGAAGAAATACCAAAAACTACAGAAACAGGTATAATGAAAAATGCAGATAAAGATTTCTTCACAAGAAGCATGGATATAAATAAAGAAGATTTTGATGGTATAGAAGAAACAAAAGAAGAAGAAGAGAGGAAAACACCACTATTATTTAAATTATTTATATTTTTAGTAATATTAGTAATAATAATAGGAGCAGTATACTTCATATATTTAAAATATTTAAATAAATAACAAAAAATGGGACAATTTGTTCCTTTTTTTATATTAATTTGTTATTATATTACTAGTAAGGGTGGTGTATTATGAATTTTAAATTTATTGTAAATGACTATGTATTAATATGGAATTTATTGTTCCAACCATCTACAAACGAAGCAAGTTATAAACTAAAACAAAAGTTGTGGAATACATATAAAAAAGAATATAACGAAGCATACAAAGATAAAAAAGAAATATTAAAAGACGCTAAAAATTTTATTCCAAAAGATGATACTATCTATAACATTATATTAGAAAATAAAGGCTATGAAATAATGCTTAATCATGCAGAAAAATATCGTAATAATATAATGAAATTATGGGATAATAATAAAAAAAGTATTAATAAAGAATTTAAAAATATAATAAGAAAAGATATATCTGAATATAAAATATATGTAGCTGATGATAACCTAGATTTAATAGATATATCAAAAGAAAATAAATCCATAATGTTAGGCAAAAAAGATTTAGATAAAGATTTAATTTACAAACTATTACTAACAATATTATCATCAGAAATAGAAATAGAAGAAAAAGATCAATATGGAATAAAACAAAGTATAATTGAACTAGCTATACTAAATGAATTAGAAACTAGAATAGAAAAGAAATCAAAATATTTATCTGGAACGCCAGAACTATCAAATATTAAAAGAATGTTATATCCATATTGGCTTATGTATCTAGGCATAGAAAAAGATGATTTACTACACTATATGATGAGAGATAAAATCGCATTTGAAATAGATAATTATCAATATAGTACTAAATTATCAAAATTAAATTTAGAAGAGTTTATATCCTTCATTGTAAGAAATATAAAACATATATCAAAACAAGAAGAAGCAATATAGGAGGATTCTATGAATGACAAAATAAAATTATTACTAGATAAAATTAATATCGATAAAGAAAATTATCGATATTTCAATGATGCTAAAATAGAAAAAATCCAAATAAGTAATAAAAGAAACCTATGTACATTTATAATAAAAAATAACAAAGCACTTCCTCTAAATGTTATAGAAGAATTAGAAGATAAAAAACATGCTTTAGATAAAGAGAGATCTATATTAATAAAATGGAAAACAGAAGAAAAAGATATAGAAACATATAAAACATATTTTAAATATGCTCTAAAATTATTAAAACCTCATCTTGGAGTAACGGCTATATATGAAGACGATATAAAAGTAAGAGAAGAAAGACTTATCTTAGTCGCAGATAGTGAAACAGAATATAATAAACTAGAAGAGAATATTGAAATTATAAATAATATATATAAAGACCTAGGGTATGATGAAGAAATAGAATTGTTATTAGAAGAAAAGAAGTTTATTGAAGAAGAAACTGTAGTAGTTATAGAAAAACAAAAAGAAGTAAAAGAAGAAATAAAACAAGTAAAAGGGGCAAAAGAAAAATATATGAGAGTCCCAAAAGATCCAAATACAATCTTTGGAAAAGAAATGAAAGATAAAGCTGTAAAAATAGAAACTATAATTGGAGAAACACCATCTATAGTAGTAAACGTAAAAGTATTTGGAAAAGATATTTTTGAATCTAGTAAATCAGATTTTAAAATAATTACACTAAAAGTAACTGATAAAACAGATAGTATCTACTGTAAAATATTTACAAGAGATAAAGAAGAATTTGATAATTTAAATAATAATATAAAAGAAAAATCTTGGTATAAAATAGGTGGATATACTCAATATGATAAATATTCAAAAGAATTAGTTTTAAATGCGAGATGGATTACTAAAATAGATAGTCAAGATGAAAATAGAATAGATGACGCTATAGAAAAAAGAATAGAACTACATTCACATACTAAACTAAGCCAAATGGATGGAGTAGCAGATGAAGTAGAGTTAGTAAAAGAAGCAATAAAATGGGGACATAAAGCCATCGCAATAACTGATCATAATGCTGTACAAGCTTTTCCACAAGTATTTAACTATGTAACTAAATACAATAAAGATAAAGAAGAAAAAGATAAATTTAAAGTAATATACGGTGCAGAATTAACTATGATAGATGATAAAGTAGATATCGTAGTAAGACCAACTGACAAAGTATTATTAGAAGAAGAGTATGTTGTATTTGACTTTGAAACTACAGGATTTAATGCTGGTGGAGGAGACCAGATTATAGAAATAGGAGCAGTTAAAATAAAAGATGGAGTAATTATAGAAAAATATGATGAATTAATTAATCCAGGTAGAAAACTTCCTACAAAAATAACTGAAATAACTAATATAACAGATGAAATGTTACAAGACAAAGCAACAGAAGAAGAAGCAGTAAAAAGATTTATTGAATTTTTTAAAGACTTACCTATGGTTGCACATAATGCTAAATTTGATACATCTTTCTTAGAAATGGCATATAAAAAATATAACTTAGGAGAATTTACTAACCCAGTCATAGATACACTAGAACTATCTAGAACAATGGACTCAAATTATGGAAGACACTCTCTTTCAGCTTTAGTAAAAAGATATGAAGTACCTTGGGACGAATCAGCTCACCATAGAGGAGACTATGATGCTGAAGGAACAGCTCTAGTATTTTGGAAAATGTTAAAAAAACTAGATAATTTAAATATAGAAAAAATGAATGAATTAGATAAATTAGTATCTAGTGAAGATATGTTTAAATTTGGTAGACAAAATCATATAAATATATTAGTAAAAAATAAGACAGGACTAAAAAATCTATATGAATTAGTATCTTTAGCTAATACTAAATATTTATATAAAACACCACGTATTCCAAGAAGTATATTAGAAGAGAAGAGAGAAGGATTACTAATTGGTAGTGGATGCTACGAAGGTGAAGTATTTAGATTGGCTAAATCTAAGACTGATGATGAATTATCTAATATTATAAGATTCTATGATTATGTAGAGGTACAACCATTAGAAGTATATAATCATTTAATTCAAACAAGTGAATTTGCTAATAATTATGAATTATCAGAACATTTAAAAAAGATAATTAGAGTAACGGAAGAAGCAGGGAAAATAATAATCGCAACTGGCGATGTACATCACATCTCAAGAGATGATTTAATATATAGAAAAATAATTATAAATCAAAAAGTACCAGGAGGAGGAAGACATCCTTTAGCTAAATCAGCTATTAGAAATATTCCATCTCAACACTTAAGAACAACAAAAGAAATGTTAAAAGACTTTGATTTTTTAGATCCCAATTTAGCTCATAAAATAATAATAGAAAATACTCTTCTTTTAGCAAGTCAATGTGAAATAGTAGAAGTAATACCAGACACTAAAGGCATACCATTCTCTCCACGTATAAAGTCAGATGATGGAAAGACCTATTTAGATTGTCCAGTAGTAGTAACAGATTTAGTATATACAAAAGCAGCATCTTGGTATGGTAATCCACTACCACATAATATAGAAGAGCGTATCGCAACTGAATTATATGGAGATATATTAAAAAATATAATAGTAGAAGAAAATAAAGAGTCTAGTGAAGACACTATATTTGAAAAATTACATGAATTAATAATTAGTGGATTTGATAAAGTAAAAGAAAAAGTAGGATCATATTTAAGACAAAAAGAAGAAATATCAGATGAAGAATTACCAAAAAAAATTAAAAAGGCACTAGGAGGAATTATAGGTGGAGGATTTGACCCAATCTATTTAATTGCTCAAAGACTAGTTAAACACTCAAATGATGAAGGATATCTAGTAGGATCACGTGGATCAGTAGGATCATCATTTGTCGCAACTATGATGGGAATAACAGAAGTAAATCCACTACAAGCACACTATAGATGCCCTAATTGTAAAAAATCAATTTTTAAAGATGAAGAAGGAAACTCATTTGGAAAAGAGTACTCATCAGGTTTTGACTTACCAGATAAGATGTGTCCAAATTGTAATACTAAGATGATAAAAGATGGACAAGATATGCCATTCGCTACATTCCTTGGATTTAATGCTGATAAAGTACCAGATATAGATTTAAACTTTTCTGATTTAAATCAAGCATCTGCTCATGCATATACAAAAGTATTATTTGGAGATGACAATGTCTATAAGGCAGGAACTATTGGTACAGTTGCTGAAAAAACTGCATATGGATATGTATTAGGATATTGTGAAGATAATCAAATAGAAGGAATGAGAACAGCAGAAGTAGAGCGTTTAGCAGCTGGATGTATAGGAGTAAAAAGAACAACAGGTCAACACCCTGGAGGAATAGTTGTAATACCGGATTATAAAGAAGTATATGATTTTACACCATATCAGTATCCAGCAGATGATGCTAATGCTACTTGGAAAACAACTCACTTTGATTATCATTCAATAGACCAATGCTTACTAAAATTAGATATTCTAGGTCACTCAGACCCAACCCAATTAAGATTAATCCATCTACAATCAAATACAGAACCAGCTGATATACCATTAGATGACAAAGAGACAATGTCTATATTTACAGATACTAAAGTATTAGGAGTAACAAAAGAACAAATAATGTGTAATACCGGTACATTAGGAATACCTGAATTTGGAACTCCATTTACTATCCAATTAGTAGAAGATACAAAACCAACTACATTTGGAGAACTTATTAAAATATCAGGACTATCTCATGGTACAGACGTATGGTTAGGAAATGCAAAAGACTTAATTGATAATAATATAGTACCATTTAAAGATACAATAGGCTGTCGTGATGATATAATGGTAAACTTGATGAATTATGGAATGAAACCATTAAAAGCATTTAAGATAATGGAGTTTGTTAGAAAAGGAAAAGCATCAGTAGATAAAGCAACATGGGAAGAACATAAAAAGACAATGGAAGAGGCTAAAATACCAGAATGGTTTATCTCTTCATGTGAAAAAATAAAATACATGTTTCCTAAGGCTCACGCTGCAGCATACGTTATATCAGCATTTAGAATAGCTTGGTATAAAGTCCATATGCCAGTATATTTCTACTCATCATGGTATACATCTAAAGCAGTAGATGTAGATATCGAGTCTATGATAAAAGGATATGATTCTATAAAACAAAAACTAGAAGATATAGAAGCAAAAGGATATGATGCTACTAACAAAGAAACTGCTCAAAATGAATCTCTAAAAATAGCTTTAGAAGCATCATGTAGAGGAATAAAATTCCTAAATGTAGATTTACAAGAATCAGAAGCAACTATTTGGAAAGTTAAAAATGATAAAGAAATATATCCACCATTTACATCTATCCCAGGACTAGGTGAAACAGTAGGTAAACACATAGTGGAAGAAAGAAAAAAACGACCATTTATATCTATAGAAGATGTTCAAAATAGAGGTAAAGTATCTGGAACACTAATAGAAAAAATGAAAGAAATGGGTATTTTTAAAGATTTACCTGAATCAAATCAATTATCTCTATTTTAAGGAGGAATATGTATAATACACTATTAGTAAATGAAGAAAATAAAATACCACTTAAGTATTTAGAAAAATTAAAACTAATAAGTTTTAAAGAAAATAATAATACTTATAGTCTAGAAGAAGAAACATATAATGCATATTTAAAATTAAAAAAGAAAGAAAAAATAGCTATTATATCTGGATACTCTAACAAAGGACTAAATTCATATGAAACAACAGGTAAAGTTCTAAAAATAAAAGAAAAAATAGATAAAGAAGTATTAGCAAAATATGGCTTTATAAAGATGGGTAAATACATAAGATATGTTGGATTAGTACCAGCTAAAATAATGTATGAAAATAAGATTAAGTTAGAAGAATATTTAAATGGTTCATACGCTATTTTAGTAAATAAAAAAAGAGATATGACTTCCTTTGACGTAGTATCTAAAATATCTAAACTTTTTGGTATAAAAAAAGCAGGTCACACAGGTACACTAGATCCCTTAGCAGAAGGACTAATGGTAATACTATTAGGCAAAGCAACAAGATTATCTCTAGATATAACATCAAAATATAAAGAATATATAGCTGGTGTATATCTTGGATATGAAACAGATACATATGACATAACAGGTAAAACTACTAAAGTAAAAGAAGTACCTAAAAATATTGATATAGAAAAAACACTATCTACATATAAAAAAACTTATATGCAAGAAGTACCAATATATAGTGCAGTAAAAGTTAACGGTAAAAAACTATATGAATATGCAAGACAAAATTTAGAAGTATCATTACCAAAAAAAGAAGTAACTATAAAAGATATAAAACTATTAACAGAAGAAAAAAATATGTTTACCTTTAAAGCTACCGTATCTAAAGGTTGCTACATAAGAAGCCTAATAAGAGATATTTCTATATCACTTAATACACTAGGTACTATGACATCTTTAAAAAGGACTAAAATAGATAACTTAAAACTAAAAGACGCTTATACAATAGATGAAATAGAAAAAGCTAAATTCAAATTATTAGAAATAGATAACCTATTTTCATATCCAAAAATTAAGGTAAATAAAGAACTATTATCTAAAATAAAAAATGGCTCTAAACTAGAAAATATTTATAATATAGAAGATAAAGTTATATTTGTAGATAATAAATCTAATGTAAAAGCAATCTATTATAATGATAATAATATCCTTAAAGTATATAAAAACTTAATATAATTACGATATTATTAAATAAATAATTGTATTTTAATAATATTGTGTTATAATACTAAATGAGAAAGGAGTGGAGTATTTTCCACTCCTTATTCGTGTTATAAAGGAGGAGTATGTTAGAGAAAATAAAAGATTTAGTAGATACTAAATTAAAAGACTTAAACATGGAAGTATGTGATGCTTATACTGAAGAAGTAGAACAAAAGATTATCTTAAATATTGAAGTGGATAGTAATGAAGTAATAGACTTAAATAAAGTAACGGCAGCATCTCGTATAATAAATGACATCCTAGACAAAGAAAAAACTATATTAGAAAACATCGATGAATTAGATATCTATTCAAAAAAGAAAGGTGAGTAAAATGAACGCAAAAGAATTTAAAAAAGCAGTAGATAACATAGTATTAGAAAAAAATATTGATAAGGAAGTAGTATATCAAGCAATGGAGTTAGCTTTAACTTCAGCCTATAAGAAAAATTTTGATTCAAAGACAAATGTTAGAGTATTATTTGATAGAGAAACAGGAGATATAAAAGTATTTTCTTATTTAACAGTAGTACCAGATGATAAATTAACAAAAGAAGAATATGAAGAAGAATTATTTAATCGCTATGCAGAAGATGAAGATTTAGATACAGAAATACCTAATCATGAAGAGAAAGAAGAAGCTGATGAAGAAGAAAAAGAAATAGAACAAATTTCATTCTTCAACAAAGATACAGAAATTAAATTAAGCGATGCTAAAAAGATAAATAAAACATATGAAATAGGAGATACAATCGATACAGAAGTAACTCCAAAAGACTTTGGAAGAGTAGCAACATCAACTGCTAAACAAGTAGTGATTCAAAAAATTCGTGAAGCAGAAAGAGCATCAATTACAGAAGACTTTGGAGATAAAGAAGATGAAATGTTAATCGGAACAGTTGCTCTAGAAGATACAGATAACTACTTCATTGATTTAGGAAGAACAAACGGAATATTATCTAAAAAAGATATAATACCAGGAGAACATATAGAAATGGGTTCTCAAATAAAAGTATATGTAACAAAAGTAGATACAACAGGAAAAAATGTAACAGTATTATTATCTCGTCGCCATTATGGATTTGTAAAAAGATTATTTGAATCTGAAATACCAGAAATAACATCAGGAACAGTATTAATATACTCAGTAGCTCGTGACGCAGGATCTCGTTCTAAAGTAGCAGTAGCATCAGACAATATGAATATTGATCCACTAGGAGCATGTATTGGTGAAAAAGGCTCAAGAATTAATAGAATAATTAAAGAATTAAATGGAGAAAAACTAGATATTATTAAATATGATAGTGATCCAGCTAAATTTATAGAAAATGCTTTACTACCTGCTAAAAACTTAACAGTAGCAATAACAGATGAAAAGAAACAAGAAGCATTAGTTATAGCTGATGGAGATAATTTCTCACTAGCAATAGGTAAGAAAGGACAAAATGCTAAACTAGCAAGCCGCCTAACACATTACAAAATAGATATAAAGACAAAAGAAGAAGCAGCAGAAGCTGGTATTAACATTAGGTAATATAATGATAAAAAAAATACCACTTAGAACTTGCGTAATAACAAAAGAATTATTACCAAAAAAAGATTTACTAAGAATAGTTAAAAATAAAGAAAATGAAGTAGCAATAGATTTAACTGGTAAATTAAACGGAAGAGGAGCATATATTAAAAAGGATATGGAAGTCTTAGAAAGAGCTATAAAAACTAAGATATTAGATAAAAAACTTGAAACAACTATACCAGATGAAATATATGAAGAAATAAGAAATATATTAAAATAAAAGAAAGAGGTGAGTGTATGACAATAAAAGATTATGCAAATGACGTAGGAAGAACTGTAGAAAAAATACTAAAATTATGTGTTTCACTAAATTTAAAATATAAAAATGAGGATGAACTACTAGACGACGAAGCAATAATCACACTTGATAACAACCTACCACAAGAAGAACAAGAAGATTTAGTAGAAGAAAATATATACGAAGAAGATGAAAAAGCAGAAGAATTAGCAGCCGCAACAACTTCATATAATGATTCAGAAACTAAATTTACTAAAATAAAAAGTAAAAAAGTAAAAGATAATAAATCTAATAAAAAAGAATTCTTAAAACAAAAGAAAAACATGTATAAGAATAAAGAAAAACTGCAAAGTAATGAAGCAGACGTAAGAGAAGATGTAGTACTTTATAAAAATAACATGACAGTATTAGAATTAGCTGAAGCACTAGATATAAAAGGTGTAGAGTTAATAAAAAAACTTATGGCATTAGGTATAATGGCAACTGTAAATCAATCAGTTGACTATGATACAGCAGAAGTTCTAGTAGCAGACTATAATAAAGAACTAAAAAAAGAAGAAACAGCTGATATTTCTAACTTTGAAGAATTTGAAATAAATGATAGAGAAGAAGATTTAAAAGAAAGACCTCCAATTATTACAATTATGGGGCACGTAGACCATGGTAAAACAACTTTACTTGATACAATAAGAAAAGCAAATGTCGCAAGTGGAGAAGCTGGAGGAATAACACAAGCAATTGGTGCCTATATGGTAAATTATAAAGATAAGAAACTTACATTTATCGATACACCAGGACACGCAGCATTTACTTCTATGAGAGCTCGTGGAGCACAAATTACTGATATAGTAATAATAATAGTCGCAGCAGATGACGGAGTAATGCCACAAACAGTTGAGGCAATAGATCACGCCAAAGCCGCTAATGTCCCAATATTAGTTGCAATAAATAAAGTAGATAAACCAGATGCTAATGTAGAAAGAACACTAACAGGTTTAGCTGAACACGGACTAACTCCAGAATCATGGGGTGGAGATATAATAGTAAATGAAATATCTGCCAAGAATGGAACAGGAGTAGACGAACTATTAGAAAATATCTTACTAGTAGCCGAAATGCAAGAATATAAAGCAAATCCAGATAGATATGCAACAGGAACAGTAATAGAATCTAAAAAAGATGACAAAGCAGGAATTTGTGCAACAGTATTAATTCAAAATGGAACACTAAGAATAGGAGACCCTATGGTTATAGGAAATGCCTATGCTAAGGTTAGAACTATAAAAAATGATTTAGGAAAAGGACTAGTTTCAGCAGGACCTGCATCACCTGTAGAAATAACTGGATTAACTGAAGTACCAGATGCTGGAGATAAATTCATGGCATTTGAATCAGAAAAAGAAGCTAAGAAAATCGCAACTGAAAGAACAGAAAGAGCTAAAGAAGCATCATCTAATTTAGCTGGAGTATCACTAGAAGACTTGTTTGATAGAATCAAAGAAGGTCAAAAAGAAATAAAAGTCGTATTAAAAGCAGACGTAAATGGATCAGCTGAAGCAGTAAAATCAGCATTAGAAAAAATAGATGTTGAAGGTGTAAAAGTTGAAGTAATAAGATCAGCAGTAGGTGGAATTACTGAATCAGATGTAGTTTTAGCAGGGGCATCAAACGCTATGATTATAGGATTTAATGTAAGAGGAAATTCTAAAGTGATGGATACTGCTAAATCATATGGCGTAACAATAAAAACATATGACATCATCTACAAAGTTGTAGAAGATATGGAAAAAGCAATGAAAGGATTACTAGAACCAGAATTTGAAGAAAAAGTAATAGGCACATTAGAAATAAGACAAATATTCAAATTCTCTAAAGTAGGACTAATTGCTGGATGTAAAGTAACAAATGGTAAAGTAACAACTGGAGCCAAAGCAAGACTAATAAGAGATGACATAGTTATATATAATGGAGAAGTAAATACTCTTCAAAAAGGAAAAGATAATGCCAAAGAAGTAACAAACGGTATGGAATGTGGAATAACTCTTCTAAATTGTCAAGATTATAAAGAACAAGATATTATAGAAATCTACGAATTAGTAAAGGTGGAACTATAATGAAAAATATAAGATTAGAAAGACTAAATGATGCTTTTCAAGAAGAGTTATCACTACTTCTACTAAGAGAAGTAAAAGATGAAGCAATATCTTTTGTCACAATAAGAGAAGTTGAAATAACATCTGACTATAGTTATGCAAAAGTATATTATACTTGTCTAAATGAATCTAAAAAAGAAGAAACAAAAAAAGCTCTAGAAAGAGCAAAAGGTTTCTTAAGAAGAGAACTTTCTCATAAATTTAATATTTATAAAACCCCAGAATTAAGATTTATATATGATCAATCAGATGAATATGGTAAACATATAGATGAATTGATAGAGAAAGTTAATGAGCAAAAATAAAGAATTTTATGATGATAGTTGGATATATACATTACTACTATCATCTTTTACTATATTTGGTATAGTACTATTAAAATATAAGTTCAATCTACTTAATCTAAAAGTACCATATACAGTATTTGTCTTACCAATAATTATATATATAGAAAATATAATATTTAAAAAACATAAAAATAAATTATTACAATCAATAATAATATCTGGAATATCTCCAATGATATATGAATTTATATTTTCCTTTATAATAAGGAAACAAATGCTTATCTATATTGAACTAATAGTTATATATCTAATAGTAAGCATAATAAACTATCTGTTAAATAAATACATTAATAAAAACACATATATTATAAGTATAATAAAATCATTACTAGTAATAATAATATTTTATTCACTATATATAATAGTAACAATAAATACATTTATTATGAGTAATCTATTACTATATTTATTTATAATTGTATTGGACTTATTACTAATAATATTTATTTATTTAATAGAAAAAATATTAAATGAGAAAGATAATATAATATGAAAAGCTATGCTTTTCTTTTTTTATAATAAAAAAAGTTCAGTAAAGAACTTTTATACTAAGAATATTACAAATAAAGTAACTGCAATATTATGAAACATATGAATTAAAATTGGTGTTATTATAGAATCAGTTTCACGATAAGTATATGCTAAAGCCATACCTAATATACCATAAGGAATTATAAATAATATATTATAAATATTTACATCTAAATTAGTAACATGAAGATATCCAAATATTAAACCTGAAATAATTATAAATAAAACTTTATATTTATCACCCATAATATCACGAATAGCTTTTCTAAATACCAATTCTTCGTTTATTGGACCTAAAATACCAGCATATAAAAGCATAATGGAAGGATTTATTTTAATCATCGCTCTAACAATATTTTCATTACCAGAAGTTATACTAAAAAATGAAGTAATAAAGGTATTAGCCATAAACATAAATACAAATCCCATAAACCAAGCCCCTAGACCATTATTTAGTGATTCCCATAAATTATTTTTAAATCTTTTCATATCCTTCTTAATATCTTCTCTATATAGTAATATATATATTAATAATATAGTAAGTGTAGCATATAAAGATAAATATATAGCCTGATTAGCAGTTATTTTATTAATATCAATTTTCAATAAATAACTATAAAACTTTTGAATATATTTAGATAGAAAAAATAATAAACATACTAATATTCCTCTTAATTTTTTATTTTCCATAAATCCTCCTAGACAAATAAAATTATATCATACTTTTAAATAATAACTAACACCATTGTAATAAAATAAATATTTTACTATAATATGTTTAAGGAGCAGAATATGAATGATAATAGTAAAAAAAAGTTAGCAACGATAATATTAATAATTGGATTGATAATAGTATTTGGAAAAGCATGTAGTAAAGGAAAAGGAGGAATAGATATTACTAACAATAATATCAAAAAAACTCCAACAGATGCAGAAGCTTTCTTTATTAATAATGACAAAGGCTATGTCTTATTTAGAACATCTGGAGAAAAAGTAAGTGACTTTATATTCAGCCGTAAATCATCGTTCATTGGTGGTTATGCATTAACTAAAAAAGATAATAAAGATGTAGTTATAAATGAATATGGTAAAATAACACTTAGTAATAAAGAGTATGATACAATCAAACAATGTGGACCATTTTATATAGTATCAAAAGATAGTAAAGAAGAACTTGTAACAGGAAGAGGATTTTTAATATATAGTTTAAAAGATGCTATAGTTGTATATAAATCAAACTATGTAGTAGTATTAAAAGATATTGAGAGAAAAACTATTATAGTAGTTAATTATAGAGGAAATGTATTAGATAGAATAAATTATACAAAAGACACATCAACTGAAATTAATCGAATAGAAAAAGTTATGACTATAACTATAAATTCAAAAGAAACATATGCATATGATTTAGTAGAAGAGAAAAAAATAGCTAAATTTGAAGGAAGATATAGAATTGATAGTAAGTTTGAAAACGAAAGTTATTTATTTAGTAAAACTATTGATACAAAAGAACCAAAAAGATTTAAATTATATAATAATAAAAAATTAATAAACCTACCATCAACATGTGATGCCGTAAATCTATTAAGAGATCGTTATACATGTAAAATATCAGAAGATACTTATCTAATAGAAGATAATGGAGAAGCTTCAACAAAATTAGTAAATGGTACTTATTTCTATGATAAAGATAACTATATTGTATCTAATTATGAAACTACTAAATTCTATAGTGATGGAAAATTAGTAAAAGAATTACCTGTGAAGACTCAAGTATTTGCTTTAACACACACATTTGAAAACATTTATCCATTAAAAGATAATGAAACAAACTTAATATCATTTTACAATTCTAAAGGAGAAAAACTATTTAATAAATCATTTGTTCAAGCAGAAGATTTTAATGCTGGATCTACTGCATTAGTACAAGAAGAAGGAATAAAAACACAATATCTAATTAATAAAAATGGCGAAAAAGCATCAGCTGATTATGAAGAGATTACTCCTTATGGATATTCGTCTAGTACAAATCTAGAATATTACGTAGTCAAAAAAGATGGAAAATATGGATTAATTAATTTAATAGGAAAAGAGTTAATAATACCAAAATCAAAAGAAATAGCACTATATAAAAAAGATAATAAATTCTATGCAATTGTTTTATTAGAAAATGGTAGTAAAGAAATATATGATTTATCAACAGGTAAAGTATTAATAACATCAACTGAAGGTAATATTACAATGCACAATAAATATATCGCAGATAAAACTACTAAAGGAACAATATATTATCTATATACAGGGAAAACAATTTACGAAGATAAATAGGGCAAAGCCCTTTTTTCATCAGGAGGGAATATGAATATATTTGATACAGTAGAAAATAATTTTAAGCCGTTAGCTGAAAGAATGAGGCCAAAGACATTAGAAGATTTTATAGGTCAAGATGATACAATAGGTAAAGGCACTCCACTAAGAAACATGATTGAAAATGATCTTATAAGTTCTATGATTTTATATGGTCCACCAGGAGTAGGAAAAACTACATTAGCTAAAATAATATCAGAAAAAACAGATGCTGCATTTATAGAATTAAGCGCAACAACTTCCGGCATAAAAGATATAAAAGAAGCAATAGAAAAATCTAAATATAATAAACTAAATAATAAAAAAACGATTCTTTTTGTAGATGAAATTCATAGATTTAACAAACTTCAGCAAGATACTTTTTTACCATACATAGAAAATGGAGATATAATACTTTTAGGAGCAACAACAGAAAACCCATCATTCGAAGTAAATACTGCTTTATTATCTAGAGTAAAAGTATATAGATTAAAAGGACTAAATATAGATAATATTAAAAAAATATTAGAAAGAGCATTAAAAGATTCTATAATAGAAAGTCTAAATGTAGAAATAGATGAAGAATCAATTAACTATATCGCAATAACTTCTCAAGAAGATGCAAGAACTGCATTAAACACACTAGAAAATATAGTAAATGGAGCTAAAGTAGTAGATGGTAAAAGAATAATAAACATAAAAATATTAGAAGAATTATTAAAAACAAAATCATTTATATATGATAAAAATGGAGAAGAACATTATAATCTTATAAGTGCATTTCAAAAATCAATTAGATCATCATCTCCTCAGGCAGCAATCTATTATCTGGCAAGAATGTTAGAAGCAGGAGAAGACCCAATGTATGTAGTAAGAAGACTAGTAAGAATAGCATCAGAAGATATAGGACTAGCAAACCCAAATGCTCTTCCTCAAGCAGTCGCAGCAAAAGATGCATTAGAATTACTTGGTATGCCAGAAGCAAATACAGCACTTTCTCAAGCTACTATATATTTAGCAATATCTCCAAAATCTAATAGATTAGAAACAGCATATATAAAAGCAGCAGAAGACGCTAAAAACACATATCATATAAAAGTACCAATGCATCTAAGAAATGCTGTAACATCATTTGATAAAGAAAATGGAGTTGGAGCTGGTTATAAATATGCTCATGATTATAAATACGGAATAACAGATTTAGAATGTATGCCACAAGAATTAATAGGTAAAATCTATTATGAACCAACAAATAATGGTAACGAGAAAAAGATAAAAGAAACGCTAGAAAGTATAAATAGATATAAAGAAGAATTGAAAAAAGAATCTAATTAGATTCTTTTTCTATAAAA
>CAUSWF010000007.1:0-65936 GCA_963535465.1 uncultured Erysipelotrichaceae bacterium | reverse complement strand
TTATAATTTAGATAGTGGTTTTATTAGTAATAATAAGTTTGCTTTGAGATGTATTAATGATATTAGTTATTATAATAGTAGAGGGTATTTATATTCTATATTGTTATCAACCAATAATAATATTATTAATTATGATAGTTTATCTTGTAGTGATAGTGTAATAAATACTTATAGTAAATATAAAGATATAGAAATAGATAGTAATATATTTATATCTAGAGATTCTTCATCTTCTATATGTAGATATAAAATTACTAATAAGGGTAAAGATAAAGATATAAAGATTAGTTTTAGTATAGATAAATTATTTAATAATTATAGTAGTAGTTTAGTTAATAATAGTTTAATTATTAAAAATATAGATTATTATAATAGTTATTATATGTTTAGTATATTAGGTAAATATAAAGGTTATATAGAAGATAGGTCTATTTGTATTGATTTATCTATTAAGAGTTTAGAAAGTATTACTATTGATACTATTAATGGATATTCTACTACTTATAGTGGTATTTTAGATATTTTAAAATATTATAAGGGTTATTTAGAAGAGTTAAAGATAGTTAAGGCTAGTTCTAAGTTTTCTAATAATAGAGATAGTTTATATGATATTGATGTACTTAGTAGTATATTAGCTTATATACTTAGTAATGATAATAGTTATAAATTAGAGTATTTAAAGAGATGCGGTTTATCTAATAGTTATTTAGAGGGTATTGGGATAGATAGTAATAATTATATTGTCGTATATGAAAAATATTTAGAAGATGGTGTAATATTACTTAATTATTTAAAAAAGAATCTTATTAATTTAGATTTAGTTATTATTGGTAAATGTAGTTATTATAATAGTTCTTATAAAACATATTATGTAGATATAGATAAGTATAGTGATATAGAGATAGATTTAATATGTATAGGTAGCAGGTATATTGTTAATAAGAAATTAGATATAGTTAGTGTTAGTAATAATAATTTTAATGTAGATTATAGTTATACTATAAAAGATAAAATTATTAGTTCAAATATATCTAATGATGGTAGTTTTACTATAGGTATTAATAGAATTAATATTGGTAATTTTAGGGTTAATATTAATAATAGTTTAATTAAGTATGAAGATTATAAATATGATAGAGGTATAGCTTATTTTAATGGTTTAAATATATCTAGTAAGATGGCTGTAGGTGATGGGTATTTTGTATACTTAATTAGATATTATAATAATAGTAATAAAAAGATTAGTATTGATGTAAGTAAAGATATTAATATATCTAATAATTATTATGAAGATAATTTAGTATTTATAAATAATTTTGATGATGATTTGAGAGATATTCCTCTATATATAAGAGGTTTTGGTAAATATAATATAGATAGTAAATCTTATAAAGATATAGTTATTACTATTAGTAAGAATGATAAAAAGATAAGTAGTAAGTTAATTGATAAGATATTTAGTTTATTTAAATTAGATAATATTGAAGTACAGTGTGAAATGTATAATGAGTCTATTAATAATTTATATTTAGAATATGTTGATTATTTAGATAATAGTTATCCTAATAATATTAGGTATTTGGTTGATACTGATATGTTTTATGATAATAAGAGTGATTATATTAAATTACTTGGTTTAGTTATGAGAAGTGGAGAAGTAATAAATAAATATAATCCTTATAATAATACTGGTGAGAGACGTCGTAATCTATGTTTAAATTTATGGCTATTAGATGGTATTTTAAATTATATTAGTATTAGAGGTAGTAGTATATTAGAAGAAGAAGTTAGATATGTTAAGAGTGAAGCTATTAGTTCTTATGATATTACTAGAGAAGTTAAGATATATGATGATGGAGTAGGTAGTGTATATGAACATATAGTTAAATTATTTTTATATAGTATTTATTCTATTGGTCCTAATAATTTACCTATTATAGATGCTGGAGATGGATATGATACTTCTTTTAATAGTATTAAAGATGGAGAGAGTGTATTACTTGGTTTAAAGTTATATAAGTTACTTGGTCAATTTATTAATATTAGTAAGAGTAATAAACTAAATAAATTTTATAATAGTTATAGTAGTGTAATTGATAAGTGTTTTGATAAATATTTTTACAGGTATAAGATAGGTAATGATATATATGGTAGATATGATAATAGTGAGGCTAGTATATATTTAAGTGTTAATGTTATAGGACTTAGTGTATTAAAAGATAGAGATAAGATACTTAGTATAGTTAATAGTATAGAGTCTAAGCTAGTTAAGAATAACACTATTAGAACAATAGATATTCCATATCAAAATAGTTTAAATATACCTGGTGATATGATTAGAGAACTACCTTATACTTTAAATAATGGTGGAGTTAATATCTATTTATCTAATTTATATATAAAAGAGTTATTTAGATTAGGTTATTCTAATAGGGCTTATAGATATTTATGTAATAGTTCTATAAATTTTTCTACTATAATAGATGGTTTGTTAGGATTTAAAGTTAGTTTAGATAGGTTAATTATTAGACCTAGTTTACCTGATAATATAAGTAATATTAGATTAAAATATTATTATAATAATACTTTATATAAGATAGAAATTGTTAAAAGTGATGAAGATTTCATTCTTATTAATGGTAAGAGAAGTGATAAAATAATATTAGTAGATGATAATACTATTAAAAATATTACTATTAGTGTAAGAAGTGATTAGATAAATATATAATAAAAGTAAGGGTTTATTCTCTTACTTTTATGCTATAATCTATTTAGGTGATTATATGTATAAGGCAATAGTATGTGATTTTTCATATTCATTACTTGGTAAGGATGATGCGATTGCGGTAGATGTCATGCTTGAAGTTGATAGAATTAGAAATAATGGAGCAATATTTATAATTGCGACAGGTCATAGTCCTGTTACTATATTTGATTATAATAGAAGTTATATATTTTCTGATTATGTTGTTGCTTATGATGGGGCATATGTATATGACTTAATTAATGATAAAGAAATATATTCTAAGAAGATTAGTTTAGCTAATGTTAAAAAGATATATTCTAAGTTTAAGAATTATAATGTAGTTTTTTATACTATAAATAATTCATATTATATTGGAGAAGATATGGGATATAATTATCCTGTAAAGATAGATAATATAGATAATTTTTTAGATTATTATGGTAGTGATATATTTAAAATAGAAATTTATGGTAATAATAAAAATATTATTAAGAGTCTTGGTAATATTAAAGTTAATTACTTTGAAAGATTTAATCATATTGATATTACTGCATCTTTTGTTAGTAAGTGTAGTGGAGTTAGTAAAATAATGAAGATTAAAAGAATCAAAAATGATCAGATAATTAGTGTTGTTAGTGATAGTAGTGGTGTTTATGATTACTCTAATTGTTTTAGTCTTAGTAGTAGTTTAGATATATATAAGAAGAAATATAAGATGTATCAATCTATTGTTGATTTAATGAGGGAGAAGTTTTAATGAGAGATGAATTAGTTAAAAATATACTTGGAGTTGTTATTAGTTTTATATTATTTATTGTAGTTATAGTTATGGGTGTTATATATAGAAATTTATTAGTGCTTGCGATATTTATTTCTATAATTAATTTATTTGTATTTAGTGGTAAGATACTCGAGTTAATTATTACTATTAATAATATGAAGAATATTAATAATAGTAATATTAGTAAGATAGTTAGTATTAATGATAAGATACTTAAATATTTATATATAGCATTATGGCCAATGATTGGAGTTTATTTTATATATAGATATTTTGTTATGCATAATAGTAAATTATTATTATATGGAATACTTCTTATATTATCTTTTATATACACTTTATATAAGCAGAATTTAAAGAGTAAAATTAAATGATTTAATTTTACTTTTTTGTTATAATTATTTTGAGGTGAAGAAATGAGTATTATTAAACTTAGTAACGTATCTAAATTTTATAGTAATAATGGTGTTATTAGTAGTGGATTTAGTAAAGTTAATTTGTCTTTAGATATGGGTGAGTTTGTAGTAATTACTGGAGAATCTGGTTCTGGTAAATCTACTTTACTTAATGTTATATCTGGTCTTGATTCATATCAAGAAGGTGAGATGTATATAAATGGTGAAGAGACTAGTCACTATAGTGAAGAGGATTTAGAGGTATATAGAAGAAGATATATTGGTAATATATTTCAGACTTTTAATTTGATTAATAGTTATACGGTATATCAGAATATTGAATTAGTATTATTACTTGATGGGGCAAATAAATTTGAAATAAAGGATAGAATACTTGATGTAATAGAAAAGGTTGGTTTAACTAAATTTAAAAATACTAAAACATCTAAACTTAGTGGTGGGCAAAAGCAAAGAGTTGCGATAGCTCGTAGTTTAGTTAAAGATACTCCTATTATTGTGGCGGATGAGCCTACTGGTAATTTAGATAGAGCTAATGCGAAAAGTATTATGAAATTATTATATGAATTATCTAGAGATAAATTAGTAGTAATTGTTACTCATAATTATGAAGATGTAGAGGCTTTTTGTACTAGAAAGATTACTATGAGTGATGGTAATATAATATCTGATAAAGTTATAAAGAAAACTGATAAGATAAGTGCAACTCCTAGAGAATATAAAAACATTAAATTAATAAATAAAATTATTTTATCATTTAGAAATACTTTTAATATTCCTATTAAGTTTTTCTTACTTATGTTAGTTTATTTATTCTTAACTTTAATTGTATTTTCTTCTTATGGAAGTTTAAGACGTAATGATGATTCAAATAAAGATAATAATATAAGTAATATATTTCCTGATGGTATTGATAAGAAGAGATTAATTATTACTAAAAAGGATAGAAGTGAAATATTTGATAGTGATATTGATGAAATTAGAAAAATTAATAATGTTAAAAATGTTGTGAAAGATGACTTTTTATTAGATAAGGCTTTTGCACTTGATAATAAAGATAGTTATGTCTATGGTAAAATTAAAAATATAAGTGAAATTAAGAGAGTTGACTTTGGTAGAATGCCTACGGCTTTTAATGAGATAGTAGTTCGTATTTCTAAAGGTAGTACTGAAGTTAAATTAGATGCTTTTTATAATTTAGAAATAGATGGTAATTTAATTGGTCAATATAAAATTGTTGGGTATTTATTAGATGAAGAAAATAAAGATTCTGTTATTCAACTTACATATGGCGATAATTCAGCAATATATTGTAGTGATGCGATAATAAATAAAGTTAGAGAGATTTATAATAGAACTTTATTTAAATTAAAATTTACTATAAATGATAATATATATGATGTGAATAGATTATTTATTAATTTAGAGATTAATGACAAGTTAGTTGGGGATCAGGCTGTTACGTCTGATGCCATGGATATATATTGTAAGAAGAATGATTGTATTAATAGTTATATTAATATAAATGCTAAGAGTTTATATGTTGAAGATAATTTATTGGTAAAAGTAGTTAATAAATTTAATAGAGAAAATATAAATAAGATACTTGGTCTTAGTAAAGAACAATATGAAGATAAGATAAATACTATATTTGTATCTAGGGAAATTTATTCTAAGATGTTTAATAAAGGAAGTTATCAGACTAGTGTAATAGTTAATAATGTAGCTAAAATAGATGATGTCGTAAAAGAATTATCTCATAAATATACAGTTTATCCTGTAAAAGATTATGGAATTAATCCTATGGAAGAGGCTAATGCGATTGTTAGGGTTGTAAGAGTTATTATGTTTGCGATTAGTTTAGTTACTTTATTCTTATTAAGTTACTTCATTATTACTTTGATACTTAAATCAAGAAATGTATATTATTCTACTGTTAGAATACTTGGTGGAACTAAGAAGATATGTAGAGATTTACTTATTATGGAATTATTTACTGATATAAATATTAGTTATATTATCTTTATATTTATTAGTTCTTTGGCAAATAAGGGATTTATTAAATTAAAATTTATAGCTGATACAGTTAAATACTTTAGATTTAGTGATTATATATATGTTTATATTATTTTAGCTTTAATGTCTATATTTATTACGTTAAGATATTCTAGAAAGGTATTTAAGTATTCTGCATTAGAAGCTTATAGGGAGGAGATTTAATGATAAAATTAGTTAAAGTAAATAAATATTTTAATAGATTTAAAAAGAATGAAAATCATGTCATTAATAATACTTCTTTTGAGCTTGGTAATAGTGGTCTTGTTAGTTTACTTGGTGAATCTGGTTCTGGTAAGACTACTTTACTTAATGCGATAGGTGGTCTTGATAATATTAGTAGTGGTTCTATATATATAGATGGTAAGAAACTTAGTCGTTTTAGTTATTTTAAAGATAAAATTCGTACTTTAAAAATTGGTTATATATTTCAAAATTATAATTTAATTGATAATATGAGTGTTTTTGATAATATAGCTTTATCTCTTAGAATGATAGGTATTAAAGATAAAGAAGAGATTAAAAAAAGAGTTAATTATGTATTAGAAAAGATAGATATGTATAGATATCGTAAGAGACCTGCTTCTGCTTTATCTGGTGGACAAAGACAAAGAGTTGGTATTGCGAGAGCTATAGTTAAGAATCCTGATGTTATTATTGCGGATGAACCTACTGGTAATTTGGATAGTAAGAATACTATTGAAGTTATGAATATAATTAAGACTATAAGTCAAGAGAAGTTAGTAATACTTGTTACTCATGAAAAGCCTTTAGCAATGTTTTATAGTGATAAGATTATAGAACTTGTAGATGGTAAGGTTGAAGCGATTTATGATAATAATCATAATGATGAATTAGATTATAGAATTGATAATAAGATATATTTAAAAGATATTAAAAAATGTGAAAAAGTATCTGGAGATATGTTTAATGGTAAAATATATAATGAGAGTTTAGATAATATTAATTTTACTATTGTAGTTAAGAACGGGAATATATATATTGAGTCTGATAAGAAAGTAGAAGTAGTTGATTCTAATAGTAATATTGAGATAGTTAATGAACATTATAAGAAGATTACTAAAGATGATTATATTAAGAATAAATTTGATTTAAGTATACTTAGTAATGATAAGAAACTTAAATATTCTAGTATTTATAATCCTATAAGTATGATAGCTAAGGGTATTTCTATAGTACTTGATTATAAGTTTATAAAGAAGATGCTTTTAGGTGGCTTTGTTATTAGTGCTATGTTTATATTATTTAGTATTTCTAATATAGCTGGTGTTATGCATATAGATGATTCTGATTTCTTGAAAGTTAATAAGAAATATTATTCTTTAAATATACCTAAGGGTAATATAGAAAAGATAAATAATGTTAAGAATTTATTAGGAGATGGTTCTATTATTCCTAGTATTTCTGGTAATTATCAAATAGAGACTAATACTATATATCAGTTTCAAGATAGAGGTGTAGATGTATCTGCTCCAGTTGCTTTTACTGATGTTATTGATAAGAGTGATTTAATATATGGTGTGATGCCTGGAGATAATGAAGTATTAGTAGATAGAAGAGTAATAGAAAATAATATTGATAAATTTAATAGTCCTAAAAGTATAGGAATATTAAGTTATAAAGATTTAGTTGGTAAATACTTAGTTAGAGGTAAATTAAGATTAAGAGTTAGTGGTATAGTTGATTGTGGTGTTAAGAGTTTTTATATAAATAAAAAAGATTTTAGTTATCTTATTAATAGTGAAGAATATGAAAACTTTGCTTCTAATTATAGAAATATAAAAGATAATAATTTTACTTTAAAAGAAGGAAGATTACCAGGTGATTATGAGGCTTTAGTACATATAAGTGAGAAGGAAAATTATAAGTTAAATTCTTATTTAAAGAATAAGATAAATAATAATAAATTAAAAGTAGTTGGATATTATATTAGTCCTTATACTAATGATTCTATATATATAAATGATAATACTGTTACTAATTTATTATATTCTAATTGGAGTAAGTTTTATGTATATGGAAAAGAAGATTCTATTAATAATTTAATTAATAATGGTTATGAAGTACAAAGTACTTATGAACAGGATAGATTAAAGTTTATTTCTAATAGACAAAAGAGTGTTAATAATAATTTATTAATAGCAGGTGTATTTTTATTAATTTCATTTGTTGAAATATTCTTAATGATTAGATCATCATTTATGAGTAGAATAAAAGAAGTTGGTATACTTAGAGCTATTGGTATTAAAAAGATTGATATTTATAAGATGTTTATGGGAGAAATATTAGTTATTACTACAGTGGCATCTGTTCCAGGACTTATTATAATGAATTCTTTCTTGAAACAAATTTCTAGTGTTAGTTTAATAGGTAAGCAGTTTATTATAAATAAGGAAATATTTATAATTAGTGTTATTGTGGTATATGTACTTAACTTAGTAGTTGGATTATTACCTTTATTTAATGTTATGAGAAATACTCCTCATAAGATATTATCTAGAAATGATGTAGATTAATTATAAAATATAGTTTATAATATATTTAACTTAATAACTTACCTTTATGGTAAGTTTTTTGGAGGAAGTATGAGAATAAAAGTAAAAGAGGCAGGAGAGTTATTAGAATATTTATGTAATAATTTAGATATGCCTAGGAAGAGAATTAAACAATATTTAGAACATGGTTCTATATATGTTAATAATAGTAGAACTACTAAGTATAATTATAAGTTAAATATTGGTAATATTATTACTATAGAATCTAAGAATAATGCTAGTTTACCTTTTGATATATTATATGAAGATATGCATATAATAGTTGTTAATAAACCTAGTGGATTACTTACTATCGCAACTGATAAAGAGAAAAGCGAAACTCTATATCATAAAGTTAGAGAGTATTTAAAAGTTAAGAATAAGAATGCTAAAGTATTTATAGTACATAGATTAGATAAAGATACTAGTGGAGTAGTGTTACTTGCGAAAGATGAAGAAACTAAAAATATGCTACAAGATGGTTGGAATAGTAATGCTCATAGAAGTTATGTTGCTGTTGTTCATGGTAAATTAAAAAATAAGAGTGATAGATGTATACAGTATTTGAAAGAGACTAAGACTAATTTAGTATATGTTTCTAAAGATGGTTTAGAGGCTATTACTAATTATAATGTAGTTAAAGAAAATGATAAGTATACATTAGTAGCTATTGATATAGAGACTGGTAGACGTAATCAGATTAGAGTATTATTTAATAGTATGGGTAATCCTATAGTAGGAGATAAGAAATATTTTATAAAGAAGGATAATGAAAAGAGACTTTATTTACATGCTAATAGATTACAAGTATATTATCCACATAAGAAAGAAGTTATGTTATTTGAGACTAAGACTCCGATAGAGTTTAAAAATATAATGAAGTAGGTGTAGTTATGAGTGATAGAGAAATATTTAAAAATTTAGATAAATATATGGGTAAGGAAGTTGTATTAGAGGGATGGATTAAGAATCATAGAAAACAAAAAGAGTTTGGTTTTATATCTTTTTCTGATGGTACTTATTTTACTCCTATACAAATTGTTTATGATAATAAATTAAGTAATTTTGATGATATACAAAAGTATCATATAGGAGCAGCTATTAAAGTAGTAGGAGAGTTACATGAATCTCCTGCTTCTGGACAAGATTTTGAAGTTTTAGCTAAAGAAGTAATATTACTTGGTGATAGTTCAGAAGATTATCCTATTCAACCTAAGAGACATACTAGAGAGTTTTTAAGAGAACAGGCTTATCTTAGACCTAGAACTAATTTATTCCAAGCTGTATTTAGAATTAGAAGTGTTGCGGCTATGGCTATACACACATATTTTCAAGATAGAGATTATTTATATGTACATACTCCTTTAATAACTACAGCTGATTGTGAAGGTTCAGATCAAATGTTTAAGATTACTACTTTAAATTTAGATAATATAAACGGAAAAGTTGATTTTACTAAAGATTTATTTGGTAAAAAGAGTTATATTACTGGATCTGGTCAATTACATGGTGAGACTTTTGCGGCTGCATTTAAAAATATTTATACATTTGGTCCTACATTTAGAACTGAGAATTCTAATACTAAGACACATGCTAATGAATTTTGGATGATTGAACCTGAAATTGCTTTTTGTGATTTAGACCAATTAATGGATATAGAAGAAGATATGCTTAAGTTTATAGTTAAGTATGTATTAGATAAGTGTCCTCGTGAAATAGATTTTTTAGATGGATTTGTATCTAAAGGGTTAAGAGAAAAATTAGAAAAATTAATTGATTCAGAGTTTGTTAGAATAGACCACAGGGATGTTGTTGATATATTATTAAAAGCACCTAATAAATGGGAGTTTACTCCAAGTTATAAGGATGATATTGCTAAAGAACATGAAAGATATATTACTGAATATTTTAATGGACCAGTATTTATTAAAAATTGGCCTAAAGATATAAAGGCATATTATATGAAGTTAAATGAAGATAATGAGACTGTTGCGGCAGTTGATTTAGAAGTACCTGGTTCTGGAGAATTAATGGGTGGTTCTCAAAGAGAAGAGAATTTAGAAAAATTAGTTAATAGAATGAAGGAATTTGGAATTGATGAAAAAGAGATAGAATGGTATGTTAATTTAAGAAAATATGGAACTAATGTACATTCTGGATTTGGTATGGGATTTGAAAGACTTATAATGTATCTTACTGGTATAGATAATATTAGAGATGTTATACCATATCCTAGAACTCCAGGTAATTGTGATTATTAAGATGAGAAATCATCTTTTTTTATTGAAAAATAATAGTTGTTTTTATATAATTAAAATAGGATGTGATTATATGATAAAATGTCGTAATAAAGGTTTTACTTTAATTGAGTTACTTATAACTATAGTAATACTTGGTATACTTTCTTTACTTGCTTTTCCTACTATTAGAAGAGTTATGTTTTCTCAGAATAGTACTAAATATAATACATATGGAAAGACTCTTCTTAGTGGTGCTAGATTTTTTACTGATCAGTATAGGGTAGATATGTTTGGTGATAAAGATGGGTGCTATGACATTACATATGAAGAATTGAAAACTAAGAATTTAATTCAAAATATAAATATAAAAGATGTAAGTTGTGCTAATAAAGATGGAGTTTATAGTACTTTTGTTAGAGTTCTTAAGAGTAATAATAAATATCATTATTACTTATCTTTAAAGTGTAAGAAAGGTAATGCGACTACATATGACTATTTACCTGGTGGATTAAGTAGAGATTCTTGTACCGAACCTACTGGAATTCCATTACCTGGTACTACTATGAGTAATGATGCTGCTGCTGTATTTAAATTAGAAATTAAGTCTAAACAAAGTTCATATAATTCTGATAATGTTTCTCTAAATTACAGTTGCCTTGGTTCTGCTACTCAATGTTATATAACTAAACTTAAATTAACTGATTCTAATGGAGTTATAGTCGAAAGGGATTATACTTCACCTGGTGGATTAGAAAACTTTAATTATACTTTTCCAGGTGGGTTAAGTGGAGGAGTTAATGTTGTTAAAATGGAAGTTTGGCATCGTGATGGAACTTATTTAGCTAAAAATGCAGCCTATACTGTATATAAACAATGCAGTATGACAAAAAATGATGGTGAAAAAGTAAAAATTAAAGAATGTGATGCGACTTGTGATGGTAAACCTGGAGTAATTACATATAGTCAAAATAAAAAAGATGTTAATACAAATACACCTTGTCCTGCAATAGAAGTTACAGAGCCTTGTACTGTTAATACTTCAACTGCTTGTATTCCACCTAAATTTACTTTAAATGTACTTAGTAATATACCTGCTTATAATTCAAATTCTATAGAAATATTTGTTTCTCGTTATGGAAGTGTTCCATATAATGTTAAATCTATAGAAATAAGTACAGATGATGGGTTTAAGCAAACACTTAATCAATTTGGAAGTGTTGAGCATACTTTTCTTGGTGGATTAGATGGAAAAACACATAAAATAAAAGTTGTTGTAACTGGATTAAATGGAGCAAAAGCTGAGAAAGATTTCAATTATACTGTTTATAAAAAATGCAATGAAAAAGTTAAAGACGGTGAAGCTACTATAATTAAATCATGTGATGCTACATGCGATAATCCTGGTACTGAGAAGGTTTCTCAAAAATATAAAGATAAATATTTTGATAATTCATGTGGAGTTGAAACTGAAACAAGAACTTGTAGTAAATCTGCTTCATTATGCAGACCAACATCTCCAACTATAAGTGCTTATTCTATAAATACATGGACTAATAAGACTATAGTTGAGGTTTCTAGTCCTTCAACTGATTTAACTGGTTCTACTATTGCGGGATATCAGTATTGTATTTTTGGTAGTAATAAATCTGTAGAAGAAGGAATAAGAAACTGTACTTGGAAGGATTTACATGATGATGATCCAAGTAGAGTAATAGATGCAGCTTATTATCATATAAAATATCCAGATTTAAAAAATGCATTTCATGGCCATGTCGCAAGTTTAGTAAATCACTGGAATCAATATGGTAGAAATGAAGGTAGACAGTCAAGAGACGCTTCTTGGCTTAGAACGGCACAAGTTATTCCTGATGGAGATAATTATGTTGTATTTAGAGGTTATAATGTTAAGGGTGTAGCTTCTGATGCATCACCTGCATTAAGAGTAATGTTTGATACAGTTCCACCATATTATTCTGGTTGTTTTAAACAATCACATATAATTTGGCCTCAATATAAAGATGATGTATCTGGAATTTATAGTCGTAATATTGAATTCTGGAGTTTATGGGATGGTGGTCATTCATCTACAAATAATACATATCCTGCATCTAATATAGTGGAAGATTATTTAGGTACGTCTAGTACAATAGGAGTAGGTATTATAGTAAATATACAAGATATGGCTGGAAACTCAGCAAATATCGATTTGAGAATTAATTTTGACTGGTGTGTATGGAGATAATTATGAAGAAGATTTATAAGATATTATTAGTGTGTGGATTATTATTACTTATTATTGGATTTATATTTATGTTTTTAAATAAAAAGCAAAGTAAACCTCTAATAAAGGTAACTGCTGATATTAGTAAAAAATTAAAAGACGATAGTTATAAATTACTTGGATATTTTATTAAAGATGTTAATGTTAATTTTAGTAAGATGAGTAATGAAGAAAAGACTGCGGCAGTTGTATATATTAGTTTACCTAACTATAAAGAAAGTAAGATTCAAAAAGAATACAATGATTATTTTGAAGGGGATATTTCTAAGAAGAGTTATAAAAATAGTAAGATAAGTTATACTTATAAAAATGGTTTTACTAATATAGTAAGAAAAGATAATAATATTAATTTTAGAGTTGAATCAACTGAGGTTAATGATAGTGATAAGTATTATTCTATCATTAGAAAAGTTAGTTATTTTGAAGTTAAAGATGGTAAATATATAATATATGATTCAATTAATAAGAAAAATAAATTAAGTGAAGTAAAGATAGATACAAGTAAAGATATTTATATATTACCTAGTGTTAATTATGATAAGAGTAAGATATCTACAATTATTTATAAATACGAAAAGAAGACAAACAGATTAAATCTTGTTTCTATAGAAGTTAAATAGCTCATAAGAGCTATTTTTATTTTATTTCTATAGATATTTTATATTTTATTATGATATACTTATATAGAATAGAAGAGTGGTGGATTTATGTTGGGTACAATAGAAGAAATACGTGAAAATACTGTTGTGATAAAACTTAATATTGATATAACAAAACAAGTTAATCTTATAAATTTACATGTAGTTATGGAGAGTGGAGATTCTAAGATTATAGGGGAAATTGTATATTCTAATAGGAATAGTATGTATATAAATATAGTTGGTGAAATACAGGGAGAAGAGTTTATACAAGGTGCTAGTCGTAAACCTAGTTTTAATGCTTTAGTTAGATTAATTAAGTTAGATGAAATATCTAAGATACTTGGTCCACAGGATACTAGATTTGGTACTATTTTATTTGGTACTTCTAATATATATAAGGGTTATAGAATTAATGTTTTAGTAAATAAGTTTTTTAATAGTCATTTTGGTATTATTGGTAATAGTGGTTCTGGTAAGAGTAGTAGTGTTAGTTATATGATTCAGTCATTATTTAGTAGTAGTAATCCTCCTATTAATTCTACATTTTTATTCTTTGATGCTTATGGGGAATATACTACAGCTTTTAGTGGACTAAATAGTATTAATAATAATATTAATTATAAGAGTTATACTACTAATTTGGCTTCACGTTCTAGTTTACTTAGAATACCTGCATGGTTACTTGATTTAGATGATTTGGCATTATTACTTGATGCGACTAGTCCTAATCAATTACCTATAATTAGTAAGATGTTAGATTTAGTACCTGTGCTTAAGGGAGTTAGTGATACTACTATTAGAGTTAAGAATGATATTATAGCTAGAGTATTATTAGATGTTTTATTAAGTGGAAAAGATTCTTCTAAGATAAGAGATCAATTTTTAGCTATTTTAACTAAGTTTAATACACCACTTTTAAATTTAGAGACTAAGATTGCTCAACCTGGTTATGTTAGAACATTAAAACAATGTTTATATATAGATGGTACTGGTAAACTACAAGAGATGGAGTTAATTGTTAAGTTTATAAGTGGATACATATTAGATGAGATAGTTAATATTAGTGAAGAAGATAAGAATATTTATTATGATTTAGAAGATTTAGAGTTAGCAATGGATTTTGCTTTACTTAGTCAAGGCAGTTTAACTAATAGTAAAGTTAATGATACAGCATCAATACTTAGTGTTAGATTACATAATTTATGTAATAGTTCTGTTAGTGAACTATTTAGATATCCTAAAAAGGTTGATGCGAATAAATTTGTTGAGGATTTGATTACTACTAGTGATGGAAAACTTTGTCAGATAATTAATTTTAATATTAATTATATTGATGATAGAATGGCTAAAGTTATTGTTAAAATTATTTCTAGAAAGATATTTATGAAGAGCGTTAATGATGATGTTAGAGCTTCTCATGCATACCATATTATTATTGAAGAGGCACATAGATATGTACAAAAAGATATTGATATATCTTTACTTGGATATAATATATTTGAAAGAATTGCGAAGGAAGGAAGAAAGTATGGTGTATTTATAGGACTTATTACACAAAGACCTAGTGAGTTATCTGATACTTGTATTTCTCAATGTTCTAACTTTATAATATTTAGAACATTGCATCCAAAGGATAGTTCTTATATTCGTGATATGGTTCCTAATATAAGTAGTGAAATACTTATGCAGATAAAGAATCTTGAACCTGGTAGTTGTGTAGCGTTTGGTAGTGCTTTTAAAATACCTGTTTCAATGCATTTCTTCTTACCAAATCCAAGACCACTTTCTGCTAATGTAGATTTATGTGATGTTTGGTATAGAAAGAGTGGCAATGTAGAAGTTAAGGAACAAGAACAAAATGCTTCTATAAGAGTTGGTGAAAATAACGTTGTTATTTAATATTGTAAAGATATTAAAAAATATGATAAAATAAGTATAATAATTGGAGGATTTATGGCAATATTTAAAAATATATTTGGAGCGGGAGATGCTCCTGAAGACAAAGAAACAGATGAATTTTATGAAACTACTCGTGAGACATTTGCTCAAGAGAATGGTGTAGGAGGATCTAAGATGATGCTTCTTGAACCTCGTGCTTTTAGTGAGTCTCAACAAATAGCTGATTATTTAAAGAAAAGAATTGGAGTTATTGTAAAATTACAAAGAGTTACTCCAGATCAAGCTAGAAGAATAACAGATTTCTTATCTGGATGTATCTATTCAATTAATGGAAGTATACAAAAGTTAGGTAATGGTATAATACTATGTGCACCTAATAATGTAGAAGTTGAAGGTAAGATGAGTGAAGAAGCAGATAAAATAAATAAAAAGAAAAGTGGAGAAGACGATTTCTTTTAATAAATAATAGGTGGGCTTATGAAGAAATTTAGTATAGAGGAGAATGGTTATAATAAAGATGAAGTGCATCAATTTGTTAATGATGTAATTACTAATACCTCTGGTATTATCGAAAAATGTAAGCTACAAAAACAAGAAATAATTAAATTAAAAAAAGTAATAGAAGATTATAGAAAAGTAGAAGATGCATTATATAATAGGATGATTGAGATTGAGAAGTCTAATCAAGTTATTAGAGATAGTGCACTAAAAGAAGCTGAAGTTATAATAGATGAGGCTAGAAATAATGCTAGTAAGATAGTTAATGAAGCATTACTTAAAGCAAGTGAAGAGTATCAGAAAGTTGAAAGATTAGAAAGAAATACTCGTATATTTAAAAGAAAGTTACAAATACTAGTTAAAGAACAGCAAGCTATAGTAGATGAGATTGAGGTATTAGAACTAGAATAAGATACCAGTTGGTATCTTTTTTGAGGTATATATGGTAGTTGATATTTATAAAAAATATATAAGTTATGTAGATGGTAAGATAAATAATACATTAGAAGAGTTTTTAGATAATAAAGAGTTATTTTTTAATGCTTATTTTAGTTATGCAATTACTAGTTCTTCATCTCAATTTAATACTATAGATAATTTATTTATGATAGATGTTATGGAAGAGGAAATAATTAAGAGAATTAAAAATAGTGATAAGAATATTATAAATAAAGTTATAAGTATTTATTCTAGTTTATATAAAGAAGAGCCTACTTTAATTGTTTCTTCTAGAATATATAGAGAATGTTTAGATATATTTCCTGATAATATAGTTAAAAGTATAAATAAAAGTAATAATAATTTAAAGGATTTAGTAGATAGAATTACTAAGAAATATTTAAATAGAGAAGAAATAGATGATGAGTATTTTTATTTTATGATTCTATATTTATCTAATAATATAGGGGATAATAATATTTTAATTGATAAAGTAATTAGAGAGTATTATAGAAGAGATAAGAATTATGATAGATTTTATGATTTAATATTTAAATATATTGTTTATAATAAATGTATTTCTAATAATATGCCTATTATTCCTGTATATTATGGTATTGATGATAGTGATAAATATACAGGAGTTTATATAGATGGTATGGTTTATATTGCGATAAATGATAAATTATATAAAAACAATTCTTATAAAAATTTAACTAGAATAGTTACTTTGTGTCATGAGTTTTGTCATTATAGGCAAGAGTATGAGGCAAGGAGTGGTCAAGTTAGTTCTTCAGCATTTAATTATATTAAGTGTAGTCTTTCTTCTAAGTTACATACTACTGATAAATTTAAGGAATATGATGTAAATTATAAATATAAAGATAGTGAATTAGAAGCTGAGTCTGTTGGTATTAGTGATGGATTAGATTTTGCAGGAGAATATTTTAGTGATAAAGAATATGGTAAGGTAAAGGATTCATTAAAAGATAGGCTTGTTAGGAGTTATTCTTTCTACAATAATAATATGCAAGAAGAAAAATGTGAAAATATTAGTATTAGAAGAGATGGAGAAGCTTATGCGATAGAAAGTATTGGTACTATGATTTCAAAAAAGAGAAGTATGTTTGATGAATATCCTCAACTTAAGAAGTTTTATGATAAGAATGGGAAAGTATTTTCTCCTATTAAGATAATAGATTTTTATTTATATAAGTACTATAGTAGTAATGGTTGTAATATGTCACATGATGTATATAGAGAATTTTTCTATTATTCTATAAAAAGATATGAATTAGAAGATGTTTATAAGAATACTAGTTTAATTAATAGAAAATTATTTTGTGTATTTCTTAATGAAATTATAGAAGATTTAGCTATTGATATTGATATGATGATTAGTTATAAATTATATAAAGAAGATAGTGATAATTTATTTAAGAGTATTAGTGATTTTAATAGGTTTTATGATTTTATGATGCAATATAGATTAATAGATAAGAGTCATATTTCTATTATAGAGAGAAGTAAAAATATTATTTCTTCATATAATTCTAATGTTAAATAGTTAAATTATTAAAATCTATTGAAATAATTTAATAAATTTGATATTATTCATTTTATAAAGCAAGTGCGAAAGACGTAGTGTACTGATTCTTTTAGAGAGTGTATGGTTGGTGAAAATACATAGATAGGTATATTAGTATCACTTTCAAGTGCGATTTATTTAAAGATAAATACGGGTAATTACGTTATAAATATGAGGCTAGTTTACTAGTAAAATAAGGTGGTACCACGAACTATTCGTCCTTTGTTGGATGAGTAGTTTTTTTGTTAGGAGGAAGTATGGAATTTAAAGAGTTATATAAAGGATCAATTAGTGATGCTGAAGATAGGGTTAATGAATATTGGGATAGTATTGATATATTAACTAAGTGTATTGATAGTAGAAATGATAAGAATTATGTGTTTTATGATGGACCAATATACGCTAATGCTAAACCTGGTCTTCACCATGTATTTGCGAAAACTATAAAAGATGCTTTTTGTAAATATAAGACTATGAATGGGTATAAGGTAAAAAGAAAGATTGGACTTGATACTCATGGATTACCAATAGAAGTTAATGTTGAGAAAAAGTTAGGTTTTAAAAATAAGGGTGATATTGAGAAATTTGGTATTGAGAACTTTTGTCGTGAATGTAATTTAGCTACTGCGACTAATATAGATGAAATTAATAAAGTAACTAAGGTTATGGGTCAATTTATTGATATGAATAATCCTTATATTACTTGTACTAATGATTATATAGAGAGTGAATGGTGGGCATTAAAAGAAATAGATAAAAAAGGACTTTTATATTATGGGAATAAAGTATTACCATATTGTCCTAGATGTGGTACTGAGTTATCTGCTAATGAAGTGTCACAAGGATATAAAGAAGTTAGTGTTAATACTGTAATTGTTCCTTTTAAAGTAGTTGGAAAAGATGAATATTTCTTAGTTTGGACTACTACTCCTTGGACATTAATGGCTAATGTAGCATTATGTGTTAATCCTGATCTTACTTATGTTAAGGTTAAGAGTATGGGATATACTTTTATTGTTGGCAAGAGTTTAGTTAATAAAGTATTGGGAGAAGATATTGAAGTAATATCTGAATTTAAAGGTAGTGAGTTAGAAGGTATTTCTTATGAACAATTATTACCTTTTATGGAAGTTAATAAGAAAGCATTTTATGTTACTGTAGATAATTATGTTACTGATAGTGATGGTACAGGTATAGTACATATTGCTCCTGCATTTGGTGAAGATGATAATAAGGTTGGTAAGAAATATAATTTACCTACATTAAATCCAGTTGGTAAAGATGGATGCTACAACGTTGGACCTTGGGTAGGAAGAGATGTAGTTGATCCTGAACTTGAGATTGAGATTATTAAATATTTAAAAGAAAATGATAAATTATTTAAGAAGATTAAGATGGTGCATGAATATCCTCATTGTTGGAGATGTAATCATCCTCTAATATATTATGCTAAGCCAGCTTGGTATATTGAAACTACTAAAGTAAAGGATCAAATAATAGAAGCTAATAAACATGTTAATTGGTATCCAGATTACGTTGGAGAAAAGAGATTTGCTAACTGGTTAGAAAATATGGTAGATTGGGGAATTTCTAGAAATAGATATTGGGGATGTCCGCTACCTATATGGACATGTAGTTGTGGTCATAAACATGTTATTGGTTCACTTGATGAATTACAAAGTATGGTTGTAGAAGATGTAGATGTTAAAAAGATTGAATTACATAGACCATATGTTGATCAATTACATTTAAAATGTCCAAAGTGTTCATCTTTAATGACTAGAGTACTTGATGTAGTAGATGTTTGGTTTGATAGTGGTGTTATGCCATATGCACAATTCCATTATCCATTTGAAAATAAAGAATTATTTAAAGAACAATTCCCAGCTGATTTTATTGCTGAAGGAGTTGATCAAACTAGAGGATGGTTCTATTCATTGATAGTTATTTCTACTATTTTATCTGGTGTTTCTAGTTATAAGAATGTAGTAGTTAATGATATGATGCTTGATAAGTTTGGTAAGAAGATGAGTAAGTCTACTGGTAATATTATTGAGCCAATTGAAATAATGAGAAAATATGGAGCAGATACAATTAGATTTACTATGTTATATACTTCTCCAGTATGGACTCCACTTAAGTTTAATGAAGATATAGTTAAAGAGGTTTATTCTAAGTTTACTTCTACATTTAAGAATACTTATTCATTCTTCCAAATGTATGCGAATGCTGATCATATTGATCCTAGAGAATATAATATTGAAGCAGAAGATAGAGAGTTAATTGATAAATGGTTATTATCTAAATTAAATAGATTAGTTAAAAATGTTTCTAATGCATATTTAGAGTATGATTTAAATAAAGTTACTAAGTATTTAGTTGATTTCTTAAACGATGATTTATCTAACTGGTATATTAGAAGTTGTAGAAGAAGATTCTGGGATAGTGAGATGAGTATTTCTAAGAAAGCAGTATATCAAACTACTTATGAAGTATTATCTACATTATGTAGATTAAGTGCTCCTATAGTTCCATTTATGAGTGAAGAAGTTTATAGGAATTTAACTGGAGATGAATCAGTTCATTTAGCAGAGTTCCCTAAAGTTAATGAGAAATTAATCAATTTGGATGTTGAAAAACAAATGGATATGGTAAGAGATGTTTGTAGTTTAGGAAGAAACGCTAGAGAAGAGGCTTCTATTAAAGTTAGACAACCTATTAGTAATATATATTTACCAATTGATACTAAGGATATTATTGGAGATTTAGTTAGTGTTATTAAAGAAGAATTAAATGTTAAAGAAATATTATTTAAAGAAGATATGAGTCAATATATGGATTACGTAATTAAACCTAACTTTAAAGAAGTTGGTAAAGTACTTGGAAGTAAGATTAAGTTATTCCAAGAAGAGTTATCTAATTTTAGTAGAGAAGATATAGAAGAAGTTAAGAATAATAATAAGACTATTATATTAGATGGTGAAGAGTTTAATATAACTAGTGATATGGTAATTATTTCTATTAAACAAAAAGAAGGATTTGAAGGAGCAGGAAATGATAGAGTTAGTGTAGTACTTGATACTCATTTAACTCCTGAGTTAATCCTTGAAGGTTTAGCAAGAGAGTTTGTTAGAACTGTTCAATCATTAAGAAAAGAAGCTGACTTTGTTATAACTGATCATATTAATGTTTACTACAATGGAGATAGTGATATTGATGAAATGTTTGATAAATATAAAGATTATATTATGGGTGAAGTACTTGGAGATAAGTTAATTAAAGATACTAGTTTATCAGATAAGTATGAATTAAATTCATCTTCAGCATTTATAAAAGTAGAAAGAGTTTAAAAATGTAGAATATTCTACATTTTTTATTTTCTTTAAGACATATTCCATTATACATATGATTAGTATAATAGATTGATATTATCAATCTTTTTATATGCTATAAAGTGTTTACATGATATAATATTATAGGTGAATTGTATGGATGAAGAAATAGTAATGATGAAGAGAAATGCTGTTATAGGGTTAATTGTTAGTATTATTATATTAGTACCTATAGTATGCTTAGTTGTATCTATATATAATAGGATAGATGATAAAAGGGAAGTTTTTAATTATATATTAATAAGGGATAATAATTGCTTTCTATGTGATAAAGTAAAGGGCGTTTTAGATAGTAATAATATTAGTTATAAGATACTTGATAAGAGTAATAGTGATTACTATAATAAGTTGAGTAAATATGGTATTTCTAGTGATATTAAGTTTAGGGGAGCTAGTTTAGTATATTTAGAAAATAATAAGATGAAGAGTTATATTGTTGATTCTGATATAGATAGTAGTTTAGAATTTATTGAAAGGGTAGGAAGATAGTATGGCAGTTGCGATTGTTACTGGGGCAAGCAGTGGAATTGGTAGTCAAGTAGCGCTACTTTTAGCTAGTCATAATATAGATGTTGCGGTATGTTACAACAAGAATAAAGATGGTGCGGATAGGGTAGTTGATGAGATTTTATCAAATTATTCTGTTAAGTGTTATTCTTATCAATGTGATATAAGTAGTGAAGAAGATGTTTCTAAATTAATTGATAATATATATAATGATTTTGGTAGTATAGATATATTAATAAACAATGCATCAATTGCTTTAGATAATTTTATTAATGATAAGAGTAGTTTAGAGTTTAGAAGAGTAGTTGATGTTAATTTAGTTGGTACTTTTTTAGTTACTAAGTATGCTTCTAGGTTGATGGGTGAAAGAGGAGTTATAGTAAATGTTTCTTCTACTAATGCGATAGATAGTTATTATCCTGAGTCTATTGATTATGATGCTTCTAAGGCAGGAGTTATTTCTCTTACTCATAATTTTGCTTTAAGTCTTGCGCCTATTAGAGTTAATTGTGTTTGTCCTGGATGGGTAGATACTCCTATGAATAAAGATTTAAGTTATGATCAAAGAGCAGTTGAAGAAGATAAAATATTACTTGGTAGATTTGCTTCTAGTGAAGAAATAGCTAAGGTAATAGTATTCTTATGTAGTAAAGATGCTAGTTATATAAATGATGCGATTATTAAAGTAGATGGTGGAAGAAAAAATTAATGGATAATAAGAGATTAATAATTATTGATAAATTAGGTATAATTTATGATAATAGTTTTTTTGAAGAGCATATTAAATATGTTAATTATTATATTGAGAAGAATAAAATAAATAATTATTTTAAATTAGATGTCGGTTTTCAGAAGGCTAGAATACTTTCTTCTTTAGGATATGTTGTTATACTTGGAACTGGAGATAATTATTTAATTTATTTTGGAGATTCTATTTCTTTAATACAGGCGAAAGAGTTTATTAAGATACTGGAAAGTTTAAAAGATAAAAATATATTTTATACTTTATATAAGAATAATTTTTCTTATGAAATACATGATGATATTGAACCAATTTATACTACTAGTAATGATAGGGTTAAAGAAATTAAAGATATTATATATAATATCTATCCTAGTATTAGAGTTAGCTTATATAAAAAAATTAGAGATGGTTTATTTAATAATAATGATAATTTTAAACTTAGAAAGAAAATATTCAAATAAAAAAAATAAAAAAATGCTTGCCAAAGTTAGGTAATTTAGTATATAATTTTACTTGTAACCGAAAGAGCATGTCTTCGTAGCTCAGTTGGATAGAGCAACCGCCTTCTAAGCGGTCGGTCAGGCGTTCGAATCGCCTCGAGGACACCATTTGAATATTAAGCAGATTATATCTGCTTTTTTTTGTTTGACTTATTTTAAATGATTTATTAAAATATAGATGTAATGTTTACTTGAAGAGTAGTCTATTTATATTTTTAGAGAGATAGTGGTTGGTGAAAACTATTAATAATAAATAGATGAAGACACAAGTTATAAGACAATCGTTAGTCGCGTTAAGATATAAAGAGCATGGAAGACATGAACTAAGGTGGCACCACGGGTATACTCGTCCTTAGATTTATGGTCTTTTTTTAGTTTATTGGAGGAAATATGGGAAATAAGTATAGAAATTGTTATTGTGGAAAAGTTGGAGTAGATTTAGTAGATAAGGAAATAAGACTTGCTGGATGGATTAATTCTATTAGAAATTTAGGAAGTTTAGAATTTATTACTTTAAGAGATGAGACTGGTATAGTACAACTTTATACAGATGAAGTAGAAAAATATAGTAATTTAATTAAAGAGTCTACTGTTAGTGTAGTTGGTGTTGTTAGAAGAAGACGAAGTGATATGATTAATCCTAATATGAAAACAGGCGAAGTTGAAGTAGTAATTAGTGATATAGAAGTATTAGGAGAGGCATTACCTGTTTTACCATTTGAAGTTGCTCATAGTAAGGAGTCTTTAGAAGATACTAGATTAAAATATAGATATTTAGATTTAAGAAATAGTGAAGTTCATAATAATATTTTATTTAGAAGTAGGGTAATTTCTTATATTAGAGATTTAATGAGAGGAATGGATTTTACTGAGATACAAACACCTATTGTTACTGCTTCATCACCTGAGGGAGCAAGAGACTTTATTATACCTTCTCGTAAGTATCCTGGTAAGTTTTATGCATTACCACAAGCTCCTCAAATATTTAAGCAATTATTAATGGTATCTGGTTTTGATAAGTATTTTCAAATAGCACCTTGTTTTAGAGATGAAGACCCTAGAAGTGATAGATTGTATGGAGAGTTTTATCAATTAGATTTTGAAATGAGTTTTGCTGAAGATGAGGATGTATATAAGATTGGTGAAAAAGTATTTTATGATGTATTTACTAAGTTTGGTAACAAAGAGGTTTCACCTTTACCATTTAGAAGAATTAAATATAAAGATGCATTATTAAAATATGGTAGTGATAAACCTGATCTTAGAAATCCTCTAATAATAGAAGATATTAGTGATATTATGAATTTGAGCGACTTTGCTCCATTTAAGGATACTGTAGTTAGATGTATTAAAGTGGATAATATAGATAAGTCTAATTCTTGGTATAAGATGTTAGAAGAGTATGTTAAGGGATTACATAGTGTATTAGGATATATTAAAGTAGTAGATGGAGGATTTAAGTCTTCTTTAGATAAATTCTTTGATGATAATATTAGACAATTACTTAGAGATAAATTTAATTTAGTAGATGGTAATGTATTATTTATAGTAGCTGATAAAAAGAGATGTTCTAGAATAATGGGTAATTTAAGAACTAAATTAGGAGAGGAATTAGATTTAATAGATAAGTCAAAATATGAATTTTGTATAATAAATGATTTTCCATTTTATGAAGAAAATGAAGAAGATGGTAGTATAGAGTTTTCTCATAATCCATTTTCTATGCCACAAGGTGGACTTGATGCGCTTAACAATAAGAATCCATTTGATATAGAAGCATATCAATATGATTTTGTATGTAATGGATATGAGATGGCTTCAGGAGGAGTTAGAAATCATTCACCTGAAATACTAAAACGCGCATTTTCTATTGCTGGATATCCTGAAGAAGAAGTTATAAATAAATTCCCATCTTTATATGAAGCATTTAAATATGGAGCACCTCCTCATGCTGGTATGGCTCCTGGAATAGATAGAATATTAATGCTTTTACTTGATGAGGAAAATATTAGAGAAGTTGTACCATTTCCACTTTCAGCAAATGGGTCTGATATGATGATGGGATGTCCTTCTGAAATATCTGAAAAGCAACTTAGAGAAGCACATATTAAAATAGATTTAAAATAGGAGAAATCCTATTTTTTTAGTGTCTTATCAATATTTTTTGTTTAATATATTGGAGGATATATGATAAGAGCTGTGTTACAAGATGATATTAGTGATTGTGGAGTTAGTTGTCTACTATATATTATTAGATACTATAAGGGAGATATTAGTAAGAGTATTTTAAGAGAGGGTACTAATACTAATAAAGAAGGAGTTAGTGCATTAGAACTTATAAATTATTCTAAGAGGCTTGGAATGGCTGCTAGGGGAGTAGAGTCTGATATAGATAATATTAGTGATAATTTACCATGTATTGCCTATGTTAATATTAAGGGTTTAATGCATTTTGTAGTAGTTGTAAAAGTAGATAAAGAAATACTTATAATGGATCCTAGTTGTGGTTATAAAAAGATAAGTAAATATGAATTTAATAGTATTAGTACTAATACATTTTTATTATTTAAACCTAATAGGAGTTTACCTATAATGCGTAAGAGAAATATTATAGTAAAAGAGGTTAATAAATTTATTAGAAATAATAAGAGTAGTTTATTTATAGTATTTATATTTATAGTATTTAGTTTTTTATTTAATTTATTTTGTTCTATACATTTAAAATATATGACTAATTATATTGAAAAGTTTGGTAATACTAATAACTTATTTTATATTAATATTTTTATAATTAGTTTATATATATTGAAAGAAGTTATTGTGTTAATTAGAGATACTTTAATAATTAAGATTATGTTTATATTTGATAAGATAGTTACTTCTTCTTTATTTAGTAAAATATTGTTACTTCCATATTATTATTTTAAGAGTAGAACTAGCGGAGAGATATTAAATAGAATTAGAGATTTAAGTATAGTAAAAGATTATATTACTAAGGTATTTATGTTTTTAATAATTGATATATTTAGTATTATTTTGTTTTTAATATTTATGTTTAAGATTAGTAAGTTAATTACTTGGATATGTTTAATATATTTTATTATAAATATAATTTTTTCTATTGTTACTAGTAAATATAGAAGAGATAAATATAATAAAACTAAGAGAGTTGAAGATAATATTAATAGTAGTATAGTGGAGGAGTTTTCATCTATTAATACTATTAAAGGAAGTCACTTTGAGAAGAGGTTTATTGATAATAGTGTCAATCTATATGAAGAGTTTATTAATATTAATTATTTATATTTATTTTTTATTAATGTAGTTAATTATATAAAAAATAATCTTAGTAATTTATTATATGTTTTTATATATTCTATTGGTATTAGGGAGGTTATTGTAGAAAGTATTAGTATAGTAGATTTATTTTTATATAATACTTTTTTATCTTTTGTTTTATCCTCTTTTAATAGAATATTTATGCTTATAGATGATTATTCTATGTTTTATATTAGTATGAAGCGAATATGTGATTTATATTATTTAGATAGTGATGATTATAGTAATAGTTTTTATTATTTAAAATATGATTTAAAAGAAGATATTAATATATTAGATTTAAATATTCAAATAGATGGTAGATATATATTTAATCATGCTAAATGTTTAATAAAGTATAAGGATAGAGTATTTATATATGGAGAGAGTGGTATTGGTAAGAGTAGTTTAGCTCATATACTTATGAGATATAGAGAGGTTAGTTATAATTCTATTAAGATAGGTGATATTGATATTAATCATTATCATTTAGAGTGTATTAGAAGAAATAGTTTATATGTATCGAAAGAGGCTATATTTAATGGGAGTGTTATATATAATATTACGATGGGTGTTAATTATAGTAAGGATGAGGTTGATAAAGTAATTAGTTTATGTAAGATAAAAGATCCTAATAAAATAATAATAGATAATGGTAGTAATCTAAGTAATGGAGAGGGTATTAGAATAATAGTTGCGAGAAGTATTATTAAGAAGTGTAGTTTATATATATTTGATGAAGTATTTGATTTTTTATCTATTTCAATGGAAAGAGATATTATTATGGGTATTATGGATTATTTATATAATTCTACTTTGATATTTATAAGTCATCGTAAGAGTAATTTAGATTTATATAATAGAATTTTATGTATAGATGGGGGTAATATTAATGAGATATAGTATGTTTAGGAAAGTTTATACTTTAGTTATTTTATTATTTATAGTAATTATATTTATATTTATATATTTTAATAGTATTTATATAAATATTTATAAGAGTTTTAATATAGTATGTGTTAGTGATGGGGTATATGAAGTTATAGTTGATAAGAGTGATAATAATTTAATTAAGAATAATAGTTCTTTTTATTATAAGGGTTTTATATATAACTATAAGATAATTGATATTAATAATGATATATTTAATAAATATAGTAGTATTTTGATTAAGAGTCATAATTTATTAAGAGATAGAGAGAGTGGTGTTATATATATTTATAGTAATAAGATTAAGATATTTAATATTTTTAAAATTATTTTTAAATAGTATATATTTGATAATTTAGATAGTTTTATTATAGTAATTATTTAAATTATATAGTCAATTATAATATTTTGTTAACTTTTGTATTTAAAATATTAAAATTAGTCGTTTGAATAGTTATTCAAAAAAATATATTATCTAAACTGAGGAGGAAATATGAAAGAAATTGGTGTTTTAGAATTATCTGGTATTAAGGGTGGTTCTATATCTATTACTGCAGTAGGTATGATAGTTTTTGCAGTGTTTTCAGCAATAGTTTTTATTGCAGGTATAATTGATGGTTATACTAATCCAGGAGGTTGTAGATGATCGATGTTAGTTTTGATAGTTTAAGAGATATAAGAGGTGGATATATTAGTGGTTCTATATTTAGTGGTATTGCTTCTATATTTAGAATATTAAGAGATGTTGGAGTTAGTTTGGGTTCTTCTTTGAGAAGAGTTGAGGAGGATAAGTTATGTCCATTAAAATGATAGGTATTAATATATTTAAGGTAATTTTATCTATAGCTTTGGTTATAGTACTTAGTTATTATGTTGGTATATTATATAGGATGGGAGTAGATATTGGTAGTCATTTATATCTAGCAATTTTTGGTATTTTGTAGTATAATATATCCAGGAGGAAGATATGGAAATTTTTGGTTTTATTTTGATTGTTCTTATAGCATTAGTAGTAATATCAATAAGACAAATAAATGAATATGAAAGGGGAGTTTTATTTAGATTTGGTAAATTTAATAAAATATTACTTCCAGGTTGGAATTTAGTATTTCCAGTTATAGATTCATTTAAAAAAGTAGACGTTAGAACTAAGGCAGTAGATGTACCTGAACAAGATGCAATTACTAAGGATAATGTAAGTGTTAGAATTAATGCTGTACTTTATTTTAAAGTATTTGATGCTGCTAAGTGTATTATTGAAGTTGAAAGATTCCAATATGCAGTTAGTCAACTTGCTCAAACTACAATGAGAAATGCTGTTGGTTCTGTATCACTTGATGAGTTGTTAAGTGAACGTGATAAGATTAGTGATGAAATTACTAAGATTATAGATGTTGCGACTGATCCTTGGGGAATTAAAGTAGAAAATGTTGAATTAAAAGATATTAAGTTACCTGAAGAGATGCAAAGAGTTATTGCTAAGGTAGCTGAAGCTGAACGTGAAAAAGAAGCTGTTATTACTAAGAGTAGAGGTGAATCTGAAGCTGCTAATAACTTAGCACTTGCTGCTAAGGTTATGGCAGAGGCTCCTGGAGCACTACATTTAAGAACACTTGCTACAATAAATGATTTATCATCTGATCAATCTAATACAATAATATTTGCTATACCAATAGAAGTTTTAAGTGCTTTTGGTAAAGAGAATATTAGTAATATTGTACAAAAGATAAAAAAAGATAAGTAATTATCTTTTTTTCTTATAAAGATACTTGAAAATACATAGAAGTTTTGCTATAATTCATTTTAGTTAAACGCGGAAGGAGGGGATTAATAATGGCAACTCGTGTAACAGTTAGAGGCGGAAATTTAGACCAAGCTTTAAGAAAATTTAAGCAAAAAGTAGCTAGAGATGGTGTCCCTTCAGAATTCAAGAAAAGAGAAGCTTACGACAAACCAGGAGTAAGAAGAAGAGCAGCTAAAAAAGAAGGAATTAAGAATTCTCAAAAGAGAAATCGTGCTAATAATAGAGATTATTAAGATAATCTCTATTTTTTGTGATAAAATATTTTTAGGGAGTGATAATATGATAGAAACATTTAAAAAAGATATTATAGAAGCTATGAAAGCTAAAGATAAGTTAAAGCTTGATGTACTTAGAATGGTAAAGGCTAATATTTTACAAGAAGTAATTGATAATAAGAGAAATGAAGATGATACTTTATTGATAGATGTAGTTTCTCGTCAAATTAAAATGAGAAAAGAAAGTGTTTTAGAATTTACTAAGGCTAATAGAAATGATTTAGCTGATATAACAAATAAAGAAATTGAAATACTAGTTAAATATTTACCTGAACAATTAAATCATGAGGAAATAGTTAAAGAAATAGACTTAATATTTGATGAAGTTAAACCTACGGGCATGAGAGATATGGGTAAAGTTATGGGAGCAGCTACTGCTAAATTAAAGGGTAAAGCTGATATGAGCGAAGTTTCTTCTATAATAAAAGAAAAACTAATTAATTTATAAGATGCTTTGGCATCTTTTTTGACAAAACTCTAATATTTTGTTATAATATGTATCGCTTATGGAGGAATTATGGAATTTAAAAAAGGTATTAAAACGATAAATAATTTGGAAGATTCAACGTTAAATGAAATAGGGTTATCTAATATTGCTAGAAGTACTAAGAGTTATGATAAATTTAATGAAGAAGCTAAAAAATTAATAGAGAATAAATCTTATACTTATATAAGTAAAGATTTAAAAAAAGAAAAAGAAGCAAGAACTGGTAAAACTATATATAAACATTTAGAGAGTGTTGAAACTAATGATACTGTTTTAGTTCATGAAACATCAATATTTTATGATTATGATACATATGTTGTTAAAGCAATTGCTGTAAAAGAAACACTTAATGATACTGAAGAAATAATAGATATTAGCTTAGAAACATTAAACGAAATTGGTAACAAACAATCATTTATTACTAGATTAACAGATGAATATAAGAAATTTATTAGTTTGAATCGTATATTTAAAGTTTATCCATCTTATACACAAGATGGCGATAAGTTTACTGAAGTGTTATATAATGTAGGAAAACCATCATCAACTTTTGATTCTACAATAATAGTTAATAAAAACACTTTAACTTCTATTAATAATAATGATGGAACTATGCTTGTTAAGAGATTTAATAAGGATACAGTACAATCTCCATTGAACAATGATTCTATGAAAGATATTGGAGAAGAAGTTATTGAACGAGCTAAAATAAAAAATAAATATATGGTGGAATAGTATGAAGATAATAGATTTTGATACTATAATTTTGATACAATCTTCTAGTCTTTATAAGGAATTTAACAATGTAATTAATGCTATGACACATCGTTTATCTAATATAAGTATTACTCATAATGAAAAAGAATCTTTTAGAACTTATAAAGAAACAGTATTTGCTAAGAGCAGTAGGGAAACTAGTTTTTATACTTTTGAAGCAAAATTATATAGAGAAAAAGAATCAAATGAATATGTTATTTCTTCACAATATACTAAAAATAATGATGAATATATAAGTTGCGAAGTAAAAGAAAAAGTTATTGAGATAATGAATAGTAATATTTATAATATTAGAGATAATTATTCATATGAAAGATATTTTCATGATACTTTTAGTGATAAAAATAATAGTAAAAAAATATTTGGAAAAGATTTTTTTATTGAAGAGGTAGAAAAAGATGGTATTTATTATACTTATGATGGTAGTATAGAAGATGATATTGTTATAGGACATACAACAAGTACTGATATGGATAATACTTCTTTACTTCCAAAAGAAGATTTAAAGATTATAAAGATTGGTAAAAAGAAAAGTTAACTTTTCTTTTTTTTTAATAAATAGTAAAATATAAGTAGCGAGGTATTTATGAATAATTTTATTAATGTATTTAGAAATGCTAGAAATATTATATGGCCTATGATTACTATATCTATTGTAGTAATTATATCGATTAGAATAGCTTATATTATTAAAAATCATCAAAAGATTTATTTGTTTAAAGATATTATTACATTATTTTTTATAATATATGTTTTATCTTTGTTCCAGATAGTTACTTTTCAAGATTATGTTTCTTGGAGTGGTAATAATTTTACTCCTTTTAAAGAAATGTTTAGATATGCTTTTGGTAGTAGATTATTTATAAAGAATGTAATTGGTAATGTTTGTATGTTTTTACCTTTTGGATTCTTTATTAGTTATTATACTAAGAGTAATAATTTGAATGTTCCTTTGATTATTACTATAGTTACATCTTTTACTATAGAAGTAGTGCAACTTTCTATTGGTAGAGTATTTGATGTTGATGATATTATTTTAAATATAATTGGTGGTGTTTTAGGATATATTATATATATTTTTGTTAAGAAGATATATAATATAATACCTATTAAATATAGGGAGATAATTTGTAATATATTTATGTTGTTATTTTTAGTTTTGTTTATATATGTTGTGGTGGTGATTTAAGTGAATAAGATAGAGTTTAGTAGTTTAGTTAATGAAGATATAGAAGAGTTAGAGATGCTTGAAAAAGTACTTTATGGAGCAATGGATAAGGAAGGGTTAGTTGATACATACTTTAATGTTATTATTGTAGATAATTCTTATATTCATACACTTAATAAGAATTATAGAAATATAGATAGAGAGACTGATGTTATTACTTTTGCATTAGAGGATGATGATTCTTTATTTTTACCTGGTGATATTAGAGTACTTGGTGATATATATATATCTATTGATAAGGCTCGTAGTCAGGCTTTAGAATATGGACATAGTTTACTTAGAGAAATATGTTTTTTAGGAGTACATGGGTTTTATCATTTACTTGGTTATGATCATATGACTAAGGAAGATGAGGAAGTTATGTTTAAGAAACAGGATGAGGTATTAGATTTATATGAAATTAAAAGATAAGAGTTTTTCTATTAAAAAATTATTTAAGAGTTTTAAATATGCTTTTAATGGTATAGTTATAGGATTTAGAGGCGAACAAAATTTATTAGTTGATTTTTTCTGTAGTGTTTTAGTTATTATACTTGGTTTTATACTACATATTAGTAAACTGGATTTTATATGTTTATTTATTATGATTGGTTTAGTTTTTATGGCTGAGTTATTTAATACTAGTTTGGAATATTTAGTTGATTTAGTTAGTCCTGAGTATAATACTTTAGCAGGTAATAGCAAAGATTGTGCGGCTGGGGCTGTACTTGTTATGGCAATAATTTCTGCTGTAGTTGGTGGTATTATATTTATACCTAGGATTTTAGCATTATTTTAGGAGGTTATATGAAGTGTGGATTTGTTAGTATAGTTGGTAGGCCTAATGTTGGAAAGTCTACTTTACTTAATAGTTTAATTGGGATGAAGTTAGCTATTACTTCTAATGTTAGTGGTACTACTAGAAATATAATAGAGGGGATATATAATGATAGTGATTCACAGATAGTATTTGTAGATACTCCTGGTATTCATAAGCCTGTACATAAACTTGGTAATATAATGAATAAGAAGAGTTATAATTCGGTTGATGGTATTAATGCGATAATGTTTTTAATTGATTCTACTAAGGGATTTGGTAAGGGTGATTTATTTATACTTAATCGTATTAAAGATAAGGGTGTTCCTATATTACTTATTTTAAATAAGATTGATTTAATTAAAGATAAGAGTGTATTACTTGAAGAAATTACTAAGATAAATGATATATATAAGTTTGATGAAGTTATACCTATTAGTGCTAAGCGTAATAATTTAGGAGATTTAATTAAGACTATTAAGAAATATTTAATCGATAGTGATAAGTTATATGATGATGAAGAGTTAACTAATGTCTCTACTAGATTTATTATGGGAGAGTTTGTTCGTGAAAAGATATTAGAACTTACTAGAGATGAGATTCCACATGAAGTTACTTGTTTAGTTGAAAATTATAATGAGGAAGAAGATATAGTTCATATACAAGTACTAATAGTAGTTGATAGAGAAAATATTAAGAAGATTATTATTGGCAAAAATGGTTCTATGCTTAAAGAGGTTGGTTCTAGAGCAAGATATGATATGGAGAAGTTTTTAGGTAAGAAAGTATTTTTAGAAACATATGTTAAGACTATGAAAGATTGGAGAAATCAAGATAGATTACTTAAGGAATTAGGACTTGACGATGAATAGGAAAATAGAAGAGTTTGATGGTTTAATAATTAGTGAGGTTAATTATAGTGAGTCTAGCAAGATACTTAATGTTTTAACTGATAAATATGGTGTTATTGGGGTTATAAGTAAGGGTTGTCGTAATATTAAGAGTAAGCTTAGGGGTGTTAGTAGAAAGTTAGTTTATGGTAGATTTAATGTTTATTATAAGAGTGATGGATTATCTACACTTATTAGTTGTGATGTTATTAATAGTTATAATAATATAGTTAGTAATCTTACTTCTATTAGTTATGCTTCTTATATAATTGATTTAGTTAATCAAGTTAGTAAAGAGAATAATGATAGTAGTATGTTTCCTATAATAATTGCTGGTCTTAATAAGATTAATGATAATTTTAATCCTTTAGTTATTACCAATATGATAGAAGTTAAATTACTTAATTATTTGGGAGTTAGACCTTCTATTGATTCTTGCAGTTATTGTGGAGGAGTTAATTCTATAGTTAGTTTATCTAGCAGTAGTGGTGGATATGTATGTAGTAATTGTTACAGCGATCAGGAGATTGTATCACATGATGCGATTAAGATGATAAGGTTATATTATTATGTAGATATTAATAATATTAGCAAATTAAATGTTAGCGAAAATGTTAGTTATGAAATTAATAGATTTTTAAGTGATTATTATGATAGGTATACTGGTATATATATGAAGAGTAAAGACTTTTTAAAACAGATAGAACATATTAATCTCTAACTTTACAAAGTATTATAAATGTATTAATATAGGAGGCATATGAATTTATTTATTGGATGTAGTAGTTCTAAAATAGATGATAAATATAGTATTTTATCTAAGGAATTAATAGATGATATTTCTAAAATTAAAGATGTTGATTTAGTATTTGGGGCTAGTAATAGTGGTTTAATGGGTGACGCTTACAATAGCTTTTTAAATAATAACAAGAAAATTACTGGTGTTAGTGTTAAATATTATTTACCTGATAATAATAAGTATAGTGATAGTTATTATTATGATAATACTATGGAGAGATTTAATAAGATATATGAAATTAGTGATGTTTTATTATTTTTACCTGGTTCTATTGGGACTATTACTGAGTTATTTAATTCTATATGTCAGGTTCAGATAGGTAAATGTAAAAAGATAATTTTATATAATGTTAATTATTATTTTACTGATATAATTAAGATATTATATAAATTATATGAGAATAATTTATTTGATATGAGACCTAGTCAATATATGATAATAGAGTCTGATAAAGATAAGATAGTAGATATTATAAAGGAGAGTTTATGAGAGATATAAAGATGATAGATTTAGTTAATTATTCTAAGCAATATGGATATATATTCCAAGGGAGTGAAATATATGGTGGTTTAGCTAATACTTGGGATTATGGTCCATTAGGAGCAAGACTTAAAAATAATATTAAAGATGCTTGGAGATATATGTTTATTCAAAATAGAAATAATGCATATGAGATAGATGCTGATATTTTGATGCATCCTAGAGTATGGGAGGCATCAGGTCATGTGTCTTCATTTAGTGATCCTTTAATAGATTGTCGTAATTGTAAGAGTAGATTTAGAGTTGATAATTTAATAGAAGATTTATATCCAGATGCTAAGGCTGATGCGATGAGTCAAGAAGAGATGTTTGAATTTATTAAAGATAAGCATATTGCTTGTCCTAATTGTGGTAAACATGATTTTACTGATATTAGACAATTTAATTTAATGTTTGAGACTAATAGAGGTGTTATAAATGATGCTAAAAACAAAGTTTATTTAAGACCTGAAAATGCTCAAGGAGAATATGTTAACTATTTAAATGTTTTAAGAACTATGAGATGTAAATTACCTTTTAGTATTGGACAAATTGGTAAGGCTTTTAGAAATGAGATAACTCCTGGTAATTTTACTTTTAGAACTATAGAGTTTGAACAAATGGAATATCAGACTTTTTGCCATAAGGGAGAAGATGAAGAGTTATATAATTATTTTAAAGAATATGGTAAGAAGTTTTTTGAAAGACTTGGTTTACCTAGTGAAAAACTTAGATATCATGATCATGAGAAGTTAGCTCACTATGCTAAGGCTGCTTGTGATATCGAGTATAAGTTCTGTTTTGGATGGGGAGAGGTTAATGGTACTCACAATAGAACTGATTTTGATTTGAGTCGTCATACTGAGTATAGTGGTGTTCCTCAAATGTACTTAGATCCTGATACAAATGAGAAGTTTGTACCATATATAGTTGAGTCTACTTACGGACTTGATAGAACTGTTTTAGCTGTTCTTAATGAGGCTTATAGTGAAGAGGAAGTTAATGGAGAAGTTAGAGTTGTGCTTAAATTAAAGCCATATCTTGCTCCATATAAAGTTGCAGTATTACCACTTATTAAGAAAAGACATGGTGAATATGCTGCTAAGTTAAGAGATGAGTTATCTAAAACATTTATGGTTAGTTATGATGATTCTTCAAATATTGGTAAGAGATATAGAAGAGCAGATGCGATTGGTACTCCATTTTGTATAACAATAGATGATAATACAATAGAGAGTGGAGAGGTTACTGTAAGAGATAGAGATACTATGGAACAAGTTAATATAAAAGTAGAAGATATAGTATCTTATATAAATGATAGAATTAAATTTTAATGTTGACAAAATAGTAGTAATATGATTAAATATTAGTTGTTGAAAAGAGGAAAGAGATTTATATCCACCTGATAGCACATTAGCTGTAGGTATTAAAGCCGTAATAATTACGTTTTTTAAGTGGGTATAGGATTTCTATATCCACTTTTTAAATGCTTATGGAGGTGTTTGATATTAATAACAAAAATGATTTATTAATTAATAAGCAGATTAGAGTTCCTCAAGTTTTAGTAATAGGACCTAATGGGGAACAAGTAGGAGTAAAATCCACAATGGACGCTTTAACACTTGCAAGTTATGCTTCCCTAGATTTAGTTTTAATTAGTCCAAATGGAAATCCACCGGTTGCAAAACTTATGGATTATAGCAAGTATATCTATGAAAAAAAGAAGAAAGCTAAGGAAGCTCTAAAAAAACAAAAAGCAAATACGGCTGAGCTTAAGGAGTTTAGATTATCACCAGTAATTGATGTTGGAGATTTTCAAACTAAACTTAAAAATGCTAGTAAATATCTTTCTAAGGGAGATAGAGTAAAAGTAACTATTAGATTTAAAGGTAGACAGATGGCTCATACTGAACTTGGAATAGAGGTATTAAATAGGTTTGCTGAAGCATGCAAAGATATTGCAGTAGTTGAGCAAAAACCTACACTTGATGGTAGAATGATGACAATGCTACTTACATCAATTAAAGAAAGAAACTAGGAGGAAAATATGCCAAAATTAAAATCACATAAGGGTTCAAAGAAAGTTTTTATTGTTCGTAAGAATGATATAAAAGTAGGGAAACCAGGATCTAGACATAATACTGGATCAAAGAGTACAAAATTTAACAGAAGCTGTAGAAGAGGACATGATTTATCTAGAGCTGATAGAAGAAGATTTAAGAATCTAACAATATAATAGGAGGACAAAATGGCAAGAGTAAGAACAGGAGCTACAACTAAGGCTCGTCATAAAAAAGTATTAAAGGCTGCTAAAGGTTACTGGGGAAGTAAACACAGACTTTATAAAACAGCTAAAGAGCAATTAATGACTTCAGGTGATTATGCTTTTAGAGATAGAAAGGCTCGTAAGAGAGACTTTAGAAAATTATGGATTACAAGAATTAATGCTGCTTGTAGATTAAATGATATTAGTTATTCTAAATTCATTTCAGGATTAACTAAGGCAGGTATTGAAATTAACAGAAAGATGTTAAGTGAAATAGCAATTAATGATCCAAAACAATTTACAAATATAGTAGAACTTTCTAAGAAGGGTCTTCTAGGTAAGTTAGTTAAGAATGAAGTTAAGGCAACAGTAGAAGTAGAAGTTGCTGGTGCTAAGGCTTTAAAGAAAGAAACTAAAAAAGAAGTTAAAAAAGAAGAAAAAGAAGCAGTTGATTACAGCAAGATGAGTGTTGCTGAATTAAAAGAAGTTGCTAAGAAGAAAAAGATCAGTGTAACTGGACTTAAAAAAGCAGAAATAATTGCTGCACTTGAAAAATAAACATATTAGTGAATTAATTTATCTAGTGCCTTATAGGTGATAAATTTTCGAAACTAATAGAAGATATAACGAAGGAGAAAAAATATGACAATAGTATCAATGAATTATTTATTAGAAGCTGGTGTTCATTTTGGACATCAAAAAAGACGTTGGAATCCTAAGATGAGAGAATATATCTATACATCTAGAGATGACATTTATATAATCGATTTACAAAAAACAGTTAAATGTTTAGAAGAAGCTTATGAAGCAATGAAGAATATTGCTCAAGAAGGTGGAAAGGTTCTATTTGTTGGAACTAAGAAACAAGCTAGTGAAGCTATGGAAGAGTCTGCTAACCGTACAAATATGTTCTTTGTAAATGAAAGATGGTTAGGTGGAACATTAACTAACTTTAAGACTATTAGATCAAGAGTTAAGAGAATGGAAGCTATCGAAGAAATGGAAAAAGATGGTACATTTGAAGCTTTACCTAAAAAAGAAGTAATAGGACTTAAGAAAGAATATGAAAAATTAAATAAGAACTTAAGAGGAGTTCGTGAAATGTCTAGATTACCACAAGCTATGGTAATAGTTGACCCTCATAAAGAGCTTAATGCTATAAAAGAAGCTAGAATTTTAGGAATTCCAGTATTTGGAGTTGTAGATACTAACTGTGATCCAGATTTAGTAGATTATGTTATTCCTGGAAATGATGATGCTGTTAGATCAATTAAATTATTAATTGGTGTATTAACTAATGCAATTGCTGAAGTTAATAATAACGAAGTACTTGATTTTATAAGTGAAGAAGATAAGAATAAGGCAACTACAATAGTAGAAGAAATGCCTAAAAATATCGAAATAGTGGAAGAAGTTAAGGAAGAAGTAGTAGAAGATTTAAATACTAAGACTTTAGCTGAATTAAAAGAAATTGCTAAAGAAAATGGTATCAAAGGTTATTCTACAATGAAGAAAAAAGAATTAGTTGAAGCATTAAATAAATAATGGGGAGGAGGATGGCAACATCCTTTTTCTTGTAATAATAGGAGGAAAATATGATAAATGCAAATAGCGTAAAAGAATTAAGAGAAAAAACTGGTGCAGGAATGATGGATTGTAAGAAGGCTCTTACTGCAGTTAACGGAGATATGGAAAAAGCAGTTGACTGGTTAAGAGAACATGGTATTGCTAAGGCTGAAAAGAAACAATCTAGAATTGCTGCTGAAGGATTATGTCAAATACTTGTTGATGGTAATAATGCAGTAGTAGTAGAAGTAAATAGTGAAACTGATTTCGTTGCTTCAAATGAAAAATTTATAAATTTTGTTGATTTACTTGCTAAGGCTATATTAGAAAATGAAGTAAATACAAATGAAGATGTTTTAAACTTAGTAGTTGATGGTGAAACTATTTCAGAAAAACTTACTAATTTAGTAGCAACAATTGGGGAAAAGTTATCTTTTAGACGTTTTGTTAAAGTTACTAAGCAAGATGGAGATTTCTTTGGAGTTTATAAACATATGGGTGGTAAGATTGGAGCTTTAGTTACTGTAAATGGAGCAAATGAAGAAGTTGCTAAAGATGTTGCTATGCAAGCTGCTGCAATGAATCCAATTGCTGCTGTTAGAAGTGAAGTTCCTGAAAAAGATGTTTTACATGAAAAAGAAGTTATTATAACTGAAATTAAAAATGATCCAAAGAATGCTAATAAGCCTGATGCTATACTTGAAAAGATGAGCGAAGGTAGATTAAATAAATTCTTTAAAGAAATAGTATTAGAAGAACAAGACTTTATTAAAGATTCAGGTTTAACAGTTGGTCAATATGTATCTAATAATGGTGGTAAGATTTTATCAATGGTTAGATTTGCTGTTGGAGAAGGAATTGAAAAGAGAGAAGAAAACTTTGCTGAAGAAGTAGCATCTCAAATTAAGAATGCTTAAGTGGTTTTACCACTTTTTTCTTTTATTAATAATTAATACTAGTAATATTATTTCTTTTATAATATAATATTTTTGAGGTGTTTTATGGATAATTTTATAGAAGAATTTGAAATGGGAGCAGAAGAAGTATTAGAAAATTTATTAAATGGATTTAAAAATGTTAGAGCAGGTCGTGCTAATCCATCTAGTTTAGATAAAGTAATGGTAGAATACTATGGTAGTTTAACTCCATTAAAGTCTATTGCTAATATAACTGTACCAGAGGCTACTGAGTTACTTATTAAACCTTTTGATAAGAGTAGTTTAAAAGATATTGAAAAAGGTATCAATGTTGCTAATTTGGGATTTAATCCTATTAATGATGGAGAAAGTATTAGAATTAATATTCCTAAGTTAACTGAGGATAGAAGAAAGGAATTAGTTAAACAAGTAAAAGAGTATTCTGAAGAAGCTAAGATTGCATTACGTAATGTTAGACGTGATATATTAAAAACTATAGAAGAAGCTAAACTTCCTAAGGATGAAGCTGAAAGATGGGAAGATAGGGTACAAGAAGAAGTTAATTCATATAATAAGAAAATAGAAGATTTATATAAAGAGAAAGAAAAAGAATTGATGACTGTATAAAGACTGTGATTAGAAAATAGTAGTTAACGTAATATTTTAAGAGAGTGTATGGTTGGTGAAAATACATAATATGAGTTAATGAATTCACTCTATGAGTTCTTGGCAACAAGCGAGTTATTTGCGTTAAAAATATTTGAGTGTATAGAGGCTATAAAATAAGGTGGTACCGCGGTTGTTCGTCCTTATGTTATAGTCTTTTTTTGGAGGAAAATATGATAGATAAGATAAGAGAAAATTTATTGAAAGATTTGAGAGAAGTTAATGATTCTAGAGGATTAGAAGATATTAGAATTAAATATTTAAGTAAGAAGGGTATACTTACTGAACTTCGTTCTTCTATTAAGGATGTAGCAGCTGATAAGAAGAAAGAATTTGGAATGATTGTTAATGAGTTATTTAATTTGTTTGATAGTAAGTTTAATGAGAAAAAGAGTGAGATAGATAATTATTTACTTAATAAGAAATTAGAGAGTGAAAAGATAGATATAACAATAGACGGTTTAAATGTTAGAGTTGGTGCTCCTAATATATTAGAGAAATTAGTTGAAGAAGTAGAAGAAGTATTTATGTCTATGGGTTATGATGTAGTAGATGGACCTGAGGTTGAAGAAGATAAATACAATTTTGAAATGTTAAATATACCTAAGGGACATCCTGCAAGAGATGCTCAAGATACTTTCTATATAGAAGGAGAAGAAATACTTTTAAGAAGTCAAACTAGTCCTGTACAAGTTAGAGAGATGCTTAAGACTAATGGAGATGTTCCTCTTAGATTAATTTGTCCTGGTAAGACTTATAGAAGAGATAATGATGATGCGACACATTCTCATCAATTTACTCAAATAGAGGGATTACTAATAGATAAGAATGTTAGTTTAACTGATTTAAAAGGTACAATAGATGTGGTAGTTAAGAAGCTATTTGGTAAGGATACAGTTACTCGTTTTAAACCTAGTTATTATCAATTTACTGAACCTAGTGTAGAGGTTGATATATCTTGTTTTAATTGTCATGGAGATGGTTGTAATATATGTAAGAATACAGGTTGGATTACAGTAGCTGGTGCTGGTATTGTACATCCTAATGTATTAAGAGGAGCAGGATATGATCCAAGTAAATGGAGTGGTTTTGCATTTGGATTTGGGGCAGAAAGACTTGCAATGCTTAAGTATTCTATAAAAGATGTTAGAGTATTTTATAATACTGATTTAAGAGAAGTAACTAACTTTGATAGGAGGGATGATTAATGATAAATCTAGATTGGGTTAATGATTATGTTAATATTAGTGATATAGATTCTTTAGAATTAGCAAAATTAGTTACTAATAAAGATATAAATGTAGAAGGGGTTATCTCTAAATATATTAAAAATTTAGTGGTTGGACTTGTATTAGAAGTTAAAAAACATCCTAATAGTGATCATTTGCATTTATGTAAGGTAGATATAGGAGAAGAGGTACTTGATATAGTATGTGGTGCACCTAACGTTAGAGAAGGTATTAAAGTAATAGTTGCGAAAGTTGGGGCAGTACTTCCAGGTGGTGAGATAAAGAGTGGTGTTATTAGAGGAGAAGTATCTAATGGTATGCTTTGTGCTTTATTTGAACTTGGTTTAGAAGATGATACTGATGAAGTTAAAAAGAAGGGTATTACTGAATTAAGTGAAGAATGTGTTGTTGGAGAAGATGTATTTAAGTATATAGGTAATGATACTTTATTTGAACTAGATATTCATAAACATAGAAATAATGACTGCTACTACCATATAGGATTTGCTTATATTGTATCGGCTGTTTTAAATAGAAAAATTAATTTACCTGTGATTAGTTATAATACAATTAATGATAATATTAATAATTATATTAAATTAGATGTTAAGACTTCTAAATGTAGTTATTATGTTGGTAGAATGGTTAAGGATGTTAAGATAGGAGAGTCTCCAGCATTTATTAAGAAGAGATTAGAAAGTGTTGGTATTAGAAGTATTAATAATGTAGTAGATATTTCTAATTATGTTATGCTTGAATATGGTCAACCTCTACATTTCTTTGATTATGATAAATTAGGCAGCAAAGTTATTGTAAGAGATGCATTAGATAATGAAGAAGTAACTACACTTGATGGAGTTAGTCGTAAGTTATCTTCTAAAGATATAGTTATTAGTAATGACAAAAATATAGAGTGTATAGCTGGAGTTATGGGTGGGGCTAATAGTGAAATTAGTATAGATACTAAAAATATATTTATTGAGTCTGCTATATTTGATTCTGTATCTATTAGAAATACTGCTAATAGACTAGATCTTAGAAGTGAAGCTTCTATTAGATATGGTAAAGGTTTAAATTATGAGTATAGTGAAGAGGCTTCTAAGAGAGCTTGTCAATTATTAGAAAAGTATGCTTCTGCTAAAGTGTTAGAAGGAGTAGTATTATATGATAATATTGATAAGAGTTTAAAAACAGTTACTTTTACTGGTAATCAAGTGTCATCTATGTTAGGTATTACTATTAGTGATAAAGATATAGAAAATGAACTTAATAGATTACAATTTGAATATGAATATGAAGATAATAAATTTATTGTTATTATTCCTAATAGAAGACTTGATATAGAACCTAATATTAATGATATTGCTGAAGAAATTGGTAAATTATATGGATATGATAATTTAGTTTCTACATTACCTAGGGTTCCTATTAAGAAGGGTGAATATAAGGGAGATGTTAAATATCGTAAAATGATATCTAAGAGACTTAGAGGTTATGGATTAAATGAAGTTAAGACTTATACTTTAATAAATCCAGTTGATTCTTTCAAATTCTCATATAGAAATATTGATAGAATAGTTTTACCTAATCCACTTGGTAGTGATAAAAGTGTTGTTAGAAGTTCCTTGATTAATTCATTAATTGGGGTATATAATTATAATAGGTCTAGAAAAGTAGACGATATATTCTTATATGAGATTAGTAAAGTATATGATATTAATTATAATGAAGATACATTAGTTGCTGGTTTACTTGAAGGTAATTATATAGGTAATGGAATAAACAATTTTAAAACTGATTTTTACTTAGTAAAAGGTATTGTAGAAGACTTATTAAGATATATGGGATTTAGTAATAGATATTCATTTATTCCATGTGATAATAGTGATATGCATCCTTATATGAGTGCTTATATAACTTTAGATAATGAGGTTATAGGTATTATTGGTAGAGTTCATCCTAATGTTTGTAAAGATGATTTATATGTATTTGAATTAAGTATGAATAAATTACTAAAACCTGTTAAGAATATAAAATATGTAGAGGCACCTAAATATCCTGGCGTATCAAGAGATGTTTCATTTGTTGTTTCTAAGGATGTTAATGCAGGAGATATTAAGCGTGTATTAAACTCTTCTAGAATAGTTAATAGTGTTAAATTATTTGATATATATGAGGGAGATAAATTAAGTGGTAAGAAGGCTCTTGCTTATAATATATTATTCCAAGATAATAATAAAACATTAACTACAGAAGAGGTTAATAAAGAATTTGACGAAATAGTTAATAAAGTAGTCAATAAATATAGTGCAGTTGTTAGAGATAGATAGGAGGATAATATGCAATATATAATAATTGGAATCATGGTAGCAGTCATGGTATTTTGTGGAATATTTGCAGCAAAATATTCTAAAGAACAAAAAGAAAGAAGAGAAGAATTCTTAAGTATGCATCCAGATGCAGTTAGAATAAGAATCGCAACAGTAGCTGGTCTTAAGACTTATACAATTAATATTCAAGCAGTAGATGGGGAAAAACCTGTATTTGATGCGAAGGGCTTTAAACCTTATATATTAGTTGTACCAGGAAAGAGAAAGATTACTTTAACTTATATGATACAAAGACCTGGAATAATATATAGAACAGTTACTGAGACATATGGACCAATTGATTATGAAATAGATGTTAAGACTGGTGTTGATTATGCATTTAAGTATGATCATAAAGAAAAAGATGTAGTATTAATAGAAGAAGATAATAAATAAGTATAATAAGAGAAGTTAGTAAAATAACTTCTTTTACTTTTGTAAATATAGTATAATAAATGCGAGTGATAATATGAATGTAGATATAGATGGAATAAATGATATTAAAATTATAATAAAAAATAATAAGAATACTTATTTAAGATTAGATAATGAATGTAATTTGGTTATTACTACTAATAGAGGCACTTCTAATAGAGAAATAATTAAATTAATTAATAATAATAGAGATAAGATAGAAGAAATGGTTAAAGTTATTTCGAAGAGAGTTAATAATAATAGTGGATTTTTTTATTTAGGTAAAAGATATGATATAGTTAAAGTTAGTTATACTACAATATCTATTGGAGAAGATAAGGTATTTATTGGAGAAGATTTTGATATAGATAAATTTTATAAAGATAAGGCTAAAGTTATATTTTTAGAGAGATTAAATTATTACTATAATAATTTTTCTAGAAGTATTCCTTATCCTAAACTTAGAATTCGTAAGATGAAGAGTAGATGGGGAGTATGTAATACTAAGACTCATGTTATTACACTTAATCTAGAACTTATGAAAAGAGATATTAAATATTTAGATTATGTTATTGTACACGAGTTATCTCATTTAGTTTATGCAGATCATTCTAGTAGATTTTGGGGAGTTGTTTCTGAAAATATAGGTGATTATAAAAAATATAGGAAAGAAATGAAGGAGTTTTTATGATAGATAGTACTAGTAATAATAAAGTTAAATATCTTAGTAAACTTAGTTTAAAGAAATATAGAGATATAAATTTTGAGTTTATAGTAGAAGGAGAACATTTAGTAGAAGAGGCTAGGAAGTGCGGGTTATTAGTAGAAGTTTATAGTACTAATAATTATAGGGATTCTATATTAGTTAGTCATGATGTTATGAAGAAGATTACTAGTTTAGATAATCCTCCTCAAGTTATTGGATTATGTAAAAAGATTAGTTCTAATACTAATTTTGGAGATAAGATACTTGTATTAGATGAAGTACAAGATCCTGGTAATTTAGGTACTATTATTAGAAGTGCTTTAGCATTTGGAGTTAGTTCTATTATACTTAGTGAAGGATGTGTTGATTTATATAATCCTAAAGTTGTTAGAGCGACTCAAGGCATGATATTTCATATGAATATATATAGAGTAAGTGGAGTAGATGAACTTATTGATATACTTAGTAATTATAATAATATTTATACTACTAATGTTAATTGTGGAGAAGATGTTAGAGGTGTTAATAGTAGTAATTATGTACTTATTATGGGTAATGAAGGAAATGGTGTTAGAGATATAATTAGTGATATGGCAACTAGTAGTCTTTATATAAATATGAGTGATAAAGTAGAGAGTTTGAATGTGGGAGTTGCTTGTAGTATACTTCTATATGAATTAGGTAAATAATGGATAAGATATATATAGGTAAAATTGTAAATACTCATGGTATTAAAGGAGAACTTAGAATTAGAAGTGATTTTTTATATAAAGATAAAGTATTTGTTAAGGGTAATAGTTTAATAATTGATGATAAAAAATATTTAATTAAAACTTATAGACCTCATAAGACATTTGATATGGTTATCTTGGATGAGTATAATAATATTAATCAAGTATTATTCTTAGTTGGTAAGAAAGTATACTTTGATAAGAGTTTACTTATATTAGATGATAATGAGGTACTTGATAGTGATTTAATAAATTATAATATAGTAGATACTAATGGAATAGAATTAGAAATAGAAGAAGTGTTTTATGCATCTTCTACTAATAAGATTATTAGAACTAATAAATGTTTAATACCATTTAATTCTCCTATGATAAAAAAAATAGATAAAGTTAAAAAAGAAATAATAGTAGATGTAGGTGATTTATTATGAAAATAGATATACTTTCAATATTTCCAGAGATGTTTAATGGTGTATTTAGTGAGTCTATTATTAAGCGTGCAATAGATTTAAAAAAAGTAGAAATTAATATAGTTAATTTTAGAGATTACACTGATGATAAACATAATAAGGTAGATGATACTCCATATGGTGGAGGAGCTGGAATGGTTTTAATGGTTCAACCTATATATGATGCTTTAAAAGATATAAGAACTAAAGATTCACTTGTTATACTTTTGACACCAGATGGTGTACAATATAAGCAAGATATAGCTTATAAATTAAGTACTTATAAACATATAATATTAATATGTGGTCATTATGAGGGATTTGATGAGAGGATAAGAAGTTTGGTTGATATGGAAATATCTATTGGAGATTATATACTTACTGGAGGAGAGATAGCGGCTTGTGCGATAGTTGATAGTATAGTAAGATTGATACCAGGAGTTATTAATACTTCTAGTCATATTAATGATTCTTTTAATAATAATTTACTTGATTATCCTACGTATACAAAACCTAGAAGTTTTATGGGTATGGATGTACCGGAAGTATTATTAAATGGAGATCATGCAAAAATAGAAGAATATAGAATGAATGAGGCAATTAAAAGAACTAGAGAAAAAAGACCTGATTTATTAGAGAGGTAATATGTATAAATTAACTAATAAAGAAATTGAAGTATGTAAAAAAGTATTAGTAGAACTAGATGGTTTTAATACGCTTAAAGATAAGAGTGGTAATATTAGTGGACATGATATTAGTAATTTTTTATTAGTTGATGATGATTTAAAATGTAGTTTTATTTCTAAAATAGTTAGTGCAAGATATAATAAATTAATAAGTGATGCGATAGATGATTTAACAGGGGATGATGATGATGGAGCAGTTAGGGTACTTGATCATATAGAAAGATTTAGAAAACAAGTTAAGAATAAATATAGAGAATATTTAAATGAGAAAGAACTAAAGAAGATGAGTAATAAGCTTCAATTATTAAAGAAGAAAGCACTAAAACAGTTAGAGATTAAAAATCAATATTTAAAAGAAATAAGTCATGGAAAAGGGAAATAGATATTTTCTTTTTTTATTTTGTGTTGTATACTATTTATAGTAGAGATTAGGGTGATAATATGGCTGATAGTGTTAAGAAAAAAGGAAAGAATAGTAGTAAGAGTACTAAAAAAGAGTATTATAGAAAGAAATCTAATTATAAGAGTGTTAAAGAAAAAGATAAGGATAATACTAAGAAAAATACTAATGTTAAAAAGAGTACTGCTAAGAAAAATATTAGTATAAAGAAAAGTAAAGATACTTTAAAAAAGTCTAATGTTAATACTAAAGTATCTAATGATAAAGTAGAATTAAAAAATATAAAGATAAATGATAAGATTGAAGAGTTAGATATATTAGATAATAATGATATAAATCAATTTAATTTAGATACTCCTCATGTAGAGATAGAAGAAAAAGAAGAAAAAGAAAACTACTTTAAATTTAGTGATAATTATGATAATTATGAGAAAAAGGAAGAAGTCATAAATTTAAGTGGTGAAGTGAAACCACGTAAGTTTTATTTCTCATATGAAGCGAGAGTTGCGAGTGGTTTAATTACTTCTATAATATTTTTTATAGTAGCGGCATTTTTTGCATATAAGGCTACATATACTACTAAAGATAATAGTATTAGAGTATTAGAACAATCTAGTTCTACTTATTCTGTTTGTAAGAAAGATGGAGTTTGTGTTGGACAAAATAGGGTATATAATACTAATGATATTTCATATGTAAGAGCTGGATTTGGTTATAATATGAAGTATGCTCATAAAGTTAAGTATTTTTATAGATATTATGGTGTTGCGAGAATAACTATATATGATAAAGCAACTAATAAAGTAATTAATCAATATGAAGACGATTTAACTTATGCTAAACAAAATAGTGGTTATGGAGAAGATATATCTTTTTCTACAACAATAGATGTTAATTATGATAAATATAAAAATCAAGCTATGGAATATGTTAAAAATATACCTAATGCAGGTAGATATGAGCTTTCTATAGTACTATATGTTGATAGTCATGATAAGACTGAAGAGGCAGCATCTGTTGTGATGCCTTTGGGAGAAGAAGAGTTTAGAATTACTACTACTTCTATTGGAGAAAGTAGTTATGAAGAAAAGTCTCCTGATACTATGTGGAATAAATATAGATTAGTATATATTATACTTTTTGCAATATTTACTTTACTTGGATTATTAGTATTAACTCATATGGTTGATTTTATAAATAAGTATGTAGTTAAGGGCAATAAATATTTAACTAGATTGAATGAAATATTAACTACTTATGAAAAAGATATTATAAATAGTGTAGGAGATTATTATGCTCCTAGTGATTCTAAATTAATAAAAGTATCTAGTATAGAAGAATTAGTAAATGTTAGAAAGATGATTAATAAGCCTATTGTTTATACTAGAGTTAATAATGTAAAGAGTGAATTCTATTTAGAAGATAGAGATGTAATATATAAATACACATTAAAGGAAGCTGATTTAGAAGATAAATAATTGTATAATGCTTGAATTATTAATAGTAGTGTGTTATAATTTTAAACGTCAATTAGAAGTGATCCGCCAATTAGGATATGGTGTTCTAGGAACTACTAATATCAAAGATATAGATTGTGATCATTTTGATAATATGTATAGAGAGGAGACTTAATATGAACGTTATTGACAAGATTAATGCTAAACAAATTAATCCTAATGTTCCAGAATTCCGTGTAGGAGATACTGTAAGAGTTGATGTTAAGATCATTGAAGGAAAAAGAAGTCGTATCCAAGCTTATGAAGGAATAGTTACTTCTAAGAAAGGTGGATCAGTTTCTGAAACTTTCACTGTTCGTAAGATTTCAGGAGGAGTTGGAGTAAACAGAGTATTCCCAATTCACTCACCACAAATTGCTGCTATAACAGTAGTTCGTAAAGGTAAAGTTAGAAGAGCTAAACTTAACTTCCTTAAGGGTAGAAAGAGCGCTTATCGTATTAAAGAAAGAGGAACTAAATAATAAGGCTTTTGCCTTATTTTTTCTTTAGGAGGGGTTATGAATAAAATAAATTTTAAGAAAGATGTATTACCTTATTTAATTATATTGTTAGTAATTATTATTATTAAAGAATTAGTTATATATCCAGTTAGAGTAAAAGGAACATCTATGAATCCTAATTTAGTAGATGGAGATATTATGATACTTAATGAGATAGGTTTAAGATTTAGACCTATTAAAAGAGGAGATATAGTAGTTGCGAATGTTAATGGTACTTATATAATTAAAAGAGTTATTGGATTGCCTTCAGATAAGTTATTATATTCTAATAATAAATTATATATTAATGGCGAAGAATATAAGGAAAAATATTTAAATGATAATGCTATAAAAGATACATGTAATTATTCATATGATATATGTGGATATGTAGTAGAAGTACCTAAGAACAAATATTATTTAATGGGAGACAATAGAGGAGTTTCTGAAGATAGTAGAATGTTAGGATATTTTGATAGGAGTTCTATTAAGGGAGTTGCGAAGCATATTATATTTCCTATAAGTAGATTTGGTAATGTAGAGTAGTTTGACTACTCTTTTTAATTTGAAAAATATTTTCAAATTGTATTGACAATATATTATTAAACATATAAAATTAATATGCGGAGGAAATATGAAAAAGTTTTTTAAATTGATATTTGTATTAATATTGGGAGTAGTTGTTACTACTGGATGTTTTAGAAAGAGAGAAGTTAGTAAGAAGAGAGTAATCTATACGACATTTTTTCCTGTATATGATTTAGTTAAGTCTATAGCAGGTGATAAATTTGATGTTAGAATGATAATAAAAGATAATCAAGAACCACATGACTTTGAATTAAAGGCTAATGATATGACTAAGATAGTTAAGGCTGATTTAATAGTATATAATGGGGCTTCTATGGAGAGTTTTATTGATGATTTAAAATCTATTAGTAAAGATGATAATAAGTATTTAGATTTATCACAAGGACTAACTTTATTAAAAGGAAAAGATGAGAGCGATGATGATCATGATGATCATGAAGAAGATAAACATCATCATGATGTTAATCCTCATACTTGGTTAAGTATTAAGAATGCAATAATAGAGGCAGATACTATTTATACTAAATTAGTATCAATAGATAGTAATAATAAGAATTATTATAAGAAAAATTTTGATAAATTAACAAATGAATTAAAAGAATTAGACAAAGAATTTGAAAGTAAATTAAGTAGTGTTAAGAGTAGTGAAAAATACTTTGTAGTATCACATGCAGCATTTAATTATTTAGCAAAAGATTATAATTTAAAACAAGTTGCGGTTACTGGTATATCACCTGAAGATGAGCCTACTGCTAAACAATTAAAAGAAATAGCTGATTTTACTAAAAAACATAATATTAAGACAATATTTTTTGAAGGTAAAGCTACTCCTAAAGTAGCAGAGACTTTAGCTAAAAATACTGGAGCTCGTACTTCTACTTTATATACTATGGAATCTTTAACTAAGGAAGAATCAAAAAAAGGTTATGTAGGACTTATGAAATATAATTTAGAGAAGTTGGTTGAATCATTTAATGAATAATGTAGTTGAAATTAATAATTTATCGTTTGGATATGATAAAAATAAAATATTAAAAGATATTAATTTAGTAGTTAAAGAAAAAGAGTTTGATTTAATAATTGGAGAAAATGGTGTTGGTAAATCTACTTTACTTAATTTAATTCTTGGTAATTTAAAAAGTTATAAGAAAATTAAGTTATTTGGAGATTATATAGATAAGAATAATCATTATAAAGATATTTCTTATATATCTCAAAATGCGGTCAATGGATATCGTAATTTTCCTACTACTGTTAGTGAGGCTGTTGATATACATTTATCTTATTTGAAGAAAGATAGAGATGTGTCTAAATATTTAAAATTAGTTAATTTAGAAAGATGTTCTAATAAGAGACTTAGTGAACTTAGTGGAGGACAATTACAAAGATTTGGATTATTATTAGCTTTAATAAAAGATGCTAAACTTATTATTTTAGATGAGCCTACTACTGGTATTGATTCTAAGTTTTCTATAACATTATATGAGTTATTAAAAGAGTTAAGTAGAAATGGGAAGACTATAATTATGGTTACACATAATTTAAGTGATGCGAAGAAGTATGCTGATAAGGTATTTGAGATAAAAGATGGAGTAATAGGAGGAGTAAATGCTTGATATACTTGGTTATGAATTTATGAGAAGAGCATTTATAGTAGGTGGAATATTAGCTATTATTTTACCTTTAATTGGTCTTCCTATTATATTAAAGAGATTATCTATGATGGGAGATAGTTTGTCACATGCTTCTTTAGCAGGTGTTTCTATAGGACTTTTTTTAGGGATAAATCCAATACTTTCTTCTATAGTAGTTTGTAGTGTAGCAGGTCTTTCTATTGAATATATAAGAGAGAAATTAAAATCATATGAAGAAATATCTACTGTGATAATACTTGCGATATCTATAGGTCTTGCAGGTATATTTACTAGTTTTACTGGTAATTCTAATTCTATTAGTTCTTATTTGTTTGGATCTATTGTTACGATTAGTGATAGTGAATTTTATTTAGTAATTATTATGTTTATAATAGTTTTAATAATTTATAAAGTTATTTATAAAGAGTTATATTTATCTACTTTTGATAGTAATAGTGCTAAGATACTTGGAGTTAATACTAAGTTAATTAATTTTATATTTACATTACTATCTGGTATTGCGATTAGTATTGCGGCTAAGACAATTGGTTCTTTAATAGTTTCATCTTTATTAGTTATTCCAGTAATAAGTGCTATGCAATTTAGTAGAAGTTATAAAGATACTTTAGTTATATCTATTGTTTTATCAATACTATATATTTATCTTGGACTTATAATTTCTTATTATTTTAATTTAAAACCAGGTTCAGTTATTGTACTTGTTGCAGCGATATTTTTAGTTATTTCATTTATATTTAAGAGGAGGTAATATGAAAAAAATAATATTAGGTATATTTATATTTATTTGTGGTTTTATTGTTGGTTTGAATAGTGTAAATAGTGGTAATAAAAAAGACACTAAAGATTATACTTTTAAGCCTAAGAAAGTTACTTATGCGGTAGATGATACTACATCTGTTTTAGTTGATGATCAGGTTGATAGTAGTCAAATTGATAGAGTGGTTAAACATGGAGATCACTGGCATGTTTTTACAAAGGATGGTAAAGAACATATTACTTATACTGATCCTTCTAAGAGTGGTGGTAATATTAATAATTTAGGTATAGTAAAAGTTGTTAAAGCTAGTAGTTTGATTGGTAAAGATGTTAGAAGTATAAAAATACATGGAGATCACTATCATGTATATTTAGGAGATGGAAGTGAAGTTTTAACATATGATAATCCTAGTAGTTTATTTCCTTATATAAATATAGAAGAATATAATGATAGTCATATTAGTAGATTAGAACATAAGGAAGAGAGTCCTATTGTTCAAGATGATAATGATCCTAAGAGAATTGTTAAAGCTCTAAGACATGGAGATCACTGGCATTTAATTATGGCAAATGGTGAGGAAGCAGATTATATATATAGAGGAGAAGATCCTAGAAAAGTATATCCTGGAATTACTATAGGAGAATATTTAAAGCCAACTGAAGAGGCAAATGATGACGAGTTATTTACATATGAAGAAGTGGAAGCTAAGTTAGTTATTCCAAAAGATGAGAAGGTAGATGTATTTTCTAATTTACTACCTGGTCTTGTAGGATATGGTGATAGTGATAATACATTTGGTAAAGTTGTAAAATTTAGTGAAAAACAATTTATTGTTCCTCATATAAATCATTATCATAATGTTTCTATAAAAGATATTGCCTCTTTTGCAAAGAGTGGTACTTTTGGTAAGTATAGTGCAAAAGATGTAGTCGCAACATTTAAATATTATATTTTACATCCAGAAGAAAAACCTACTAAAGCAGGTTGGGGAAAGGAATATAATAATAAAGAAGAGAAGAAGGAAGATGACTATAAAGTAATAGAAGCTAAGAAAAAGTTTGTAGCTAAGTATTATGGTGTAGTAGTTAGTGCAGTTAATCAAATAGGTGATGATTTATATGTTTATTTCCTTAATGATAAAGAAGCTAAGATTAGTTTATCTGATTTAGAAGTTACAAAAGATGGTAAGATAGAAGCTTTAACTAGTATGCCTCCTAAGGGAGAAGTAGATGAAGATGATGTAAAAGAATGGGAAGATACTGATTCTTATGTAGAAGGATATGAAAAGAAAGAAGAATATGTAATCGGATTAGATGAGGCTTCTAAACTATATAATATGACTAAAGAAGAAATTATTAATAAGTTAAAAGAAGTAGTAGAAGATGAAGTTTTTGATCAATATAAATTTTATAAATCAGGCAAAGTAGAAGATAAAAATGGTAAAACTTATAATATAAATTTATAAAACTCTTTTTAGAGTTTTTTTGTGCTATAATTTAGATAGTAGGAGGATTTATGAAAAAGAGGCATTTACCAGTTTTGGGAGTTGGACCAATATATGTATTTACTATAGTAATAGTTACTATAGTGGGAGTTATTTTATCTATTAAAGGAGTAATACCAAAGGATGAGTGTAATAATTTGATTTTAAGGATTTATTATATATTTTTAGGATTTATTTCTATAATTATTGGTATATATTTATGGTATCAGGCTGCGATTAGTTCTAAGATAGATAAAAATATAGTTGATAATAAATTAGTAACTACAGGAATATATTCTTATACTAGAAATCCTATATATGTATCATTTATGTTTATTTGTACTGGAGTTTTGTTTTTTATAAATAATTTTTATCTTATGTTTTTACCAATATTATATTATTTATTCTTGACTATACTTGTTATTAATACAGAAGAGAAATGGTTAACTAAGAAATATGGAAAGAAATATATAAAATATTGTGATAATGTAAATAGATGTCTTCCTATTAGAAAGAAAAATAGTAAATAATAAATATTTTAAGAGAAATACCTATTATTAATATTTTCTAATAATTGTGATAAAATTAGATAGTACAAATAAAATAATATTATTTTAGATGTACGAGGAGGAATAATGAAATATAAAAAAATAGTAGTTGCAGGTGGAGGAGTTTTAGGAAGTCAAATAGCTTTTCAATCAGCTTACTGTGGATACGATGTTACTATATGGCTTAGAAGTGAAGATAGTAAGACTCGTACTCAACCTAAACTAGATAATTTAAAAAAGATATATGAAGATACATTAAAGGAAATGAATAAGAATAATGGTCATTGGGCTTTAGGACTTTCTGATAAAGATGATTTTAATTATAAAGAGTGTATTGATAAAGTTAATACTGCATATAATTCAATTAAATTAGAAGTAGATATGAAAAAAGCGGTAGAGGGTGCTGATTTAGTGATTGAAGCTATGGCCGAGAATGAGAAGGAAAAGATAGAATTTTATAAAAAGTTAGCTCCTTATTTAGATGATAAGACTGTACTTGTTACAAATTCTTCTACTTTGCTTCCATCTAGATTTGCTAAATATACAGGAAGAAGTGAGAAGTTCTTATCACTACATTTTGCGAATAATATTTGGGATAAAAATATTGCTGAAGTTATGATGCATGATGGAACTAATAAGAAATATTTTGATGAAGTAATTGATTTTTCTAATAGTATTAGAATGATTGCTTTACCGGTTAATAAGGAAAAAAATGGTTATTTATTAAATTCTATGTTAGTACCATTTTTAATTAGTGGATTTGATTTAATGGCAAATGGAATATCTGATCCTGAAAGTATAGATAGAGCTTGGAAGATTGGAACAGGAGCTCCAAAGGGACCATTTGAAATAATGGATAATATTGGTTTAAATACTGTTAAAAATGTAGTTGAACAATATAAGAAGGTACCTGGAATATTTAGCCCACTACTTAAGAAGATGATGCTTCCATATAATTTTAAAGGAATGCTTAAAATACTTGATAAGTATATTGCTGAAGGTAAGTTAGGTAAATCAGTAAAAGAAGGATTTTATAAGTATTAAAATTAGATTAACTTTATAGTTAATCTTTTATTTTGTAATGTTATTAATAAAGTATATAATATATATAAGTGTTAGGAGGTAATAATGATTAAGAGAATTGATAGAATAATCTCTGAACAGACTAATTATAGTAGAAAAGAGATTAAAAATTTAGTTTCTAAGAAATTAGTATTAGTTAATGATAAAATAATAGATAAGTCTGATTTAAAATGTGAAGAAGATGATATAATTATTAAAATTAATAATGAAATTATTGGAGTTAAGAAAAATATTTATTTGATATTAAATAAACCTAAGGGTTATGTTTCTACTACTGAGAGAGTTAATGAGAAAAGTGTATTAGAATTGGTACCAGAAGAATATAGAAAGAGAAATTTATTTCCTGCTGGAAGACTTGATAAAGATACTACTGGACTTATGATTATTACAGATGATGGAGTATTTGCTCATGATATTTTATCTCCTAAAAAGCATGTTTCTAAGACATATGAGGTTATAATTGATATACCATTAACTACTGATATGGTAGAAGGATTTAAAAATGGAGTTAGATTAAATGATGGAGACTGTAAGTCTGCTATATTAAAAATTAAAGATAAGTATTTAGCTGAAGTTATTCTTACTGAAGGAAGATATCATCAAATTAAAAGGATGTTTGGATGCTATAAAGCAAAGGTTGTTGAATTAAATAGAATAGGTATAGGTAGATTGCTGCTACCTGATGATTTAAAATTAGGAATGATTAGAGAATTAAGTAAAGATGAGTTGGATAGTATTAAGAGAAGAGATTAGTTTAAAATATACTCATTTTTGAGAGGGATTAGGGTATTGACTTGTAACAATCTAACACATCTTATATCGATAGAGAGAAAGTGTATATATGAAAGAGAGTAATATAGTTTTATATGAAACAGAGGATGGAAAAGCAAATATTGATGTTATATTAAAAGATGAAACAATATGGCTTACTCAAAAAAGTATGGCAACCTTATTTGGAGTAAGAGAAAATAATATAACATATCATTTGCAAAATGTTTTTGATTCGAATGAATTGGATAAAAATTCAGTTACTCAAAAAATTAGAGTAACTGCCTCTGATGGCAAGAAATATCTAACAGGTTTTTATAATTTGTATGCAATTATTGCTGTAAAACTCTCATAAAATATAAGAGTAAAACAGCTATTGAGTAATTACATTGAATCTCAAAAAAATAACAGATGAAATAATAAATAAACTATATTATTAAGTAAGGAGGTATTTTGATATGGCCAATCGAATAGATAAAGAATTGTTTATTAGAAATTTAGCACCGTCTAGAGCTAAAGCACAAGAATTAATAAAAGCAAATTTAGTTTTATGTAATGGAAAAATAGTAGAAAAGATGAATTATTTAGTTTCTGCTGAAGATAAAATAAATATAAAAGAAAATGATAAATTAAAGTATGTATCTAGAGGCGGTTTAAAACTTGAACACGCAATTAACGAATTCAATATAGATATGACAGGACTAAAAATAATGGACATTGGATCAAGTACTGGTGGATTTTGTGATTGTGCAATTCAACATGGTGTTGCCTCAATAATTGCTATAGATGTAGGAACAAATTTGTTACATGAATCATTAAGAAATAATAAATTAATCGATTTACATGAAAAAACTAATTTTAAAGATTTGGAGAGTAAATATTTTAGTAATTTAGATGCTATAGTTTGTGATGTATCATTTATCTCTTTAAAGCAAATTATAGATAAAATCTATTTGGAAAAAATAAAAATAGATATAATATGTTTAATCAAGCCTCAATTTGAATGTGGAAAAGAAATTGCTACTAAATATAAGGGTATAATATTGAACAAAAATATCCATATCAATATAATTAACTCTTTAATAAGTTATTTTAATGAAAAAGGATTTTATTTAAAAAAATTAACTACATCTCCAATTAGGGGCGGAGATGGAAATATCGAATATCTTACATATATTTCAAATAAAATTTGTCAAAATGAAGACATAAATGTTGAAAAATTAGTTTCTGAAAGTTTTGATAAAATATAATATAGAAAAAATAGAATGAAGTTTTAGTATGAAAATATGTTAAAATAGATAAAAATTAGCAAAAAATAGGTTATTTTAAGTAAAAACGCTTAGTAATTGATATGGTGATAACGGATAGTCAAGACCAAATGAAAAGAGGTAATAAAATGGGAATAGTTTCATCTGCAAGTGGAGCTTCTTGCTGGAGAGGATTAGATTATTATAAAAATAAGAAAATAAAAAATTTAAAAAAAATAAATGATTATGAATTTACTAGTACAGCAATAGGAACTAATAATTATGATATTTATTTAGATGTATCACATCCTAGAAGGTCCACTTGTACTTGTCCGCTTGCAAATGGAAAAAGAATAGTATGTAAACATATAGTAGCAACATTTTTTACTGCATTTCCAGAAGAAGCAAAAGACTTTGAGGAAGAACAAGAAAGATTACAAGAAGAATATGAAGATTATCAAGAAAAGTTATATAATAAAACACAAAGTTATATTAAATCATTAACTAAAAAAGAATTGATTGATGAACTTTCATATATTTTAGATTATGCTCCGGATTGGGTATATAATGATTTTATAAGAAGAAATGATATTGAATAACGGTAAAGGAGGGTAATTATGGATAATAAAAATGAAATATTAATATATGAAGATAAAGATGGATTAACTAGAGTTGATGTCAAATTTATAGATGAAGATGTATGGTTAACAAAATATCAACTCGCAGACATTTATAAAACTACAAGACAAAATATTGAACAACATATTAATAATATTTATGAAGATAATGAATTACCTAATTCAACTTGCAAGAAATTCTTGCAGGTTCAAAATGAAGGCAATAGAGAAGTAAAAAGAAATATTGCTCATTATAATTTAGATATGATAATTGCCCTAGGATATAGAGTTCAATCTGATGTAGCTGTAAGGTTTAGAATTTGGGCTACTACAAGATTACATGAATACATACAAAAAGGTTTTACTATGGACGATAGTAGATTAAAACAAGGTGGTAATAGATATTTCAAAGAATTGCTTCAAAGAATTAGAGATATTCGTTCTAGTGAAAGGAATTTTTACCAACAAGTAACTGATATATATGCAACTAGTATAGACTATGATCCTAGAAGTGAAATAACTAAAAAGTTCTTTGCTACAGTTCAAAATAAACTTCATTATGCAGTACATGAACAAACAGCTGCTGAATTAATATATAATAGGGTAGACAATGGAAAGCCATATGTTGGTATGACTAATTTTAAAGGTAATTATGTAACTATTGATGATGTTAAAATTGCAAAGAATTATTTATCTGAAATTGAGCTTCAAAGATTAAACTTATTAGTATCTCAATTCTTGGATTTTGCAGAATTACAAGCATTAGAACAAAGAACTATGAAAATGAATGATTGGATTGAAGAACTTGATAATCAAATATTATTAAATCGAAGAAAAATACTTGAAGGTAATGGTAAAATATCGCATGAAGAAGCAATTAAAAAAGCAGAAAAAGAATTTCAATTATATAGAGAAAGAGAAATGAAAGAACTTAAAAGTGATTTTGATTTGTTAATGAAATCATTACCGAATAGTGAATATGAAAACAAATAATTATAACCCGTCGATTTCGACTGAATTAAAAAAATGTTCATATTTGAACACTTTAAAATAAAGGAGTTGATCCAAATGAATGAAAATAAAACTAATATAAATTGGTATCCTGGTCATATGGCTAAGACTAAGAGGGAGATACGAGAGAAGTTAGATTTAATAGATATTGTGTATGAAGTAATAGATGCTAGAATGCCTATTAGTTCTAGATTAGAGGATGTTAACGATATTACTAAGAATAAAAAGAAGATTATTATTTTAACTAAGTATGACTTATGTGATAAAGAAGAGACTGATAAGATAATTAATAGTTATAAGAATAATAGTATAGTTATTCCTCTTGATTTACTTAAGGGTGATGTTAGTATAGTTATTAATGAAACTGTTAAATTGATGAAGGAAGAAAATGATAAGAGAAAATTAAAGGGTATGCAAGAAAGACCAGCTCGTGTTGCTATAATTGGTGCACCTAATGTTGGTAAGAGTACTTTAATTAATAGATTAGTTGGAAGACGTAGTGTTAATGTTGGTAATAAGCCTGGTGTTACTAAGAGTTTGTCTTGGATTAGAATTAATAAAGATGTAGAACTACTTGATACTCCTGGTATTTTATGGTCTAAGATTAAAGATTATGATAGAGGATATATTCTTGCTTCTTTTTCGTCTATTAAAGAAGAAGTTGCTAGACCTATTGATGTAGCAGTTTATATACTTCGTAAATTAGAAGAGTTATATCCTGATTTATTAAAAGAAAGATATGGGATAGATTCTCTTACTGATACTTTAGAAGAAGAGTTTGAAGTTATTGGTAGATTACGTGGGGCATTACAAAGAGGAGGAGTTGCAGATTATTTAAAAGTTGCGACTATAGTTATTAAAGATTTACAAGAAGGTAGAATTGGTAAGGTTACTTTTGATAGATTAAAATAGAAATTATTTTCTATTTTTTTATTAAGACTTGATTTTTATTTATTTTAAGTTAATAATTAAAATATGGATAAATTTGAAATAGAAAAAGAAATAATAAAAGAGGATGGTATTATTATAGGAGAAGCTGCTTTAGTTATGCATGGAGTAATTAAAGAGTGTTCTTCAATATGTGTTAGTGATAATAATTATTCTTATGATAATATAGATGGATATAGAGTTGAGTCATTAGATAGTTTAATTAATACTATTAAGAGTAAAAGTTTAATTAATAAGATTAATGTATTTATTAGGAAAGATAATAATAGAAGTTATGAAGATGAGTTAGAAGGTATTGGTATTAATTATATTGCTGGAGTAGATGAAGTTGGACGTGGTCCTTTAATTGGAGATGTAGTTTGTAGTTGTGTTGTTTTACCTAAATCATTTAAAATAGACGGTTTAACGGATAGTAAGAAATTAAGTGAAGAGAAGAGAAATTATTATTATGATATAATTTGTAATAATGCTTTAGGTATTGGTATTGGTAGATGTAGTAGTATTGAGGTTGATAAGTATAATATATATGAGGCTACTAAGATAGCTATGAAAAGAGCAATTGATGATTGTCTTACTAAGTGTAAGATTGAACATGTTTTAATTGATGCGATGAAATTAGATATAGATATTCCTAGTACTAGTATAGTTAAAGGTGATTTATTATCTATTAGTATTAGTGCGGCATCTATTATTGCGAAAGTTACAAGAGATAGGGATATGTATGAACTAGATAAGAAGTATCCTATGTATAATTTTAAAAATAATAAAGGATATCCTACGAAAGATCATATTAAAGCAATAGAAGAGTATGGTATATTAGATTGTCATAGGAGAAGTTATGGTCCTGTTAAGAGTTATTTAGATAAGGAGAAGTAATATGAAGAAGTTAGTTATAGTGGAGAGCCCTAGTAAGAGTCATACTATTGGTAAATATTTGGGGGATGAATATAAGGTTGTATCTTCTAAAGGACATATTAGAGATTTAGCAACTACTGGTAAGTATGGACTTGGAGTTGATGTTTCTAATGGTTTTACTCCTAAATATGTTCCTATTAAGGGTAAGAGTAATGTTATTAAGGAACTTAAAAAAGATGTTAAAAATAGCAGTATAGTTTATTTAGCGAGTGACCCTGATAGAGAGGGAGAAGCTATTGCTTGGCATTTGAAGGATGCATTAGGAATAAAGGAAGATAATTATTTAAGAGTTAAATTTAATGAAATTACTCATGATAAAGTATTAGAAGCTATTAATAATCCTGGTAAGATAGATGATAATTTAGTTAAGAGTCAGGAGACTCGTAGAATACTTGATAGAATTATTGGTTTTAGATTAAGCAAATTATTACAGAGTAAGATTGGTGTTAAGAGTGCTGGTAGAGTACAAAGTGTTGCATTAAAATTAATAGTCGATAGAGAAAGAGAAATAGAAGCATTTAAAGAAGAAGAATATTGGACTATTACAGCTAATTTTGATAATTTTTCTGCTGATTTGTATAAGTATAAAGAACAAGAAATAAAATTAAATAATAAAGATGATGTAGATAGTGTATTAAATAAAATAGATGATAATTTTAAATGTATTGATGTTAGTAGTGTTGATAAGAAAAGACATAGTAAGAGTGTTTTTACTACTTCTACTTTACAACAAGAAGCATCTACTAAACTTGGTTTTAGTGCTAAAAAGACTATGAGTATTGCTCAAAAATTATATGAGGGAATTGATATTGGTAGTGAAGTTGTTGGATTAATTACTTATATGAGAACTGATAGTGTAAGACTTAGTGATGAGTTTATTAAAAGTACTTATGCTTATATAAATGATAAATATGGTAAAGAATATTTGGGGTATTATAAGAAGGGTAAAGATAAAGATAATGTACAAGATGCACATGAGGGTATTAGACCTACTAGTATAAATAGAAGTCCTGATATTTTAAAAAAATATTTAACGAGTGATGAGTTTAAATTATATAGTTTAATATATAAGAGAGTATTAGCTTCTTTAATGGGAGATGCTAAGGTAAAACAGACTACTTGCTTATTTGATAATAATAGTTATATATTTAAGACTGTTGGAAGTGTGGTAGTTTTTGATGGATATTTAAAAGTATATAGAGATTATGAAGAAGAAAATCAGGAAGAGATACCTGAAATAGTTATCGATAAGATATATAAGAGTAATGAAATTATTCCAGAGCAGCATTTTACTAAGCCTCCTGCTAGATATAGTGAAGCTAAACTTATTAAGACTTTAGAAGAAGATGGTATTGGTAGACCTAGTACTTATGCGACTATAATAGATACTATTAAGAGTAGAGGATATGTTGATTTAGTTAAGAAAGTATTTATTCCTACAAGTGATGGTATACTTGCGACTGATAAGTTGCAAGAAGCATTTTCTGATATTATAAATGTTGAATATACAAAGAATATGGAAGATGATTTAGATAGAGTAGCAACAGGGGATGCTGTATGGAATAAAGTATTGGAAGATTTTTATAATTTATTTGAAGATAGAATTGCTTCTGCTTTTACTACAATGGAGAAGAAAAAAGATGAAGAAGTTGGTGAATTATGTCCAAATTGTTCTTCACCTCTTGTTAAGAGACATGGCAAATATGGGGATTTTATTGCTTGTAGTAATTATCCTACTTGTAAGTATATAAAAAAGGAAGAAAAAGAAGTAGTTGAGAAAAAACCTATTTTAGTTTGTCCTAATTGTGGTGGTAATATTATAGAGAAGACTACTCGTCGTGGTAAAATATTTTATGGATGTGATAATTTTCCTAAATGTAAAGTTGCGACATGGGATTTACCTGTTAGAGTAGAAGACAAAAAATTAATAGTAAAAGATAAAAATGGAGAAGAAAAAGTCCTTGATATATAGGACTTTTTGCTTTTATTATTAAAATATGTTATAATATGGGCAAATATGGAGGCTAATATGGGGAAAAATAAAGAATATTTTGTAGCTTTTATAATTAATGGGGATGCTAAATTAATTAAATTAAATAAAGATGGTTTTTCTAAATTATCTGATATTGATAGATTTACTACTTGTTTTAGTGATAAAAGCGAGTTTAGTAAATATTTAAATGATAAAAGCAAACATGATATTAATGTTAATACTGATATATTTATATTTACTATAGATGATAAGATAAAATTTTATAATATTTGTTATAGTGATGATAAGTTAGAAAAATTATCTTTTATTAAGTCTTTAGATAAATGTGAAAGAGATATTAGTTACTATAGAGAGCTTAGTAAAAATATATATGATAAATTTGTTTCTTATTTAAGAGATTATGATTTTAAAACATTGTTTACTATGGGCCAATTTAATTTTTCTAAAAATTTTCTAAATAATTTTGATGTCGATAGAGCTGTTTATGGGCAAGAGGCTTTTTTATCGGATTATAAGTTTTATATGAATGATTATTTATCACTTAGAAATATGGTAGAAGCGATGCAAAGGTATGATAAATATAAGAAAAATATATATAGTTTTTATGGAGAAAAGACTAAAAATATAATAGATGATAATCAAGCTTTATATAATTCTAGAAGTAAATATGAAAATATATTAAGAGAAAAAACAGGACATATTTTTAGTAAGATTAGTTTATTTGATGATAATCATAGTGATTTAAAACCTGATTTAGATAAATCTGAGAAAAAGTTTCAGGTAATTAATTATTTTTCTAATCTTCCAAAAGAATATTTTAAATTTGATGGAGGGAAGACTAGTATAAATTTAGATATGTTAGATAATTTAAGTGAAAATGAAACTAAAAATATTAAAAGATTTAGTAAAAGACTTGCATATTTATTCTGGAGAAATATTAGATTTAATGAAGATGCTTTAAAAGGTTTTACTTCTACAGAAACAAATGAGGCAATAATAGAAAATGAGAATGAAATATCTAAAATTCTTAGTAAAGATAGTACACTAGATATTTCATATAAATGTATGAAGATACATAAAGAAAAGTGTATAAAAAATAAAAATAGATAAGGACATATGTCCTTTTTTTGTTATAATATAATTGGTGATAATATGAATAATTTAGATAAATATATTGATTATTTGTTATATGAGAAAGCTTATAGTAAACATACTATTTTAAATTATAAAGATGATATATTAGAATATTTAGATTTTTTAAAATTAGAAGAGTTAGAATATGAAAATATAGTTTATGAGGATTTGAGATATTATTTAGTTTATTTAAAAGATAAGAAGAAGAATAGTAATAGTAGTATAGATAGAAAAATTAGTGCATTAAGGGGATTTTATAAATATTTGGTTAATTTAAAAATATTAGAGGTAAATCCTTTTGATATAGTTAGTGGTCCTAAAAAAGAAAAAAAATTACCTAGATATTTTGAATATAATGAATTAGAAGAGTTATTTAATAGTGTCGATATTAGTAGTGTTATTGGTAGAAGAGATAGATTGATATTAGAATTATTATATGCTACTGGGGTTAGAGTTTCTGAGATGGTTGAAATAAAAGTTTCTGATATAGATATTTCTAATCGTAATATTAATATTATAGGTAAGGGAAATAAAGAGAGAATTGTTAAGTTTGGGGAATATTGCTTAGATGCAATTAATGATTATTTAGATAATAGTTATAATAAATTGAATATTAATAATATTAATTATTTATTTTTAAATAGTAGAGGTTCTAAATTAACTGATAGAGGTGTTAGATATATACTTGATAATTTAATTAAAAAGACTAGTTTAAATAAGAAGATTAGTCCTCATATGCTTAGACATTCTTTTGCAACGCATTTACTTAATAATGGAGCTGACTTACTTACTGTTCAGAAGTTACTTGGTCATGAGTCTATTAAAGCTACTCAAGTATATACTCATGTTAGTACTGATAGATTAAAAGAAGTTTATTTTAAGAGTTTTCCTAGGGCTAAATTGTAGTTAAAACTACAATTTTTTTATCCATTTACAAAACAGGGAATCTTTATTATAATTATAGTAGTATAAAATAATGGAGGATTGTATGAGTAGAGGTATGAAGAATACATTAAAAGTAATATTTTCTATAGTAGTTATCATAGTTATAATATTACTATTACTTAGAAGTTGTGGAAGTAGGAAATATGATGTTACATTTAAAGATAATAACAAGTCATTATTTGTTTTAACATCAAATGGAAAGATTATAAAACCACGTGATCCAGTAAAAAAAGGATATAGATTTGCTGGATGGTATTTAGGAGATGAACTATTTGATTTCGATACTAAGATTAGTGGAGATATAGTTCTTCATGCAAAATGGGAAGGTATCGGTAAAAATAAAATAACATTTGATTTTAATGACGGTAAAAACAAATCTACATTAGAAGTTGAAGGAAGTGTTAGAAAACCAGGCGATCCTTTAAGAGAAGGATATAAATTTATTGGTTGGTATAACGGTAATAAGTTATTTAACTTTGATAGTGAAATTACTGAAGATATTACATTAGTTGCGAAGTGGGAAAAGCAAGAAGAACAATCTAATAATTTAAACAATTCTAATTCATATACTAATAATTCAAATAAACCAAATAAGCCAAGAAAACATGCAACACAACCAATACCTCGTGATACTATTAAACCAGTTATAACTACTTTTAGTGGTACAACTATATCAAGTAAAATAGTTATAACACTTGATGGTACTGATAATAGAACTAATTCTAATAAACTTATTAAACAATATAG
>CAUSWF010000006.1:0-67805 GCA_963535465.1 uncultured Erysipelotrichaceae bacterium | reverse complement strand
ATTTGGGTGTATCCAATTTGGGTGTATCCAAAACGGGTACACATATAAATAATAATATAACAAATACTGATATAACAAATACTAATATAATAAATAACCCCAATACTCTATCGAGTATTACCCCTACTAAAAAATCTTATGGCAATTTTAAAAGAGTAAAACTCACTGATGAAGAATTAAAAAAACTAATTAATGATTTTGGAGAAGAGTTTATAAAAGAAAAAATAAATCAACTGGATGAATACTTAGAAATAAACAACAACAAAAACAAATATAAAAATTTTAATTTAGTTTTAAGAAAAGCAATCAAAGGAAGATGGTTTGAAAGTAAAAAAGAAAAATTACCTATTTGGGTTGAAAAAGAAAATAGCATGAAAGAAATAACTGAAAATGAAGTTGAAGAAATGAAAAAGCAAATTGAAGAGATGGTGGCAGAAAACTTTCAACAAACCTTACAAAACAACTTTCAACAAACCTTACAAAACCATTTTCAAAACAGGCTAAACAAACAAATGCAAAATTTTACAGAAACAATGAAAGGCAAATAAAAATGAAAGATAAGAAAATAATAATTTATATAATAGCAGGGATTGCGATAGGAATAATTCTAAAAGATATTATCCAAATAGCAAGATATAAAAAAATAGACAAAATTGAAACAATAGGCACAATTGAAATAATAAATGATTTTATTAATGTTAGAGAACAACCTAATACTAAATCAAAAAAGATATATGAAGCAACTAAAAATGAAAAATACAAATATATTGAAGTCTATGAGGAAGAAACAGGAGATTTTAAATGGTACAAGATAAAATTCAGTGATAGACGCATAGGTTGGGTTGCAACTCCAAAAGTAGATAAATGGGTAAAAGAAAGATGAACAGAATAAAATACGAAGATATAAGTTTAGATTTTATAGATTGTTTGCAAGAAGCAGATAAAAGCAATGAATATGTTTTTATATTAGACGCAGACACTAAAGAAATGATTATTTTAAAAGGAGATTAAAATGATAGAACTAATTAAGGAAAAACTAAATTCAAGAAAATTAAGAGAAGAGAATAACGCATTAGAGATAAAATATTACTCTTTATTAGAAGAGGCAAAAGAAGATAAAGAAAAAATAATACGACAAAAAGAGACAATAGATTATGCTAAAGCAACAATAAAGTCGCAATTAACAGAAATTAGAACATTAAAAGAGCAACTCGACAAGAAGAATAAGAAAGCACCTAAAAACAGCACAAAAATAGGCAATAAGAAAGGATTAAAAAATGGAAAATAAAATAATTACAAAATTAGCAACTATTCAAAAAAAATTAAAAGCGCCTAAAAATCAGTTTAATAAATTTGGAAATTATAAATATAGAAGTTGCGAAGATATATTAGAATCGTTAAAAGGCTTATTGGAAAAAACCGAAACAAGTTTAAAAATAAGTGATGAGTTAGTATTACTAGGAGATAGATTTTATGTAAAAGCAATTGCTACATTGTACGATTTAGAAAGTAAAGAAAAAATAGAAAATACAGCATATGCAAGAGAAGAAGAAACAAAAAAAGGAATGGATGGAAGTCAAATTACAGGTACTGCTTCAAGTTATGCACGAAAATACGCTTTAAATGGATTATTTTTAATAGATGATACAAAGGATGCTGACACAAATGAATATCATAAACAAACAAATAAAGCAAAAGAAAATAATATTGAACTTGATTATCGTCAAGAACTAATTAAATACTGCAAAGAAAACAACACTGATATTAATCTAATAGCGCAAGAACACAAACTAAATAGTAAATCAACAAACGAAGATTTTAAAGAAGTTTTAGAAGAAATGAGAAATCAAAATGAAAGAAGATAGTGTAATAAAAGATAGAGATAAATATATTGGAGGCTCAGACATAGGAATAATAATGGACATTAGTCCATTTAAAACGAGATTTGACCTCTTGCTTGAAAAAGCAGGTCTAAAAGAAAATACTTTTGTTGGAAATGAATATACTGAATACGGCGATAAGTTAGAACCAAAAATACGAGATTTTATAAATGAAACTTTATATCAAAAAAATCCATTTAGACCAAATTGTAAAATTGTTGGAAAATTTAGAGGTAATTGCGATGGAGAAAATCACACATCAATATTAGAAATAAAAACAACATCTCAAATACATCAAGATGTAAATGAATATAAATTGTATTTGGTTCAATTGCTAAAGTATATGGAAATTTACGAAAAAGGAAAAGGTGTGCTAGCAATTTATAATCGTCCTGAGGATTTTAAAGAAGAGTTTGATAACAAAAGATTACAAATATTTGTGATTGATATAGATAACTATAAAGATTTGTTAAAAGAAATAAATGAAGCAATAGACAAGTTTTTAATAGATTTAGAAAAATTAAAAGGAAATCCATTTCTAACAGAAGAAGATTTATTACCTAAAGATTTAACAATTTTTGCTAATTCAGTTTTGCAACTAGAAAGTGATGTAATAAAAGCCAAAAAAATAATAGAAAAATATGAAGAAGAAAAAGAAAAATTAAGGCTAGCAATGATTAATGCGAATGTAAAAAAATGGGAAACTCCAAACGGCATAAAAATAACAACAATAGACGGAACAGAAGATGTAAAAATAAACGTTTTTGATGAAGAAACATTTAAAAAAGAAAATAAAGAATTGTTTGATAAATATCAAATAAAAAAAATAAAAAAAGGAAGAAAAGGAAGTCTAAGAATAACACTTCCAAATTTTCAAAAATAACATAAAAAATAAATTAGATAAAAATTAAAAGAAGAAAAAATAAATAATTTAAAAATGCTCACAGTAATATGTTCTTCGTTCTTACACTTCTTATAGCGAGTTTGAGAGTATGAGTTTGGCTATTTATTTTAAAAGGAGAAAATATGATAGAAAAAGAATTATATGATAAAGCGGTTAAATTAACTAAAACGGATTATCAATTAAAAAATTATATATGCAACGAAGAAACATTTAACTGGATAATTGATGATTTAATTTACTTAGTAGAAGATTTAAAAGATAAGATAGATAATTTAGAAGAAGATATAAGAGAAAATTATAGACCTATACCATACACAGAACAAATAGGATATAACGAGAGAGATTTTTATTAGAAAGAATTAGAAAAACAAAAAGGTGATGAAAAAGATGAATAAAATAATTTTAATTGGAAATATAACAAAAGATTTAGAAATAAAATATACAAAAAATGGGAAAGCAATTGTAGAGTTTAATTTAGCAGTAAGAAGAGATAAAGATGTAACTGATTTTATAAATTGTGTTGTATTTGGAATGCAAGCGGAGAATTTAAATAAATATCAGGGTAAAGGTTCAAAAATAGCAGTATCAGGAGAATACAGAATAGATATCTATGATAAGACAGATGGAACACGAGGATACAGCCATTATGTATTAGCAAATGAAATTGAATATTTAAGCACTAAACAAAAAGAAGAAAAGGAAGTCGTTGAAGAAGAAAAAACAATGAATAATGTTTTTGAAGAATTTGGAGATATGGTAGAAAATGAAAATTTACCATTTTAGATAATATGAAGAAAATAAGAATTATAAAAAACAACAAAACATATTTTGAAAGTCATTTTTATCCATCATATGAAAATGAAAAAATTATCGAGATAGATTTTAATGATTTACAATATGCAGATTTACACCGTACAGATTTATACAATGCAGATTTAAGTTATGCAGATTTATACAATGCAGATTTAAGCTGTGCAATTTTATGCCATGCAGATTTAAGTCATGCAGATTTAAGTCATGCAGATTTAACTTGTGCAAATTTAAGCGGTGCATATTTAAACGGTGCGGGTTTACACCGTGCAAATTTATGCCATGTAAATTTAAACCATGCAAATTTACAAGATGCAATTTTACACAGTGCAGATTTAAACCATGCAAATTTAACTTGTGCAAATTTAAGCGGCGCAAATTTACAATATGCAAATTTAAGTTGTGCAGATTTACACTGTACAAATTTAAGTTATGTAAATTTACAATATGCAAATTTACAATATGCAATTTTAGATGAAGAAGAAAGAATTAGAAAAGGGAAAATAATTAACAAAAAAACTTTTGTTTATAAGAAATGCCAAGGTAAAATCGTCAAATTAGAACTTCAAATAGGCTCAATTGTATTTTCAATAAATAATAAGAAATGTAGAACTAACAAAGCAAAAGTAATTTCTATAGACGGGAATAATAAGAAAGGTCTACAAATTGAGAGTGATTACGATAATAATTTTATATATGAGGTTGGTAAAATAGTGGAAGTTCCAAATTTTAATTTAATGTATAATGTCGAATGTGCTTCAGGAATACATTTCTTTTGGACTAAAAATAAAGCGAAGAAATATTTTGACTAATAATTAAAGTGAAAAATGATTAAAGGAAATAAAAATAAATTAATGTTTAAAAAATTAAATGTAGAAAGGGAAAATAATGATTAAAACTAAATTTGGTGGATTTAAAATAAAATTTGATAATGGTTATACGATTTCAGTAATTAACGGATTTGGTAGTTATAGTGAAAATCATTTAAATCATAAACTTTTCGAAAAAATGCAAAATCTAAATTTTCAAGATGAATGCCATTCTAAAGATTGCGAAGTAGCTGTATTGCTAGAAGATATGTTTTGTACAAAAAGTTTTGTAGATTGTAATGATAGTGTAAAAGCTTATGTAACGTCAGATGAATTAGCGGATTTGATAATTAAAGTGAAAAATGCAAAATGATTAAAGGAAACAAAAACAAATTAATAACTTGGTTGGTTAATCAAGATGAAGACAAAATATTTGAAATAAAGGAATATAAAGAAAAAAGAAATCTGTCGCAAAATGCTAAATACTATAAATTGCTTAATGAACTAGCCTTAGTTTTAAAAATAGGGATTGAAGAGTTACATAAAGAAATGCTAAAAAATTACAGTGTAAGATATCAGATGATGATACCTGCTGATATAGAGTTAAGAGGAATAGAATATTACGACAAAAAAGGCACAATAAGAAAAGAAAATAAGTTATTTAATGTTTATGAAGTTTATGTTCCGTCACATGAATTAAAGACAAATGAATTTGCAATTTTACTAAATGGGCTTGTGGAAGAATGTAAAGAGCAAGGCATTGATACAAGAAGTTATGATGAGATAAAAGGAGATGAGTTATATGAAAAAAGCATTAATTAATTATATAAAAAAACCTATATTTGATGGTATAAGAAAGTTAGGAATTGATATTTAATGATTAGTTATAAAGGTTATGAATATTTATATAAAGCTATGAATGGCGAATTAGAAAATGGAACAATAATTAAAACAAAACATGAATCGCAATATTTCGATGATTACCAAGTATATGATTATTATATTTATCATAACGATGGAATGTTGCATAGATGTAATAAACATGGGGAATTAGGATTAAAATCTCAAGATAGATTCTTAAACTATAAAGTGTTAAATAAAGATTTTGAGTTTTATTGTGTACTCGCAATAGAAGAAGACAATAGAATTGAAAAGTTTGAAACAGAATATACTTACAGTGAGTTAGATTTTGAAATAATAAATTATTTAAACAGGTTAAGAGATGAAATAAATAAGTTAAAGGAGAATCAAAATGACTGAAAATATACAGAAGATGAATAAAGAAAAAATGAATAAAAATATAAAAATAATTTTTATAATAGTTGGGATAGTATTATCAGTAATAATATTTAATGTAATATTATTTGCTGGTACAAGTAATAAAGCTATAGTTTATGAAGAACAAATTAAAGAAAGTAAGTCAGCTATAAAAATTCAAGAAAAAAGAAGAGTTGATTTAATAACTAATTTAGTAGATACAGTAAAGTCATATAATAATTACGAACAAGAAACTATAGCCAAAATAATAGATGCTAGGAATAAAACAATAAATGGCAATATTAAAGAAGCAAAATTAGTTATAAATGCAGTGGCTGAGCAATATCCAAATTTAAAATCTAACGAAAATTATAAACAAATAATGATTGAAATGTCAGTAACTGAAAATTTAATTACTGAATATAGAAATAATTATAATTATCAAGTAAAAGAGTACACAAAATATATTAAAAGATTTCCGATAAATATTATTTTAAGTATATTAGGATACAATAAAAAAGAATATAGTTATTTAGATTATGAAGTGTCAGAAAATGCCCCAACGAATTTATGGAAATAACTAAAAGAAAAATATTAGTATCTATAACAGGAATAGTCATATTACTTTCAATAGGATTATTAATTGACAATTTTATTACATATCAATCAATAAAAAAACAAGAATTGTATAATAAAACATTAAAAATTGATAATGATAAGGATACTTTTAAATATGCTATTGATACAGACATAGGAAATGTTTTAGTCTATGGAAAGTTTAATGTTGATAACGGGGTAAAATTGGACGAGCTAAAACAAGATTATATGGCTATTCAAAAAAAAACTGAAAAATATACTAGACACACAAGAAAAGTATGCAATAAATGCGGAGAAAAAACTTGTTGTCATACTAAAGTTTATTATACTTGGGATACTATAGGCACTAAAAATAAATATATAGATACAATAGTGTTTTTAAATATTAATTTCAGTTTCAATCAGTTTTCTAATTATGAATATAAAAGATTAAATTTAAACAGCGATGTTGTGTCAGATAAATATAGAAATAAAATAAGACAAAATTGTATTTATGATGATAATAACTTTTTTAATATGGTTGGGAAATTGAGGTATAAATATTATGTTGTAGTTAAAAGTTTTAATGGAAGTGTACTTGCAAAAGCTAAAAATAAAACTTTAGAGCCAATAAACGAAAGCAAAATAAGAATATCTCATAACACTATTAATAAAATAGTAGAAGAAACTAAAAAAGAAATAATAGTAATTAAAGTAGTGTTTTGGATTATATATATTATTTTAATAGGTGTTGCTGTTGGATATTTTATATATCAAGATAATTATTATTTAGAAGATTAAAAATTAAGAAAAGGAGATGAGTTAATATTTTAAAAATAGAAATTACACCATTAGAAAAGAAAGATTTAATAGACTATCTCTATTATGCTATGAAGAAAAAAGAAACAGATAACGAAAAACAAAAAGAATTTAAAATAAAACAATTTAATACTTGTAATTACGATATAGTAAGAATTAAATATTTAATTAATAAAATAGAGTTTAATAAATAGTCATTAACAAATCATTATGGAGGGGAAATGAAATTAAATGAGTTGCACAATAAAATAGAAGAATTAAATAATGAATTAGAATATATTAATGCTGAAATAAAAAGAATATTTGAAATAAAAGGAATTAAATATTCTGATATTTCGGTAGATAAATTAAGTTATAAAGATACAACAATAGACAAATTTATAAAAGAAGAAGAATTACTTAAAAGAAAACTTATTATAGAGAAAGAGTTAAATAATTTAATAAATTATGAAGAAAAAGAATTAAAACGGCTAAGTAAATACAATGAAACAACAAAATTAATAGTACATTATAAAGAAGATGTAATAATACATATTGATAATAAATATCGCCCTCTAACATGGAATGAGATAGCAAAAAAAGTATATTGCAGTAAAGCAACAGCAAGGCGTTTATATAATAATTATGTAAAAAATAAAAATGAGCACTCTTGAGCACTTTTTATATGTTAAAATAGTATTGTGAGAATTTAGAGTAATTCTCTATTTCTTAAAGGGACTAAAAATGTCTCTTTTTTTATGTTAAAGGTTATAGATATGAAGAAGATAGTAATTAAAATGCTAAAAATTTATAAACCTCTAAGTAATTTAGACTGGTTGAATTATAAACTTGTAAAACATGACCTAACGTATCATCACATTATAAAACGCGAATATGGAGGAAAAGAGACTATAGAAAATGGGGCTTTACTTGTAAGAAATTCACATAGTTATCTTCATTTAATTGAATACAAAGACTTAGAAAAATATCTTGTATTAAACAAGTTATTTCAAATAATTAACAACCAAAAAAGTGAGCCTACAATGGAACAAAGAAAAATAATAGAATATATCTTACAAGAGTTCGAAAAAGAACATTCAAGAGACAAAACTTCTAAAGGCAAGATATTAATAAAAGAAGAATACAAAAAAAGGTGGTAGGAGATATGAAAACTGTATTAAAAATAATAATAATTATGTTAGGAATAACAATATATTCACTATTAACTATATTAATAATATTAGGAATACCAATATATTTATTATTAGCTATATTAATAAGTTTCATAAAACATGACAATGAATGAAGATAAGATATTAAAATATTGTATAAAATATGACGCAATATGCAAGTTTTGCCCAAGACAACTACAATGTGAAAAGGAAATAGAAAATTTAGATAAAAAGAAAGAAGTTATAAAAAATGAAATTAATAAAAAAGAATATTCGAGATTTAAAAGAGGCAAAATACAATCCAAGAAAAAAGTTAACACCTAAAGATAAGGAATATCAAAACATAAAAAAGAGTATTGAAAAATTCGGATATGTAGAGCCAATAATTGCCAATAAAGATAATACAATAATTGGAGGCCATCAAAGATATTCTGTTTTAAAAGATTTAGGATATAAAGAAGTAGATGTTATTCAAGTAGATTTATCTAAAACAAAAGAAAAAGCATTAAATATAGCCTTAAACAAAATTAGTGGTGAATGGAATCAAAATAAATTAATTGATTTATTAACTGAATTACAAGAAGAAGATTTTGATATTACTTTAACAGGTTTTGATAAATTTGATTTAAACTTAGATGTTAATTTATTAATTGATGAATCAGAAGACAAAGAAAATGAAAGAATTAGAACTATGAACGCATATAACTTGGAGTTATTTAATTATGAGTCTAGTTCTAAAGGATTTTGGGAAATGCCTATCATAGAAAATAATAATTGTATACCAACAGATTTAATAGGTTTTAATTATGCTAAAACAAGCAAGGATAAAGATTGTGGAATTCATTTTTATTTAGATGATTATCAATTTGAGAGATTATGGAATAACCCAGCAGAATACATTGATATATTAAAAGAATATAAGTGTATTTTATCACCTGATTTTAGTCTATATATGGACATGCCAACATCTATGAAGATATGGAACATATATAGAAGTAGATTAATTGGTCAATTTTATCAAAGACAAGGTATAAAGGTTATACCAACAATAAGTTGGGCGGAAATAGAATCATTTGATTATTGTTTTCAAGGTATACCAAAAGGCTCAATCGTGTCAATTAGCACAATAGGTGTTAAGAAAAATAAAAATGCTCTAGCAATATGGGAAGATGGTGTTAATGAAATGATAAAACAAATAGAACCATCAACTATAATTGTATATGGTGGCAAAGTAGATTGTGACTTTAAAAATATAAACGTAATATACATAGATAATAAAGTCACAGAAAAAATGAAAAACATCAAGGCTAGTTAAACACTAAAATGAAAAACATCAAAGTTGATAAATAACTAGAAAAATGCTATAATATTAATAACAAAAGAAACGGAGATTACAATATGGAAGATAAAAAACTTACTAAAGAAGAATTAAATAAGATTATAGAAGAAAGTGCTGATGAATTTGCTAGAGAGGTTGAAGAAGAAGTAGACAATATGAGCGAAGAAGAAAGCAGAGAACTTGATAGAATATTAGCAATAGAAGACCCGACAGAAAGAATTAAAGAAATGAACAAACTATATCCACACATGGATGCTGGTGTTTGCAAATAAAAAAATAATATAGAAACAAGCAACTGCTTGTTTTTTTTATGGAAGAAAGGAAATATCAATATGAAAAAGATAATGTGTGATTTAATATTAAATGGCGGTAGAGGTAGCGATTCAGGATATGCTAAAAAAGGAATAAACACTGGTGGAAACAACAAACCAATGCCATTTTATGATAAGACTGATAAATATAGAGGAATGCACTATTTAGATTTTGAAGAAAAGATAAGGGGCAAAAACGTAGAATATGTAGGCTTATATGATGAAAATGGGAAAATAGTAGTTGCGGGAACAAGTTATAATTCAGGAGCAGTTGGAATACCAACGAGCCATCCAAACTTTAATAAAGCAACAAGATTAACACACAACCATCCGACAGACTCAACAAGAGTATTAGGGGGTTCATTTAGCGGAGCAGATGTATATAATCATGTAACGCTAAATTTAAATAGTACAAGAGCAGTTGCCAAAGAAAAAACTTATACTATTCAAAAATCTAAAACAATTAAAAGAAATGACGCAAAAAGAATGCTTAAAAAAGCATCAACAAGTGATACTATGTGGGATAAAGGAGCAAGAAAACTATTATCAAAAGTAAATAAGGATAGTCTAACACATGAAAACATCCAAACAATTAAATTAGGTTATGGCACAAGAGTTTGGAAAAACTTAACTAAAAATAGCGGATATGACTATATAGAGAAAAAGATAAAATAAGGAAGTGATTAAATGGCTAACGTTGAAAATTTACGACCAATTAAAACTCTAAGTAGAGAAGAAGCAAAGAAAAGAGGTTCGAAAGGTGGCAAGGCTAGTGTAAAGGCAAAAAAACAAAGAAAACAATTAAAGGAATTGTTTAAGTCAATGCTTGCAACGTCTATACCTCAAGAAGATTTAAAAGAAAAAATTAAGACAATGGGCTTTAAAGACGAAGAAGAAAATTATAATACTTTACTTGGAATGACAACTTTAAATGAAGCGCTAAAAGGAAATATAAAAGCGGTTGAAATGATAAGGGATACAATTGGAGAAAAACCAAAAGAGGAAGTAGCAATTGAAGTTAACAATAATGCTTCAAAAGAGATAGAAGATTATATAAATGGTAGAAGGCAAAAATAAGTATATAGATTTTCTAATAAATGAGCCTTATGTATTAGGACATTGGCTAGGCTTTAATGATTTAATAACTCTTAATAATGAGTGGATTAAAAAATTCATATTAAGCGAAGAAGATATAACAATACTTGCCCATCGTGGAAGTTATAAAACAACTTGTCTATCAATTGCTATTGCTATTATTATGGTATTATTTCCAAATAAAAATATAATTTTTTTAAGAAAAACGGATGATGATATAGTCGAAGTCATTTTACAAGTAGCCAAAATATTAGAAAGTGAGCATATTAAACACATAGTAAGAAAGCTATATAATTGTGAAATTAGTTTGCCAGTATCAAATAATAATGAAATAACAACAAATTTACGCACAGGAGTAAAAGGGAATACTCAATTATTGGGAATAGGTATAAAAGGCAGTTTAACAGGAAAACACGCAGATATTGTAATTACAGATGATATAGTAAATATAAAAGATAGGCTAAGTAAAGCAGAGAGAGACTTAACTAAGCAAGTTTATATGGAACTAGAAAACGTGAAAAATAGAGGTGGAAGATTTATAAATACAGGCACTCCTTGGCACAAAGAAGATGCAATAAGTATTATGCCTAACATAGAAAAATATGACTGTTACTCTACTGGATTAATAAATAAAAATAAAATTGAAGACTTAAGAAAAAAAATGACCTCTTCCTTATTTGCAGCAAACTACGAATTAAAACATATAGCAAGTGAAGACGCATTATTTGTTAATCCGCAATTTACAGATGATTTAAAAATTATTCATGATGGAATATGTCATATTGACGCTAGATATAGTGGCAAAGACCATACAGCATTTACAATATTAAAACAAATTGATGACAAGTTTTATGTTTATGGTAAATTGTATGATAAACACGTTGATGATTGCATTGACGATATATTAAGGCTGAAAGATAAATATTTAGGCGGAAGCATTTATTGTGAAGACAACGGAGACAAAGGATATCTTGCTAGAGATTTAAGGAAAAAGGGAGCAATTGTTAATTCATATCATGAAAGCATGAATAAGTTTATAAAAATAAGTAGTTATTTAAAGCGATATTGGGAAGATGTCGTTTTTTTATCTACTACTGATAATAATTATCTAAATGAAATACTAGATTATACAGAAGAAGCTGAGCACGATGATGCTCCTGACAGTTTATCAAGTTTAATTAGAACAAAAGTTGAAAAAAAAGAAGCTAAAGTATTTGATAAGAATATGCTTCTAGGGAGGTAGATGATATGGCTACTTTTGAAAAGAATAAAAAAATAAATGAATGAAAGGAAAAATATGAACGAATTATTACAAAATATAAACAATGGAACATTTGATAAAAAAATATATAAATATATAGAAGAACATAAAAAGAAAATAGGGAAATATGAAACACTAGATAATTACTATAATGCTAGCAAAGATACACTAAAAAAAAGCAGAGTTTTAGCAAGTAGTCCTAATAATAAAATAATATCTAACTATGCAAGATATATAACAATTTTAAATGTAGGCTATTTTATGAGTAATGAAATAAAATATACTGTCAACGATAATATAAATATAGATACTATACTTGACGCTTATAGAAAAAACACAATATTAAAAGTAGACCAGAGTAATGCGAATAAATGTTCTAAATATGGAAAGAGTTTTGAATTAACTTATATAGATGAAAATGCCAATATTAAAACAAAATCTATTAGCCCTAAAAATGCTTTTATAATTCAAGACGGGACATTAGAAGAAAACGATATGATAGGAGTTTATTATACTGGAAATGATATATATGTATATACTAAATTAAAAGAGGTACATATAATAAAGACGGATAATAAAGAAGAAATAGAGTTTAAAGATAATCGTTTTGGGGAAATACCACTAATTGAAATAAAGAATAATGAAGAAGAAATAGGTGATTATGAAAATGTTCTTAGTCTAATTGATGCGTATAATTTAGTTGTATCAAACGATATAGATAATATAGAAGATTTTATCGATAGTATATTGTTGCTAATAGGTACTGATTTAACATCAGAGCAAATAAAAGTATTAAGGGAAACAAGAGGACTAAGTTTAGATAAAGAATCAAGAGCAGAATATTTAACGAAAACTTTAGACGAAACAGGAATAAGTAAAGTTTTAGAAAGATTGAGACAAGATATTCACAAATTTAGTTTTACTCCTGATATGAGCGATATGAATTTTGCTGGCAATTCCTCAGGTGTATCTTTGTCATACAAAATATTACCTTTTGAGTTGTTAGCAAAAACTAAAGAAAGCTTTTACGAAGAAGCACTAAAAAAGAGATTTAGACTGTATAACAATTACCTTATAACTCTTAGTAAATCTTCTTATATAGGGGTGGAAGAATTAGACATTAAATTCACTAGAGGTTTACCTAAGAATGATTTAGAAATGGCGCAAATGATTTCACTATTACAAGGAAAAGTCACTAATAAGACGTTGATATCAGGGTTATCTTTTATAAAAGACGCTAACGAAGAAGATAAATTGATTAAAGAAGAAGAAAAAGATATCCTAAAAAACAATCAAGATTTATTTAAAAATGCTGGCCATTTTGAAGAAGAAGAATAATGAATTATTGGAAAAAAAGAGCAACACAGCAACTACTAAAAACAGAGAAAAAAAGTGAAAAAGTAATAGATGAGTTAGTAAATTTGTATGATAGAAGTTTTAGTGATATTGAACAAAGGATAAGACATATTTTTGAGACTTATACAAATGATGGTCAAATGACTAAATTAGAAGCACTAAAATATTTAAATGAAATGGAAACAGCTGAATATTATGATGGAATAAGAAAAAAGATACCAAAAGCAGAAAGTGAAGAAGAAAAACAACAACTTCTAAATATATATAATTCTAGAGCATATGGTTATAGAATATCTCGATTAATGGCACTTGAAAATGAAATGTATATGACAATTATAAGATGTAAAGGTATAGAAGAAAAATTAACAAGAAGACATTATGAAGAAATAATAATAGATAGATATCAAGAATTGATAAAAGATAACGTATTTACAGCAACGACAAAATATGAATTAGAACAAATGTTGGATGAGAAATGGCTAGGTAGTAATTTCAGTGATAGAATATGGAAAGACCAAAAAAAATTAACAGAAGAATTAAATAAAGTATTGAAAGTTGGCTTATTTACAGGAAAAAGCAATGCTAGCATAGCAGAAGAAATAAAAGAAAGAATGAACGTTAGTTTATTTAATGCGACAAGACTTGTTAGAACTGAGAGCAATTATTATCATAATCAGATTGACTTGAGAGCATATAAAGATATGGGAATAGAAAAATATCGTTATTTAGCAGTACTTGATAATAGAACAAGTGATATATGCCAAGAATTAGACGGACAAGTATTTGAAGTATCAAAAGCAGAAGTAGGAGTAAATTTTCCACCTATGCATCCTTTTTGCAGAAGTACAACGATAAGAGCAGATGTAGAAATAAAAGAAAGAATAGCAAGAGATTATAAAACAAATAAAAACTATTATACAAAAACAAAAACATATAAAGAATACGAAACAGAACAAGAAGAAAAACATCCTATAACTAGAGCTTCGGTATCAAGCGAAAAAACTGTTGAAACATTGAAAAGCAACACAAGAAGTGGTATAATTAATATGTCTAATAAAGATGAAATAATCAATTATTTTAAAGAAAAATACAACATAGAATTAGTTGATTTAGATAAATTAATGGTAGATGATATTAAACCTGCATTATGTGGGGTAGATGATTTTGTAAAAGATTTTCCGGGTGCTGGGAAGTTTATAAAAAGAATAGAATATCACCCTGGACTAAATGGCAGATATGCTGATATGGGTAGCGATGGAATAATGCGAATAAGAAAAGATGGATTTAGTGATTACGGAACTGGAATTCACGAATCAGCTCATGCACTAGATTTTTCTAAAAGTTTTAAATTTGATAAAGAAAAGTATTCTGAAAGAATAATATATGAAATATTAAAAGAAAAAGGAATAAGGAAAAACGGAAGAGAATATGAAAGATTATTAAGGCCACACTCAATACCGTTTAAATATTCAAAAAAGGAATATAATATTGAATTATTTGCTTTTTCATTGCAAGATTATTATTCAAAAAAGGAATATGGTGGAATAGGCGAAAGCATATTTAAAAAAATAAAAGGAGAAAATTAATATGGATAAAATATGGTTAGGTAAATATTATGACGAATATCAAAGTCTGTTGTCAGAATTAGATGAATATATTAATAAAAACTATCTAGAAGATTATGAGTTCAAAGATGGAGAGATTAGAGAAATATATCTAGAGTTTTTTAAAAAAAACGGAAGCAAAGAATTGTATGAGTTTTTAAAAAATAGAAAACTTATAGATAATCCACCTGATATGATAATAGATTAAAGGCACTAAATAGTGTCTTTTTTAATGCACTACTATTAAGTAGTGTGTAGATAATTGGTATGTATTATTAATTCGTAATAACTAATTCTCTTAATGTTAACAATTAATAAGTAAGGATTTAAACGTGAAAAAAGTTTGACGAATGACTTAGAGATATACCAAACAAATAGTATTGGCTAATTATTTACACAGTGCTTAATAGCACTAGAAGTACATAGTAATATGTGCTTTTTTGTCGTTCAAAAATAAAAAATGAGTTGGGTAAGTGTAATAGGAGACTTGGGCTTAATTGAATGGGTTAAAAATGAAACTTAAATAACTTGGATAGGAGGAAAAATGGAAGACAAAGAAAAAAATGTCGAAGATAGAGACGAAATTCTTACCTTTGACGAAATCTTAAAAGATAAGGAGTATCAAGCAGAGTTTGATAGAAGAATAGCAAAATCACTTGAAACTGCTAAATCTAATTGGGAAAAAGAATATTCTTCTAAAAAAGAAGAAGAAAAGAAAGAGGCTGAAAGATTAGCAAAACTATCAGCCGAAGAGAAATTGGTAGAAAGAGAGAACAAACTAAAAGTAAGAGAACAAGAACAAAATAAAAAAGAACTTGTTTATCAAACTAAAGAATTGTTGCAAAAAGAAAATCTACCATTAAGTTTTGCTGAAGTTATGGTGGGAACAAATGCTACTGCAGAAGAAATTAAAGTTAGAATTAATGAATTAAAAACTAGATTTAGTGAAGAACTAGAAATTAGAATGAAGCAGACTTTAGCTGGAAATCCACCAAAAAAAGAAACAAAAGAAATTAAAAACACAATTTCATCACAATTTTAAAGAGGAGGAATAAAAGATGAATCATACAGACGCATTGTCAATTTTATCTAATACAGATAAAGATAAATTATTAGATATTAAGGGAGGAGTAATTGAAAGTATACAAAAAGGTGCAATCAGTGAAAAAATAAAAAATAAAAATTATAGCGGAGATATAAAAGCAGGAAGTGTAACAATTTCTCGTTTTATTAATGCAATATCCAAAGAATATGGAACAGCAAGAAGTTCTAAGAAAGGTACAGAATTAAACAACAAAGGGAAAGTTACAGTTAATTTAGATACTCATAAAGAAATAGTAGAAGAAATAAATTTAGGCGATTTACAAAAAATAGGTATTGTAGACTTAGTAAAAAGAAGAAAAGGAAATCATTCGAATCAAATGATAGTTACTTTAGATAAGGCTTTCTTCGACGAAGCAACTTCAAAAGCAACAGATGTTGTATTAACTGAGACTACTATTGAAGAAAAGTTAGAACAATTAATTCAAAGTTTAGAAGTAACAACTAATGAATATGTTGATGGTGTAGATAGAGAAATGATGACTTTAACATTAAAACCTGCGTTTTATGGAAAATTAAGAAATCATATTGACACTGTTAAAAACACAAATGTTGACAGTTCCGAAGAGGAAATAAAACTATTTCACGGAGTTAAAATCGAATCTAATCATAGACAAACTGCTGATGCAATTATTATGGTAGATGGGGCAATTGCACAACCTGTTAACGTTTGGAATTATGATTTAGAAAAAATTGGACTTTCTAATGATTATGCTTTAGAACTATTCTACGATTATGGAACAAAAGCAGTTGCACCTGATTTAATTAAGAAAGCAACATTAGGCGCTTAATATGATATTTTTAAACAAAAATACTGGATTAACAGAAAAAGTAAATAATGAATTTGTTAAAGAACAATATTTATTATTTCCGGATATTTACGAAAAAGTAGAAAAAAGCAAAGAAAAGAAAAATAAGGAAACTGAAAAAGTAGAAGAAAATAAAGAAAAACCTCAAGAATAGGAGGATTTATGGAAGAAACCATAGAAAAAATAAAGAAATATGTTTTACAACTTAATAAAAATATAGAAGATATAGACTTTAAAGTAGGAGAAATGATAGATAGAGTTCTTGCGTACACTCGCAGGAACTCTATACCTATCGAATTAGAAAGAATTATAGCAAGAGCAATCGTCTCACTAGAAAATGATAGAAAGTCGCTAGAAACGTCTGAAAACGGTGAAATAGCAACTGTTAGTGATAACGGTCAATCAATTAGTTTTAAATCAAAAGCAGATAGTAGACAAATAAATAAAAGCGAATTAGACATATTAGAAGGTATACGACCTATATTAGACAATTATAAATTAGCAAAGGTATTTAAGGAAGATGAAATTACCAAGTAATTATCAAAAATATATGAGTATGATGTATGATAAGAAAGTTTTGATTTATTCGCCTATAGAAGATGTAGACGAAGAATTAAATGTTTCTATAAAAAAAGGTAAATTAAAAGAAACTTTAACGGGTAATGCTCACATAACTTCTAAAGAGGCTAATTTAAAAGATTTCGGAATAACGCTAGACGCAAAAATGTATATTACTTGCAGTGATACAAAGGCTAAAGAATATGATTTTGCTATATATGAAGATAAAGAATATAAAGTTGTTGGTATCATTAAAAATGACAGTCATACAAAGGTATTTTTAAATGGAACTTAATTGTGAATTTAATTTCAAAGGAATGAATGCTTTTATTAAACAATTAAAAGGTGAACTTTATGACGAAATAAAACAAACTATGATTGATTTTGTTGGAGACGTTTCATCAATGGCAAAAGCAAAAACTCCTGTTGATACTGGCTCATTAAGAAAAAGTATTCATGATGAAGTTATCTGCGAAAAGGAAAAAATAGTCGGAGTTGTTGAAACAAAAGCAGACCATTGTTTATATGTGGAATATGGAACAGGTTCACTTGGCGATGATTCTGTACCACATACTCAAAAAGAAATGTGGAAATATAAAGACAGCAAGGGTAATTGGCATACAACAAAAGGAATGAAAGCGCAGCCATATATTCGACCTACTTTTGAAAAAGTAAAACCTATATTTTATAAAAAGATGAAAGACATAGTAAGTGAGGTGAGTAAGTGAAAATTACAAACCAAAAAATAGAAATATCAAAAATAATAAAAAATATTAACGTTGAGGGATTAGAAATATCGAAATATCATAGAAAACCTAAAACATTTGCTAAATTACCAGCAATTACCTATTTTCAAACAAAAGACTTTGTAAAGTCTTTTTTTAATAAAGAAAATGAGGAGAAAGTTAGTTTTCAAGTGGATATATGGGCAAACAATGGTAGTGAATTATCAAAAGTGGTAAAAGCAACAAAAGAGATTTTTTTGCTTAACAATTATTACATAATAAACGGTTACGATTTTGAAGACCCCTCAGAGATAGAAAGATACATATTAGAGATAGATAGGAGGTAAAATATGTACGGATTACCGGGAAGTATAAAAGTTGCAGATAAAGTTATAGCACATATGAGTGAGTGGTCTTTAGAACAAAGCAGAGAAATTAAAGACGGCTCATTTTTTGGTGGTGACGGATATAAAGAAAAGAGAGTCGGAGTAAAAGACTGGAGTGCAAGTTGCAAAGGTCAAGTTGACTTTGAGAAAGACTCTAATCAAAAAGATATAATGACTGCTTTTGAAGCAGGCACAGAAGTAGAGTTAAGTTTATATTTAGATGCTACAACATATTTTAAAGGGAAATGTTTTATCGAAAGTTTAACAATCGATAACTCAGCAGAGGGAGAATACAATATAGATATTAAAGTTGCAGGCAATAAAGGCGTAACTTTAACAATCCCTGAAAGATAATCATATAGGGATGCCTAAAAGCATCCCTTTATTTTTTTATAAGAAAGGAAATAATATGGAAATTAAAATAGGAAATAAAAATTATGAACTTAAAACAAATTTATTTGTTGTTAAAAAAATGCAGGGTACATTTAAAAAGCCCTTTACAAAAATTATAGAAAATCTTGGAAACATGGAATTAGAAGAGCAAATAAAACTTCTTCTATGTGGTTCTAAAGAAGATGATAGAGCAGAGATTGAAACTGCAATATATGAAAATCTAGGCTTTAATGATTTATTAGAAAAATTACAAGATTTTATTATGCAAATTCAATATCATGGATTATCAAAGGAAGAAATTGAAGAAAAAAACGCAAAGAGCCTAGAGAATTACGAGAGAATGAAGAAGATTGGCTTAATCAAATAATTACTCTAGGTGCAAGCGAGGGGTTAACACCAAAAGAAATATACGATATGGAATTATGGGAATTCAATTTGTACATAAAAGGCAGAGCAAAAGCATATAAAAATAAGATAAAAGATATTATTACAAATGCTTATTATATTTCGTCTTTTGTTTGGAATCAAAAACCTAAGAGTTTATCGTATTATTTAGAAAAACTAGAAGATAGAAAAGTATCTAGAGAAGATACTGAAAGAAAAATAAGTTTTGCTAGGAAAATGAGTCAAAAACTCAAGACTCTAGAAAGACGAAAGGAGGTAGAAAATGAAACATGAAATACAAATGAGATTTACTGCGAACATTAGTAACTTAATTGCTACTATTCATTCTATGCAAGTATATGCAAAATCAACAATTGCAAGCATGAAAGAATCTTTTAATAGTTTAAAAAATATCAATTTTAGTGATTTAAGTAAAAACATGCAAAAAGAAATGTTAAATATTTCTAAAAGCATGAATGTTTCTCTAGAAGAAATTATGTCAAAACTTAATTCTTTAGGTAATGAAGATGGACTTAATTTAGATTATTCAGGATTTAATATAGATGATTTAGCACGAGAAACATCAAACGCAGAAATTGAAGTAAACAAGTTAACATCAAGACTAAAAGAATTAGAAGCTGAACGTTCTAAATTAGTAAGCGATGGTTCTATCATGAATAGAGAAAAAATTGAGACAACTACAAAATCGATTGATGAATTAAAGAGCAAGATTATCTCATTAAAAATTGAAATATCAGCCATGAAAAATAGAAGTGCTGAGTTAGGTGGAGAGACTGAAAACTCAGGTAAAAAAGGAAATGTTTTTTTTAAAGATATGGCGAAAAATTCTAAAAGTGCTGTAGGAACAATTGCTAAATATACACTAGCATTAATAGGAGTAAGAACTGCGTTTTCATTTTTAAGGAGTTGCGCTAGTAGTCAAATACAAGAAAATGAAAAGTTAAATAATTCGTTTTCAGCAATGAGAAGTGCGATAGGACAAGCACTTTTGCCAATAATTAGTGCATTAGCAAGTACTGTTGTTTCTTTAATTCCATACATAGTTATGGCAATAAATTATTTTAATTTATTTATTAATGTAATGTTTGGAACACATCTTGGAATAACAAGAACAATAAAAGCATTAAATCAGCAAAAGAAAGGAATAAACAACAATAGAAAAGCGGTTAAGGGCTTGAAAAATGAACTTGGTGGACTTGCAGGATTTGATGAAATAACGCAAATAAAAACAGAAGATGATTCAGGTGGTTCTGATGGTGAAACAAATGGAATTGATACAAGCAAAACTGATACATCTATAATAGACGAAGCTAATTCAAAATTAAAAAAATTATTAGTGCCTATGGAAAATGTTAAAAAGTTTTTAGCAGAATATAAGCCTCTTATTTTAGGGGTAGTTGGTGCATTAGTTTTATTAAAGCTAGGGATTGCTGCATTCAAAATAGGAGAAATCATAGGTGGCTTGTCATCAATAAAATTAGCAATGCTAAAAATCTTAGGAGCAATAGTGCTCATATCAGCAGGTGTAGGCTTACTTGTCTATGGATTTAAGCAATTAATAGATGGGAATATTTTAAAAGGATTAATTGCTATTGCAATAGGTGCTGCTTTAATTGTAGGAGGACTTGCTTTAATAGGTGCAACTGCATTGATTGTTCCAACATTAATTGCTATTGCAATAGGAGTAATAATTGCTTTGATTTATAGATTTAGAGGGCAAATATGGGAAGCCATTAAATCAATATTTAATGAAATTAAAGGAACAATATCTGCGATAACTGAAAATATTAAAGGCTATTTCAATGGAATAATAACATTTATAACGGGAGTATTTACAGGTAATTGGAAAAAAGCATGGTCAGGAATAGTTCAAGCATTCGGAAGTATATTTAAAGGAATTGTTAATGTAGTTAGACTTCCTCTTAATTTGGTAATAGATTCTATTAATTGGATGATTAAGGGTGCTAATGCTTTTCCAAAATTATTTGGAGGTAAGTCATTAAATATTCCGACAATTCCTAGAGTACCACAACTTGCGAGAGGTGGAGTTGTCAATTCATTAACAATTGCTGAAATTGGGGAAGGTAGATATAGTGAAGCGGTTGTTCCACTTGGAAATTCGCCACAATTTGCCGAAATGAAACAAGACATAGCAAGTGCAGTATCAAATGCGATAGGAGAAAGAGGAACAGGTACAAGATATATTGAAATAGACATATTAGCAGGCGGAATAAGAACAGGTAAAAAAATAATAGATTTAATAAAAAGAACGGAGGAAGCGTATGATATTGATTAAAATTGAAGACCTTGAAGTTCCAAAAGAATTATTAAAAAATTATAAAATTGAATATCAAAAAATTGATAGTGAGAATTCTAAAAGAAATGTTTTAGGTGATTTTAAAAGAAAAGTAATTACTAATAAATTAAAAATTAAAACATCTACTGTAGATGATTTAGCGGAAGAGATTGTTGCCCCTATATTGAATAAAATATGCCAAGACACTTTTACTGCGACAATTTATAATCCAAAGACACGAAAAAATACTATCATTAATTGTTACGCAACGGTTCCTGAAATAGAAATAGAGTTTATTGGCGATAGAATATATTATAAAAGTCTTGAGATAGGGTTGATTGAATTATGAAAAATATATCAAAGGCTAATATAAATAAATGGAAAAGAGGAGAAGTTAATTTTTCTCCTTTTATAATGTATAAAAATGAAAAAATAAAAGAAGATATTATAGAATTTGAAACAAATGATATATTAGGGGAAGCAATAATTGGCAATATAAGATATATGGAAATATCAATAATTTTATTAAATGCAGATAAATATGATTTAACTGAAAAAAATATAACAATAGGTTATGAAAGTGAATTAGGTGAAGAAGTTTTAGGCATTTTTTTTGTTAAGAGTGCAACAAAACAAGACAGGAAAAATGACGAAATAAAAATTATAGCAGTAAGTAGAGATTATTTACTAAATACAAAGTTAGGTATTATTAGAAGCAATAAAATAACTTCAATAGATAATACTATTTTTTATGAAGATTTTTCTAATAAAAATCTATTAACTAGCGACGCTAAATATGAAACAAGAAGAGATTTTATAAAAGAATTAGCCATGGCTCTAGGGGGAAATTATGATTCTTTAACTAATACAATAAAAAAAGTAAATAAAGAAAATAATCTAGTGTTAACCGATAGTGAATTATATGAGTTAAATGATGATGATGATGAAGTTAAAAGTATCAACTCTGTTGTACTATCGAGAATAGATTTAGGAGATGGTAAAACAACTGATGACGTTTACTCAAGTGATATAGAAGATATAAAAAAGAATGGTTTAAATGAGTTTAAAATAATAGGCAATCAATTAGTAGATAATGATAGAGGCAATTTTTCAAAGGGATTATTAAAGGAACTTTTAGGGATTAGTTATAAACCATGTGAAATAGAAATTGACTTGTCTCCTTTTATAGAAGTTGGTGATAATTTAAAAGTAAGAGATTTTAACGTAATTGCTATGGAAGTTAATCATAACTTTAAGACTAGAGTAACAACAATTAAGTGTAGTAAAAAAACAAAAACAGAAACAGATTATAAAAAAGCAACTCCAAAAGAACTATTAACAAGGACTGAAATAAAAATAGATAAGGCTAACCAAAAAATAGAAAGTCTTGTAGAAAAAGAGGAAGAAAACTCTAAAAAAATAACAAGAATAACTCAAGATTTAGATGGACTAACTCTACAAGTATCAAATACAACAAAATTAGAAAAGGAAGTTGAGGGAGGTTATGACATCACAATTGATAAAGCATTAGAAAGAGATGCAATAGAATTTGTAATAAAAGAAGATATAGAAATATTTAATAATTTTTATCCATCAGATTTTATTTTTCCAAGTGATGATACATTCCCTAGAGGTAATTGTTAATGAAATATATTATAGAAATAAAGCAAAACGATAAGACAAAACTTTACGAACTTGAAATGCAATCTAGACTTTATTTTAAAGGAACAATAAGTGATTTAATTTCAATTAAAGATGGTAAGGTATATCTTATTAAAAAAATAGGAATAAATAAATTAGGAGAAACATATTTATTACCTCAAAGTGAAGTTCAAGAACTATACTCTAATAAAAAAATAGAATTATTTAGGGGAGAAAATGAAGTTAGAATATTAAATCAAAGAGGCAAGGTATATGTAAAATATGCACTAGATAATGATTTGAATAATGTGTTTGCAACTAGAGTTGAGTTAAAATCAGAAATAAAAACAACTGCTGATAGTATTAATTTAGAAGTTAGCAAAAAAGTAGGGAATAACGAGATAATTTCTAAAATAAATCAAACACCAGAACAAATAGGAATACAAGCAAATAAACTAGATTTTAGAGGTAAAATATTCAACTTAACAACTGAAAATCTGAATATAATAAGCACTAATTTTAGAGTTGATAATAACGGTAATGTTTGGGCTAATAATGGAACTTTTAATGGGACAATAAATGCTACATCAGGAACTATTGGAGGTTGGAATATAAATCAATATGGCTTGTACGGAAATGGAAGAATAACGGGAGGTCAACTTGATATAGCTACTAAAAAGGGATATTTAAGAGTTGGTCTTGGTTTTGTACATCCAGAAGTATCAGGTTTAAACGTAGGATTTGCAGGAGTCAATTTAAATGGATTAGGAATTAACAGCGAGGATGGCAGAATAAGAGCGTCTGGAGGACTTATTTCACACGAATTAGTAGCAGAAAAGCAACTTATTTGTAATGAACAGTCATATCTTTATGGGACAGTGCATTTAAATAACATAGAAGCGTCAAATAAAATCTTAATTAAATCACTATATAACAACATAGAACTTGAGGCGAAAAAAGGAACAATATATGCTTGGGGTGGTGGACTTTCTAATGGAAAAGTTAGAACTGACGAGGGGCTATCTTCAAGCAAAAGTGTAAAAAAACACATTAAAAAATTCACATCTAAGAGATATGATAAAGCCTTAAATCTACTTAAAAATATAAATATATATGATTATGAATATAAGTATGGTATTTACAAAGATTTTAATCAGTATGGATTTTTAATTGACGAAATAGAAAAATATGATAATAATGATTTTTTTAAATTAGAAGAAAGAAAAGCAATAGTTAATAAGAAAGAAATAGATTTCAATTGTGAAAAAGATAAAAAAGGTAAAATAATAAATGTTAAAAAATATGATAGTGATGTTTTAGATAAATATATATTGACTTGTTTAAAAGCATTGCAAAATGAATTAGAACAATCAAAAAATGAAATAAAAGACTTAAGAAAGGAATTAGATTATGTTAGAAAAAATACTTTGGAAAGACACAGTTAAAAAAAATCCGAGAAGAATGGTATTAAAAAATACCGTTACAAACGAAAATATAGTTTTTGAAATACAAGATGATGCTGAAAATATTGAATATCAATCAGATACTCCTGTAAATGCAACTTCTCTTAATTTAATGCAAGATAATAATGAAAAGTTCATAAGAGAAGTCGCAACAAGTGAAATAGAAAAGGTAACAAATGCTTCAACAACTGCGATTGAAAATACTAAAAACGAAACATCTCAAAAAATAAATGAAATAACACAAAAAACAAATGAGGCAATAGATAGACTATCAAATGAAACAGGAATAAATGACTTAATTAACACAAGATTAAAAGGGCTAGACTTTGAAAAAGCAGACAATGAAGTCCAATTTAAAGTTGGTGAAGAAAAGGTATATCCTAATGTAAAAAGAGAATTTGTTTCAGCAACAAAAACACCTCAACTTTTAGGAAGTCAGTTTTTAGATATGACATGGGAAAGACCAAAGACAACAACCAATAAAATATCTTGTGAAATTAATGGAATAGGAATTAAAAAGGGTGTAAAAAAAATATTGTTATCAGCTCAACTTTTTGGTGAAAGTATGAACGCAGGTTATTTTTTTGGCTATATCAAAAAAAATGCAGAAATAATTAGTGAATATATTGAAGATAGTATGGGTTCATCTTTTAGTGCAATTCCAATTAGTCCAATATGTATAGAAGTTAAAGAAAATGATTTCATACATTTAAATTTTCAATATAATAATCCTACAGCAGGTAGAGTTCGTTCAGGATATATTTTTGTCGAAGTAATAGAGTAGGAAGGTGATAAAAATGGTCGCAATAATGGTGGCAATAATTTCAACAATTGGAGTTATTGCACAAACATGGATTTCAAAAAAAAGCGATATGCGAAACGCAGAAGTTGTGAAAAAGAATGAAGATTTATTAGAAAAAATTGAAAGCAATCGGAGAGAATTAATCAACAAAATTGATTATATAGGAGTATCTGATTGTAAAAATTTTCTAGTGACAATGTTTGGGAAAATAGATAGTGGAAAAACTTTGAGTATGGAAGAAATAAAAAGATTATATGAAGTTTATGATGTCTACGCAAATGAATATCATAAAAACTCATATATTCATGATAAGTTTGAAAAATTAAGGGAGGAAAAGAAGATATGATTAATTTAATAATAGGATTAATTTCAGCAATGTTAGCAAATATATTACTTGGAACAACTCTTGCAAAACTAAAAGAAGAGTTTAAAAAGAAAAAATTTATAGATGGGATATTTAAAGCAATAACAATAGCGGTTGCTGTAATTTTAATGTTAGTGTGTGGTAATTATAACAAAGAATTAGTTATTAATTTACAAGGGATTAAATTATCAATAAATGAGGCTATAATACTATTGTTTAAAACAACTTTAATTGCTTATATAACAAAAGATATTAAAGCAATAATTGACTTATTTGGAATTAAAATATCAAAAGAAGAAAATATTATAAATATTGAAAGAAGTGAAAACTAATGTTAAGAAATAAGAAATATATATCTAATACAGGACAACAATATTTTATGTGTCCTGTTGAATATTTTAGAATAACACAAGGAAGTAATATAGGAACACATTTAGGAACAAAAGCTGTCGATTTAGGCACTAGAGAGAATAAAAATGACCCATATTTTGCCCCTGCCGATGTAATTTGTAGATGGATTTATCCAGCAAGTGGGGAAGCAATCTGGACAACTTGTAATGATGTGATATGTGCTAATGGATATGTAGGGAAAGTTTCATTTATAACTGTACATAATGATAATTTTTCTTCCAGAGTAGGGCAAATTGTAAAACAATCTGAATACCTTGGCAGTATGGGTACAAAAGGAAACGCAACAGGACAGCATTTGCATATAGAATTCACACCAACTGAAAATTATAATTTTTCACAAAATAATTATGGTATATGGACTTTCGTAAATGGAGAAAATTATATAGATGATTTGTGTTATTTTGATGATACTGAAATAGTAGATTATCCGGGACTAGAGGCAAAATACATACCACAAGTTGAGATAAATAAATCAACTTATTTGGGAAATCCAGTAAAAAGAAACGAAGATATTAATCAATTAGAAGTTTTAGCAGATAATCTAAGAGTTAGACGCACTCCAAATGGCGAAGTCTTAGGCTACGTAAATAAAGGAATATACAATTCGCTAGAAATTGTTTCTAATGATGGTTTAAACTGGCATAAAATAGATACTGATATGTGGATTGCTTTTGGAGATTGGGCAAATTGGTATCCTAAAAAAGAAGAGGTTAGGCCTCAACCAAAAAAAGAAGACATTTTACCAAAAATTATAGATATATCTCATCATAACAATATAGATAAGATAGATACTAATTATGTATTTATAAAATTGACTGAGGGTGTAGGATATAAGGATAATAAAGCAGAAGAATACTATAATATGGCTCTATCTCAAAATAAAAAAATAGGACTATATCACGTTTGTAGATTTGATAATATAAAAAATACACCTGAACTAGAAGCGGAGTGGTTCTTATCACAAATTAAGCCAAATACTTATCTTATCTTAGATGTTGAGCCAAATTATGCAGGAGTAAATGAAATAGATATATCTCGTATATTGGCTTGGTTAAAATTAGTTGAAAAAAAAGCAGGTGTAAAACCTCTAATTTATATTAATGAGAATATGGAAAATAACGCAAATTGGGGAGAAGTAATAAACTACCCATTGTGGATTGCAAAATATTCAAAAAATAAGCCTAATTTAAAAAATTGGACCAGTTTTATTGCTTGGCAATTTACTGATACACCAGTAGATACATCATATTTATATGAAGATATAGAAAAATACCTATTTAAAGGTGTTTTTAACGAAGAAAAGTCAAAAAATGATGAAGTAATCAAGGAAGACGATAAGGCAAAGGAAAATAAGCAAAACGATACAAATAATATAGTATTTAAGTATATTGCTAAACAAGATGCTAAATATCTGATTAATTTAAAGAAAAACGAAATATTAATAATAGAAAACTAGACTTGATTGTCTAGTTTTTTTATTTTACAATTCTATCTTTAATTTAAATAGTTCCTATGAAATATTTTTATAAAATCTTCAATATTACATTCATATACTTCTAAAAACTTCTTTTCGCATATTATTTTCAACTTTTTATCTAATTCAATATTGTTATGTACCCCTGAATTACCTGTGTGATGTTCTAAACACAATGGAACAACACATCTATATTTCATTGAGTTTATTCTATTATTACCATAGAATATTTCATGTAAAAATATTCCTCGCTTTTTACAAATGTAGCAATGTTCTAAATCGTCAGTTAAAATACTTTTTCTATTTTTTTCTAATTTTCTAATTTTATAACTTTTCTTCATAATTCTTATTTTTTAAGACCTAAATAAGACCTAGAAAAATAAAAACCCTTGATAAACAAGGGTATATTACATATTGGAGCGGATGATGAGAATCGAACTCACGTAGTCAGCTTGGAAGGCTGAGGTTCTACCATTAAACTACATCCGCAAATTACTAATTAGTTAAGTCTTCCGATAACTCAACCAATCAAAGTAGACATTTATAATTATACTAAAATATATGATTATGTCAATAAAATTATTGATATTTTTATAAAAAAACTATATTTACAGCAAAAAATATCAAATTATGATACAATTTATATACAAAATAGAGGTCTACATGAAAGAAAAATATATAGAAAAAGCAAGTATACTAGGAATAATAGGTAATATATTTTTAAGTATAATAAAAGGAATAATAGGTTTTACTACTAATAGTCAATCTATGATAGCAGATGCCCTAAATAGTATAGGAGATGTATTCTCATCACTAATGTCATATATCGGTAATAAAATAGCAAGAACTCCAAGAGATGAAGACCATGATTTAGGACATGGCAAAGCTGAATATATCTATTCACTTATAATATCTGAAGTAATAATATTAGTTGGTTTAAATACTATATATAAATCCATTATTTCCATATATAAAAATGAAGTATTGACCCCTAACGTATTTCTAATAATAGTATGTATAATAACTATAATAACTAAGTTAGGATTATATCTATATACAAACAATTTATATAAAAAGTACAATAATATATTACTAGAAGCATCTAGTAAAGATCATATATCAGATATCTTCATAACTGTATCTAACTTAATCGCAATAATATTATCTTTTATGAATGTATTATATATAGATGGTATAATAGGAATATTAATATGCATATGGCTAATAAAAAATGGAGTAGAACTCTTTATTAAAAGTTATAATGTATTAATGGATAAAACTATGGATTTAAATACTAAAGACAAAGTATTAAATATAGTAAAAAAATATAAAGATATAAAAAAGATACAACATTTTAATACAACACCAGTAGGATACCAATATCAAATATCTCTTACAATATTTGTAGATGGTAATATGAAAACAATAAAAAGTCATGAAATCGCAGATAAATTAGAAAAAGAAATAATAGAAAACATAGAAGAAGTGTATCTAGCAGTAATTCATGTTAACCCAATATAAGGAGGATTATGAAAGTTTTAGCAAGTGATTTTGATAATACATTATTTGTAGAAGAAGAAATATCTTTTGAAGAAAATATTAAATCAATAAGAGAATTTATGTTAATGGGTAATATCTTTATTATAATAACAGGAAGATCATATACTGACTTAAAACAGATGTTAAATAAATATAAGATACCTTATAATTATTTATTCTGTGAAGATGGAGCAAGAATTTATAATAATATGGATTTATGTATTGATGAAGTTAAAATAAATCATGAAAAAGTAGAAAATATCTTAGAAATACTTGAGAATTATAATTGTGGATATATATTAGATGACGGAATAGAAGAAACTACTGATACAAAAAATGTAGTTAAAGTTGTAATACCATATACTGATAAAAAACTAGCTTCTAAAATACTGCGAGATATAACAAAACATGTAGAAATATATGGTTATATTTCTAATAATTATATAAATATAATATCTCATAAAATAAATAAGTATTTATCACTAAAAAAATTTATAAAAATAGAAGAAATAAAAGAAAAAGACTTATATGTAATAGGAGATAATATAAATGATTTAGAAATGTTAGAAAACTTTAATGGAGTAATTATGAAAAAACATTCTAAAGATTTAAATAAAATAAATAAGAAAGAAGTAGACTCATTAAATGTATTTATAGATGATTTATTGAAGAATAAATTTAAGTAAAATAAGAAAATACTAATAAAAAACTAGTATTTTCTTTTAAGTTGTGCTAAAATTAGAGCGTTACAAAAAAGAGGTGTTAATATGGAAAAAAGAAATATAGCTATAATAGCTCACGTAGACCACGGTAAAACAACTTTAGTAGACGGTATATTAAAATCATCAGGAATGTTTAGAGAAAATGAAGATACAACTTCAATGTCAATGGACTCAAATGATATAGAAAGAGAAAGAGGAATAACAATTCTTGCGAAAACAACAGCAGTAGATTATAAAGGAGTAAGAATTAATATCCTAGATACACCAGGACATGCAGACTTTGGTGGAGAAGTAGAACGTATTATGCACATGGTAGATGGTGTATTATTAGTAGTAGATGCTTATGAAGGAGCAATGCCTCAAACTAGATTCGTTTTAAAGAAAGCATTTGAAGCTGGAGTAAAACCTATAGTAGTAATAAATAAAGTAGATAAACCAACTGCCAGATTATCTGGAGTATTAGATGAAGTATTAGATTTATTTATAGAACTAGGAGCAGATGATGAACAATTAGATTTCAAAGTAATCTATGCAAGTGCAATAAATCATACATCATCACTTGATGCAGATATCTCAACACAAAAAGAAGGATTTGAACCAATACTAAATACAATACTAGAAGAAATACCTTCCCCTGCTGGAAGTCCTAATGAACCATTACAATTCCAACCAGCATTACTTGACTATAATGACTTCGTAGGAAGAATTGGAATAGGAAGAATAACTAATGGTAAGGTAAAAGTGGGACAAAATGTATCTTGCTGCAGACTAGATGGAAGTATAAAACAATTTAGAATTCAAAAATTATTTGGATATTATGGATATAAGAGAATAGAAATAGAAGAAGCAGAGGCAGGAGACTTTATCGCAATAGCAGGACTTGCTGATATATCAGTAGGAGAAACAATTTGTGAGGTTGGAAAAGAAAAAGCTTTACCAATACTTCATATAGATGAACCAACATTACAAATGACATTTGGTTCTAACTCATCACCATTTGCTGGACGTGAAGGAAAGATTTTAACATCTCGTAAGATTGGAGAACGTCTATTTAGAGAAATGCAAAAAGACGTATCTCTAAAAGTAGAACAAGCAACTAATGAATCATACTTAGTATCTGGACGTGGTGAATTACACTTAGGTATCTTACTAGAAAATATGAGACGTGAAGGATTTGAATTAGAAGTATCAAAACCTCGTGTAATTATAAAAGAAATAGATGGACAAAAATGTGAACCATATGAAGAATTACAAATAGAAGTTCCACAAGAATCAGTTGGTGCCGTAATAGAAGAATTAGGAACACGTGGTGGACATATGGACTCAATGACTAACTTTGAAAACCAAGTAAGATTAATATATACAATACCATCTCGTGGAATAATAGGATTCTCAACTAACTTCATGACATTAACTAAAGGATATGGAATAATGAACCATACATTCAAAGCATATCAACCGGTAGAATCAATCTCAGTAGGAGAAAGAAAACTAGGAGTATTAGTATCAATGGAAAATGGACAATCTACTGCATATTCAATAGGGAACTTAGAAGACCGTGGAATAATGTTCATATCACCAGCAACTGAAGTATATGAAGGTATGATAGTAGGAGAATGTAACAGAGATAGTGATCTAGCAGTAAACGTAGTAAAAGGAAAACAATTAACTAATACACGTGCAGCAGGATCAGATCATACAGTAGTTTTAAAAAGACCAAGACCAATAACTCTAGATTACGCACTAGATTATATTAATTCAGATGAATTAGTAGAAATAACTCCACAATCTATAAGATTAAGAAAACAAATTTTAAATACAGAACAAAGAAAAAAATCTGATTCTAGAAAAAATAAATAATAGACTTAAAAGTCTATTTTTTTTGTTTTTTTAATAAAAAAATAATAAAAAACTTAAAAAGATTGAAAATACAAACAATATTGCTTATAATTACTTTATAAGATAGAGGTGCGAGATATGTTTTGGAGTAAAAAAAATAAATCTAGAAGACATCCTGAAATGTCAGACGAAGAATTAGTAAGAACACAAGTATTAAATTTAAATGAAGTAAAAAAAGTAGCAAATTATGAAAAAAAGACAAATAGAAAGCCTGCTTTAGTATGTGCAGTACTAGGAATGTTATGTATAACAATAGGAGCATCATACCCACTAGCGATAGAAGCACTAGCTCCTGTAGAAATACCTAAAAAAACAGAAAGAGTAGACCTAAAAGAAGAAAATACTTTAACTACAAAAGTTAGAACTTTAACATGTACAGATTATAAAACTAATCTTTTAAATACTGGAACAGATGAACTAACAACAGATACTTTTAATTTTGAAAATGGAGATTTAAAAGATTATACAAGAGTAATAACTCTAAATCAAACAGCTGGTAAAACTAATGGAAAAAAGCAAATGGCTTCATATGAAAAGGTATATAAAGAATTATCTAATAATACTTTAGGTTATAAAGTAGAAACAGCTAAGACAGCAACAGGTATGCAAGTATCAATTACTGTAGATTTAAAAGTATTAGATAAAACTAAAGTACCAAAACTAAATATGGAAAATGATAATACAGCTGTTAAATATAATCAAAATGAAAAAATAGAAACTATTAAAAAAGATTATAAAGAGCAAGGAATAGAATGTAAGTAAAAAATACCGAGCAATCGGTATTTTTATATTAAAAAAGTGCTTATCATTAAGCAGCTTTTTCTTGTTTCTTTAAAGTTCTAATTTCTTTAGTAGAAAGTCTTACTTTAGTACCATCTTCTAATCTATAAACTTGAAGATTAACATTTTGTCTCTTCTTAGTAGCGTTTAAAGCATGTGATCTTAAATTTTTAACATTTCCACGTCTATTTGATACATTAACTGCCATGATATTCCTCCTTTATGACTTCGCTTAATAACTTTACCATATAATATACTAAAAAGTCAATTATTTATAGTAAAAAACCTATATATCACCTATATTCTATTAAATATTCACAATAATTACCTAAACTGAAATAGTTATTTGTGATAAAATATAGACAAGGAGGGATGATATGTATATACCATTAAATAATAAAACATCATATTCACTATTATCATCCCTAATATCTATAGATGATTTAATTAACTATGCTAAAAAAAATAATTTAAAAAGTATTGCTATCGCAGATGAAAATATGTATGCCGTGGCAGAGTTTATTACTAAATGTAGAAATAACGACATTAACCCAGTAGTAGGATTAGAAGTAAAAGTAGAAGACTCTAAAATAGTTTTATATGCTAAAGACTATAAAGGATATCAAAATCTAATTAAATTATCTACAATATCTTCCAAAGAAAAATTAACATTAGAAGACCTAATAGAATATAATTCTAATTTAATCGCAGTAATACCATGTAAATATAAAAATGATATTTCTAAAATAGAAAAAATATATGAAGATACATATCTAGGATATAATAATAAAGAGGAAGAACTAAATGCATTATTACTTACTAAAAATGTAGTCTTTTTTAGAGAAAATTTATATTTAGAAGAAAATAGTAAAGAAGAATTAAAGTATATCTACTTAATAAGAGACGGTAAAACATCTATAGATAATATTATTTATGATATAGATAATCATTCTTTAAATATAAACAATATATATAATTTAACAGATAATACTGGTCTAATTAATACTATAAAAATATCAGATAGTATAAATATAGAACTACCTAAATTAGGTAATTTATTACCAATATATCCAGTAGAAAACTCTGATATGTACTTATTTGAATTAAGTAAAAAAGGACTATATAAAAGATTAAATAATAATGTAAGTGAAGTATATAAAAAGAGATTGACTAAAGAAATAGAAATAATATCTAAAATGGGATTTTCTAATTATTTCTTAGTTGTATATGACTATATTAAATATGCTAAAAAATCAAATATATTAGTAGGACCAGGAAGAGGTTCTGCCGTAGGAAGTTTAGTAGCTTATACCCTAGGAATAACAGATATAGATCCAATAAAATATGGATTATTATTTGAAAGATTCCTAAATCCAGAAAGAAAATCTATGCCTGATATAGATACGGACTTTCCTGATACAAGAAGAGATGAAGTAATAGATTATTGCAAGAAAAAATATGGAGAAAACCAAATTTCTGGAATAGTAGCATTTGGTACTTTAGCAGCTAAACAAGCAATGAGAGATGTAGCTAGAGTTATGAATATACCACCTCATAAAATAGATGGTTTATCTAAATTTATAACATTCAAATCAAAACTAAAAGAAGTTTATAATAATAATCCTACATTTAAAGCAAGAATAGACTCTGATATAACACTAACTAAAATGTTTAATATCGCAACTAAACTAGAAGGAATACCTAGACATACTATGACTCATCCATCTGGAATAGTAATATGTAATGAAGATATATCAAATTTAATTCCACTAACGTATAGTGATGGAATGTATCTATCAGCGTATACAAATGAATATATAGAACCTATGGGATTTTATAAAATGGACTTTTTAGGACTAATAAATTTAACTACAATAGATGAAATATTAAAAGATATAAAAAATTATTATAATGAAGAAGTATCTTTTAAAGATATACCGCTAGATGATAAAGAAACTATAAAAGTATTTAGTGATGCATCTACTTGTGGAATATTCCAATTTGAAAGTGAAGGAATGAGAAGTTTCTTAAAAAGATTAGAACCTAATACATTTGAAGATATCTTATCAGCAATAGCACTTTTCCGTCCAGGAGCAGCTGAAAATATACCATCATTTATTAGAAGAAGACATAAAGAAGAAAAAATTACTTATATAAATAATTGTTTAGAAGAAGTTCTAAAAGAAACATATGGTATAATGGTCTATCAAGAACAAATCATAGAAGTCGCAAGAATATATGCAGGATACACTTTAGGAGAAGCAGACCTACTAAGAAGAGCAGTATCTAAAAAGAAAGTAGATTTATTGAAATCTAATCAAGAAGAATTTATTTCAAAATCTGTATCATTAGGAAGAAATAAAGAAGAAGCAAAACGCCTATTTGATTTAATACTAAAATTTGCAGGCTATGGATTTAATAAATCTCATTCAGTAGCTTATTCACTAATAGCTTATAAACAGGCCTATCTAAAAAAGCATTATCCACTAGTGTTCTTTAAACATTTATTAACAAGTGTAATAGGATCAGAATCAAAAACAAGTGAATATATAAAAGAAGCATCAAGTGAAGGGATAAATATAATTAAACCAACAATTAATTTAAGTGAAGAAGTATACTCTATAAAAGATAATTCACTAGTATTCCCATTATCTAATATAAAATCAATTGGTAAAGTAACATCATCTACTATATTAGAAGAAAGAAAAAATGGAGTATTTACTGATATCTATAACTCTATAAGTAGATTAACAAAAAGAGGTATTGGTATAAAAACATTAGAAACATTAGTATATGCCGGAGTATTTAAAGAATTCTCCTATAATAGAGCAACACTAATATATAATTTAGATAATCTGTTTAACTATGGAGAATTAACTAAAGATATGGATGAAAACTTAATACCAAAACCAGAAATAGATTATCAAAAAGATTATAGTGATGAGTATTTATTAGAAAAAGAAAAAGAATTATTTGGATTCTATTTATCAAATCATCCAACCAAAAAATATGAAATTAATAATCCTGATTGTATAAAACTAAATACTATAAAAGAAAATCTAAATAAAAGAATAAAAGCATTAGTATTAGTAGAAAGAACTAAAGTAATAAGTACTAAAAATAATGAAAAAATGATGTTTGTAACCGCATCTGATTCTACATCTAACGCATCATTTACTCTATTCCCAAATACATATATTAAATACGCTGACATATCTAGAGGGGACTTATTAAAAATAGAGGGTAAAGTAGAAAGAAGATTATCAGAATATCAAATTATAGTAGATAAGATAACTAATCTTAAGGAAGAAAAATGAAAAAAGAAAACTTATATAAAATATCAGTAATTGCTATTATAATAGACCAATTAATAAAATTGTTTATAAAAACAAATATAACAAAAGATATAGTAATTATTCCTAACTTATTTAAAATAACTAATGTAATTAATACAGGCGCAGCCTTTTCTATACTTAGAAATAATAATACACTATTAATATTAATAACTATAATTATATTAGTACTACTAAATTATTATATAAAGAAAAATAATATAGAAAATGACTATTTTGAACTTGGAATAATTCTAGGAGGAATAGTAGGAAATTTATTTGATCGTCTATTATATAATGGAGTAATAGACTATATAGAAATATCTAATTTTCCAGTATTTAATCTAGCAGACTCTCTGATAGTCCTAGGTATAATATTGTTAATTATAAAAGAATTTAAAAAAGACTTTATAAAAAGGTTATAAGGAGGATTATGAAAAAGTATATAGAGTTTAAAGATGTATCAAAAGTATACAAAATAGGAGAAAAAGAATATGTGGCACTAGATAATATATCTTTTCACATAGAAAAAAATGAATTTGTCGTAATACTTGGACCAAGTGGAGCAGGTAAGTCTACTATATTAAATTTATTAGGAGGAATGGATAATCCAACTAGTGGAGAAATATATGTAGATAGTAATAAAATTAGTGATTATAATGATAATGAATTAACTAAATATAGAGGAAAAGATGTAGGATTTATCTTTCAGTTTTATAATATCCTACCATCACTTACATGCCTAGAAAATGTAGAAATAGTAAAAGATGTAACTAATACTAAGAAGAACCCTAAAAAAGTATTAGAAGAAGTTGGACTAATAAATCATTTAGATAAATTTCCAAATGAATTATCGGGAGGAGAACAACAAAGAGTATCTATAGGAAGAGCAGTTGCTAAAGAACCTAAAATACTACTTTGTGATGAACCAACTGGAGCACTAGATTCATATACTGGAGTAGAAATAATTAAATTATTAAAAAAACAAAAAGATACAACAGTAATAGTAGTTACTCATAACTCACTAATCGCAGAAGTAGCAGATAGAGTAATAAGAGTAAAAAATGGACATATAGAATCAAATACTAAAAATAAAAATATAAAGAATGTAGATGAAGTGAAGTGGTAGTATGTTATTAAAGAAAATGTATAGAGACATATTAAAAAACTTATCTCAATTCGTAACTATATTTTTAATGGTGTTAATATCTCTAGCAGCTTATACTGGAGTAGATAGTTATATGAAAGGTATGGAAAAAAGTGTCAATAAATACTATAAAGACTATAACTTATCTGATGCTACTATATATGGTAAAACTACACAAGAAGAACTTGCTAATTTAAAAAAATCAAAATATATAAAAAATATAGAAGAAAAATTAACAATAAATTTTAATTTAAAAAATAATAAAAAAGTAGAAGTAAATTTTATAAAAGAAAACACTATAAATAAAATGTACATCCATAAAGGAGAAAAGTTTAGTAATAAAAAAGGTATTTGGATAGATAAAAAATTTGCTGAAGAAAACAAATTAGAAGTAGGGGACAAAATATTATTAAAATATAAAGATAAAGAAATAGAAGAAAAAATATTAGGTTTAATATCTACACCTGATCATGTTTATATAACACCAGATGACAACACAGTATTCCCTAATCATAAAGATTATGCATATGCCTACATGTCGTTAGAAGAAGTGCAAAATATATTAGAAATACCAAAAAATTATTTAATATATTCTACTGTTATGATAAAAACAAATAACTATAATAAATTAAAAGAAGAAATAGAAAAGAATTTCTCTAATAAAATAATAATACAAAGTAAAGATACAAAGAGTTATTTGGTATATCAAAGTGAAATAGAAGAAGGAAAATCTTATATAGGAATATTTAGTGGTCTATTTGTTCTTATCGCAATACTTTGCTTAATCACAACAATGATAAGATTAGTAAAAAAAGATAGAATAAATCTAGGTACTTTAAAAGCATTAGGATATAGTAATTTAAGAATAGGAATACACTATATATCTTATGGATTTTATATAAGCCTAATCGCATCAATTCTAGGAGCTATACTAGGACTAAATACTCTAGGAAAATTCTTTATGGGTTTAGAAATGAAAGTATTTGATGTACCAAATGGAGATGTAACATTAGGAATAAATAACTTATACATGATTATATTTATAGTAGTAATAATATCACTAACTTCATACTTATCAGTAAGACATATATTAAAAGAAAAACCAGCTAATATATTAAGAGGAGAAACTTCCTCAAATAAATCAAGAAACCTAAATCTAAAGAAATTAAAACTATCATTTGAATCTAAGTGGAATATAAGAGATATTTATAGAAATAAATTTAGAACTATAACTACACTTATAGGTATAACCGGATCAACTCTTTTAGTGATAACTGGATTTGGATTATATGATACTATGAATAATTACTTATATTTAGAAAGTAAAGTAATAAATAGATATGAGTATAAAGGTAGCATCATAGATAATACAAAAGAATATAATAATACATCAAAAAGATTACCAATAGAAATAAATGGTAAAAATAATAATTTATTTGTAGATGATACTAAAGGGATGATTAGATTAATAGATAAAAATAATAAAGAAATTAATCTAAAAGATGGTTTATTCGCAACAAGAAAATTAGCAAAAAAATTAAATAAAAAAATAGGTGATAAACTAAGTTTTAAAATAAAAGGTAATAATGAAATATATACAGTAGAAATAACTGGAATAAATAAAGACCATTCTAATCAAAATATCACTATGAGTAGAAAAACTTATGAGAAACTTGGTTTAAAATATTTACCTGATACAATTTATTCTAATAAAAAAATAAAAGACTCTAATGTTAATAAAATACAAAGTATTAAAGATATAAATGAAGGTATAATGAATATGACTAATATGCTTATAAAAACTATAGTAATGTTGGTTATATTATCTATAATTTTAGGAGGAGTAATAATATACAATATGAGTATATTATCATTTACTGATAAAGAGTATCAATTCGCAACACTAAAAGTATTAGGCTTTTCTAATAAAAAAATAAGTAAAATATTTATTATTCAGAATATATGGATAAGTATAATATCAACAATACTTGCTCAACCAATAGGATATGGAATTGTTAAGTATATGTATACTTACGCAATAGGAAGTGAATATGATATGAATGTATATATTAAATCTTACTCATATATAATATCAATAGTATTAACACTGATATTAACTCTAACTTTATCTAAATTATTAATTAAAAAAATAGCTAAAATAGATATGGTAAAATCTTTAAAAGCCAACGAATAGACTTGATAAAACAAGTCTTTTTTATGTTTACACAAAAAAATATTTTTTATTAGCACTCTGTATTGACAAGTGCCAATAAATGAGTATAATTATAAATGAGGGGTGATATAATGTATAATAATCAAGAAGAAGAAAATGTACTAAAGAAGTACGGAAGAGACATAGTAGAATATGCAAGAAATGGGAAAATCGACCCAGTAATTGGAAGAGATGAAGAAATTCGTTCAATTACAAGAATATTAACTAGAAGAACTAAAAATAATCCAGTATTAATAGGAGAACCAGGAGTAGGTAAAACTGCTATAGTAGAAGGACTTGCTTTAAGAATAGTAAAAGGTGATGTACCATCATCATTAAAAAATAAGACTATTTGGGAACTAGACTTAGCATCACTTATTTCAGGTGCTAAATATCGTGGAGAATTTGAAGAAAGACTAGAAAAAGTATTGAAGAAAGTAAAAGAATCAAATGGTGAAATAATCATGTTTATAGATGAAGTACACATGATAGTTGGAACAGGAAGAACAGATGGAGCAATGGATACATCTAATATCTTAAAACCTATGCTAGCTCGTGGAGATATTCATCTAATAGGCGCAACTACTCTAAAAGAGTATCGTGAATATATAGAAAAAGATGGTGCCCTAGAAAGACGTTTCCAAAAAGTATTAGTAAAAGAACCAACAGTAGAAGATACAATAACAATACTACGTGGAATAAAAGACAAATATGAAATACATCATGGAGTAGAAATAAAAGATAGTGCCATAATCGCAGCTGCAACAATGTCTAATAGATATATAACAGACCGTTATCTACCTGATAAAGCAATCGATTTAATAGACGAAGCCGCATCAACTATAAAAGTACAAATGGACAGTGTACCAATAGAATTAGATAACTTACATCATGAAATAATGAAACTAGAAATAGAAAAAGAAGCTCTAAAAAAAGAAAAAGATGAAATAAGTTTAAATAGAAAAAAAGAAATAGAAAATAAACTAATCACTTTAAAAGAAAAAGAAGAAAAACTAGAATCATCTTGGAATGAAGAAAAAAATATATCTAAAGAAATTAATGATAAAAAGGAAGAAATTAATAAAAAGAAATTTGAACTAGAACAAGCTGAATCAAATTATGATTTAGAAAAAGCAGCAATACTAAAACACGGAACAATTCCAACATTAGAAAAAGAATTAGAAAACTTAAATAAAAAGAATTCTAATAAAATATTAAGTAATGTAGTAACACCAGATGATATAGCTAAAGTAATATCTAAATGGACTAATATTGAAGTATCTAAATTACAAGAAAGCGATAGAGAACGTCTACTTAAATTAAAAGAACGTCTAGAAAAAAGAGTAATAGGTCAAGATGAAGCTATAACACTAGTCGCAGACGCTATTATAAAATCACGTAGTGGAATAAAAGATCCAAAAAGACCAATCGCATCATTTATGTTCTTAGGACCAACTGGAGTTGGTAAAACAGAAGTAGCAAGAAGCTTAGCTTATGAACTATTTGATGATGAAACTCATATGATTAGAATTGATATGAGTGAGTATATGGAAAAATTCTCTGTTTCAAGATTAATAGGTTCTCCTCCAGGATATGTAGGATATGAAGAAGGAGGACAATTAACTGAAGCAGTTAGAAGAAACCCATACTCAATAGTATTATTTGACGAAGTAGAAAAGGCTCATCCAGAAGTACTAAACTTATTATTACAAATTCTAGATGATGGAAGATGTACTGATTCAAATGGAAGAACAGTTGACTTTAAAAATACAATTATTATAATGACAAGTAATATAGGAAGTAATGAAATACTTTCAAATAATTCAGATAAAGTAATGGATGAAATAAGAAATGTATTCAAACCAGAATTTATAAATAGAATAGATGAAATAATAGTATTTAATACACTAAGTAAAGAAAATATCTATAAGATCTTAAATAAGATAATTACAGAAATAGAAGAAAGATTAAAAAATATAAATGTAAAACTATATCTATCAGAAAAAGCTAAAGAAGAATTAGTAGAAAGAGGATATGATATTACTTTTGGAGCAAGACCTCTAAAAAGAACAGTATCACGTGAAATAGAAACACTATTATCACATGCAATACTAGAAGAAAAAGTAAAACCAAATACTAAAGTATTAATTGACTATGCTAATAATGAATTTGTAATAAAAGAAACAATGTAAATAAAAAAAAGTTATTAACTATTATTGTTAATAACTTTTTTATAATGATATAATAAGTTTAGAGGGACCTATGGATAAAAAAGAAAGAGCCAAAAATTGGACTAATGATATAGAAGAAGCAAAAAACCTTTCTATAGAAGATAAGATAAAAGTGTGCGATAAAGTCGCAACTAAAATGGTTATAGTATATTTTTTAATTATAATATTAATGCTAATACTAGTTTATATATTAAAAATAACATTTGATAAAAATGGATTCTTAGAATCATATTTAAATAATGTATCTACTAAAGTAAATGATAATTTTGCACAAGACCAAACAACTTTTAAAAAAAATGCGACAATATTATCTTTAATTAATATGTTTCCAATATTATTACCTCTAGTAGTGCCAATCGCAACTATTTTAATATTAAAGAAAAAATGGATAATAAAAGAGATAAATAAATTAAATAACAATTGAATTATATAAAGTTTTATTCTATAATATAGACATATAAAAGCAATGAAGGAAAAGTAGTAATTACGAATTACTTATAGAGAGTATCTGGTAGGTGTAAAGATATAGTATGAAATAATGAACTTGTTTTTGGAGCTTATAGGAGAATAAACTTCTTTAAAAAATAAGAAAGAAAAAAATAAGGTGGTACCACGATAATTCGTCCTTTGGTATTACCTTTTTTTGTGGAGGAAATATGAATCACAATGTAATAGAAGAAAAATGGAAAAAATATTGGGAAGAAAATAAAACATTTGAAACTAATTTACATGATTTTAGTAAACCAAAATATTATGTATTAGATATGTTCCCATATCCATCAGGAGCAGGACTTCATGCAGGACACGTTGAAGGATATACCGCAACAGATATCATCGCAAGATATAAAAGAATGAGAGGATTTAACGTACTTCATCCAATGGGGTGGGATGCATTTGGACTACCAGCTGAACAATATGCTATATCAACAGGAAATCATCCAAGTATTTTTACAAATGAAAATATTAAAGTATTTAAAGGACAACTAAATAATGCAGGATTTTCATTTGACTGGGATAAAGAAATATCAACATGTGATCCTAAGTATTATAAATGGACTCAATGGATATTTAAAGAACTATATAAAGATGGTTTGGCAAGAAAAGTTGATATGCCAGTAAACTGGTGTGAAGAATTAGGAACAGTATTGTCAAATGATGAAGTAATTGATGGAAAAAGTGAAAGAGGGGGCTATCCTGTTATAAGACGTAATATGTCTCAATGGGTAATAGATATGCCTGCTTATGCAGAAAAACTACTAGAAGGCTTAGAAGAAATAGATTGGCCAGAGTCAACAAAAGAAATGCAAAGAAACTGGATAGGTAAATCAACTGGAGCTAAAGTAACATTTAAAGTAGATGGAACTGATAAATATTTTGAAGTTTTTACAACAAGACCAGATACACTATTTGGTGCAACATACTGTGTCTTATCGCCTGAACATAGTTTAGTAGATGAAATAACTAAAAAAGATCAAAAAGAAGAAATAAAAAATTATAAAAAAATATCAGCTTCTAAATCAGAATTAGAAAGAACATCTCTATCAAAAGAAAAAACAGGAGCATTTACTGGAAGTTATGCTATAAATCCTGTTAATAATAAAAAAATCCCTATTTGGATAAGCGATTATGTATTATCTACTTATGGAACAGGAGCAATAATGGCAGTTCCTGCTCATGACGATAGAGACTATGAATTTGCTAAAAAATATAGATTAGAAATAATTCAAGTATTAGAAGGAGAAAACATAGAAGAAAAAGCCTATACAGGAGATGGAATTCATATAAATTCAAGCTTCTTAGATGGCTTAAATAAAGAAGAAGCAATAGATAAAATTATTAAATATCTAGAAGAAAAAAATATAGGTAAAAAAGAAGTAAATTATAGATTAAGAGACTGGATATTTGCTCGTCAAAGATATTGGGGAGAACCAATACCGATAATTCATCTAGAAAATAATAAAGATGTAGTATTAAAAGATGAAGAACTACCTTTAATACTACCAGTATTAAATGACTATAAACCAGAAGGAAATACTTCACCACTCGAAAAAGCGCATGACTGGGTAGAAGTAGAAGTAAACGGAATAAAAGGTAAAAGAGAAACATCTACAATGCCTGGATCTGCTGGATCATCTTGGTATTATATGAGATATATTGACCCACATAATGATAATGCTTTTGCTGATAGCAAATTATTAAAACACTGGCTACCAGTAGATTTATATATAGGAGGACCAGAACATACAGGAGGTCACTTACTATATTCAAGAATGTGGAATAGATATCTATATGATAAAGGATTATCTTCTGTAAAAGAACCATTTAAAAAATTATTTCATCAAGGAATGATACTAGGAGCAAATGGAATAAAAATGGGCAAACGTTATCCAGAATTTGTAGTAAATCCAAATGAAATAATAAAAACATATGGAGCAGATACATTAAGATTATATGAAATGTTCATGGGACCATTAGAAGCAGATAAACCATGGTCAGATACAGGATGCGAAGCATCACGTAAATTTATAGAAAGAGTATGGCGTATATTTACAGAAGACAAAGTAAAAGATGTAGAAAATACTAATCTAGATAAAATATATAATCAAACTGTAAAGAAAGTAACAGAAGATTTTGAAGAATTAAAATTTAATACTGCAATATCTCAAATAATGATATTTGTTAATGCAATATATAAAGAAAAAGTATTACCACTAAAATATGCAGAAAGCTTAGTAAAATTATTAAACCCAATTTGTCCATTTATGACAGAAGAAATATGGTCTATGTTAGGACATACTAATACTATAGCATATGAAAAATGGCCAGAATATGACCCATCTAAATTAAAAGAAGATAAAATAAAATTACCAGTATCAGTAAATGGTAAATTAAGAGGTAATATAGAAATAGATGAAAATTTATCAAAAGAAGAAATCTTAAAACTAGCAAAACAAGAAGAAAATGTATCTAAGTATTTAGATAATCACGAAATAGTAAAAGAAATATATGTACCTAATAAAATACTAAATATAGTAATAAAATAAGGAGAAATATGATATTAGTAGAAGAAGATAATTTAGAAAGAATAGACTCATATTTATCAAATAAATTAAATATATCTAGAAGTAAAATACAAAAATTAATAAAAGAAGATAATATATTAGTAAATGGAGAAGTACCTAAAACAAATTATAAAGTAAAATTAAATGATAAAATAGAAGTACTTGAAAAAGAACAAGAAGAAATAACTGATATTAAACCAACTAATATGCCTCTAGATATAGTATATGAAGATGATTATTTAATGATCATAAATAAAAAATCAGGTCTAGTAACACATCCTGCACCAGGCCACTATAATGATACATTAGTAAATGCAGTCTTGTATTATTTAAATAAAGGACCAACTACTAATATTAGACCTGGAATAGTACATAGATTAGATAAAGATACTAGTGGATTAATGATAATTGCTAAAGATGAAAAAACTCAAGAATTATTATCAGATATGATTTCTAAAAAAGAAGTAGAAAGAAAATATCTTGCTATAGTAGATGGAAGAATAATAGAAAATACAGCTACAATAGATGCACCTATCGGAAGAAATCCTGAAGATAGACAAAAGATGCAAGTAAATGCTAAAGGAAAGAGTGCTATAACAGATATAAAAGTATTAGAAAGATTTAAAAATAATACATTTATAGAAGCAACATTAAAAACAGGAAGAACTCATCAAATAAGAGTTCATCTAAACTATATAGGACACACTGTAACAAATGATCCAATATATAGTAAGAAAAAATCAACTGACTTCGGACAAATGCTTCACTCATATAAAATAGAGTTTACTCATCCAATAACATCTAAACTATTATCATATGAAATAAATCCACCAGAAGAGTTTGAAAAAGCATTAGAAAAGTTAAGAGAAGAATAAAATGTAAACATACTTAGTAAGATAAGTATGTTTTTAATATGAATTATAGTATAATACAATTTAAAATAACTTATTATATGAAATGCAGGTATACCATTATTTACAGATGACACGATACTATAAACGAAAATATTAAATAAGCTAAGATCACTAAAAAATATATGAACGATAGAAATTATCAATAATGAAAAAAATATGGAGGGAAAAATGATAGAAAAGTCATTGTTTACGGAAAACATAATAAAAAAAGTTGTAAATAAAAAATATGGTATAGAAATAAAGAAGATAAAAAAAGTAGCTAGAGGAAGTGCAAATATATATAAATTAAATAATGATATCATCTTGAAAGAATTCCAATCAAAATATAAAAAGGAAGATATTGAAAAAGAAATTAAAATATTAGATGTTTTAAGAGGAGAAAAATTGAATGTTCCAAAATATATAAAAACGCTTAATGGTAAAAGCTACTTTATTCATAAAAATAGGATTATAATTTTACAAAAATTTATAAAAGGATATATAAAAGAACAAAACACTGGTAACCAAGAACAAATTATAGAATCTGCAAAAATATTAGGGTTAATAGTAAAAGGCCTTGCAGGAAAGAATATAAAAATGCCAATAAGTGATATAACAGAATGGCATTCAGAAGATACGATAAAACGAAGTATAAAAAAGCTTGAAGATTTAATAAAAAAATGTGTTGATAAAGATGATATAAAGATAAAAGAAGATTTAGAAGAAAAGATAAAAATGTTAAAAAATATAAAAGATGTATGTGATTTCGAAAAAATAAAAAAAATTACTATATCAGAAACACATGGTGATTATAGTGTACAACAATTTATATATAATAAAAGTGGTAAAATAGCAGCGGTAATTGACTTTGTATCAGCTGCAAAAATGCCAATAATATGGGAAATAATAAGGTCATACAGTTACATTGATAAAGAAGTTAAAAATGGAGAAATAAACATAGAAAATTTAGTAATGTATGTTAAAGAATTTACAAAATATTATCCATTAAATTATTATGATATAAAATATTTACCGTATTTATATCTCATACAACTACTATGTAGTTCTTACGGATACAAACAATATTTAGAAAATAAGCAAAATAAGAAAATACTTAAATTTGCAATATTTAGAACTAATCTGGCCAGATCTATATATAAAAAAGGAAATGAAATATCAGAAAGCCTAATAAAATATATATAGGAATTAAATTTATAACATCTAAACTATTATCATATGAAATAAATCCACCAGAAGAGTTTGAAAAAGCATTAGAAAAGTTAAGAGAAGAATAAAATGTAAACATACTTAGTAAGATAAGTATGTTTTTAATATGAATTATAGTATAATATCTAAGAGGAGAAAATATGAATCAAGAAATAAAAATAGATGATAAAAATATATTAGTAATGAAATTACTTCATTATTTTATAACTGAAAAAAATTATACTCCTATAATACTACAAGGAGTAAATGATGAGATATGGTTAGAAAATATGTCTGAAGACTATAGAATAGTAAGAATAGTATCAGGATATATTCACAATGAAGAGCAATTTGCTTTTGATATATTCAAAACAAAAAGAATAGTTAAAAAAATAAAAGCCAAGACTCTATCATTTAAAGTAAATACACTATCAATATTCCTAGACTTAGGAGATAATGTAGATAAAGAAAATAAAGATAACCATAACTTAATAATAGATGCTAAAACAGAGGAAGATATAAAAGAAAATAAATTATTAAAAGATATCTTCCCAGATTTAAAAAATAAAATGAAATATGAAGAAGATGGGTTTGAATTATTTGCAAAAATTACAAATGATATAAATAAACACAATGAAGAAGACGCAACTAAAATAGAAAAAGTATTTTCATCTAAAAAGCCATATATAACATATTTTATAATGACAATATGCATCTTGCTATATATATTACCTAAATTATTAGGCAACTATGATCAAATAATATATAATTATGGATTAATAGGAGAAATGGTAAAAAATGGAGATTTCTTCCGTCTAATAACAAGTGAATTTCTACATGCAAGTGCAGTCCATTTACTTGTTAACATGTATTCTTTATATATAATAGGAACACAAATAGAAAGTTTTTTAGGTAAGAAAAAATATATTCTAATATATCTAATGAGTGCAGTATTTGCATCACTACTATCAATAACTCTAGGAGACTTAACTTCTATATCTATAGGAGCATCAGGAGCAATCTTTGGTCTGTTAGGATCACTTCTATACTTTGGATACCACTATAGAGTTTATTTAGGTAATGTAATCAAGTCTCAAATAATACCGATAATTTTACTAAATTTAATAATCGGATTTAGTATCCAAGGAATAGATAACTTTGCTCATATCGGAGGATTAGTAGGTGGAGTACTAGTAACTAAAGCTTTAGGAGTAGATGAAAAATCATCTCTAGCAGACAAAATTAATGGATATATATTAATGAGTATATTCCTAATATTCTTAATATATGTATTCTTCTTCTATAGGTAGTAGAAAAAAATAAATATATTTGATAAAATATTTATAGAATAGGAGATATATATGAAAGAAGATACAGCATTATTTAATATTGATAACGTAGACAAAGAACTTGCAAAGAAAACAATAGATGATGTATATAAAGCATTATCAGAAAGAGGTTACAATCCAACTGCACAAATAGTTGGTTACTTGATTAGTGGAGATCCAGGATATATTTCTAGTTATAAAGAAGCAAGACTAAAAATAAGAAGCCTAGATAGAGCTAAGATAGTAGAAGTTCTATTAGAAGAATTTCGTAAAAACAAATAATGAGATATTTAGGATTAGATTTAGGGTCAAGAACACTAGGAGTATCATTAAGTGATAATACTAAAACTATTGCCTCATCCCTAAAAACAATAAGACATAATGAAGAGTATGAAAGTTTAGTAGATGAAGTACTTAAATTAATAGAAGAACAAAATATAGAAAAGATAATTCTAGGCTATCCAAAAAATATGAATAATACAATTGGATTAAAAGCAGAACTATCTGAAAAGTTTAAAAAAATGATAGAAGAAAAAACTACTATTCCAGTAATATTAGAAGATGAAAGATTAACTACAAAATCAGCATTAGATATGCTTATATCATCAGATGTATCAAGAAAAAAAAGAAAGAAAGTTGTAGACAGTATTGCTGCTACAATCATACTTCAACAGTATTTAGATAAGGAGAAAAGAAAATGAATACAATAACTACATTAGACAAAGATGGAAATGAAAAGACATTCGATGTAATATTTACATTCGATAGCGAAGAAACAGGAAAAAGCTACATAGTATATACAGATGACTCAACAGATGAAGAAGGAAATACACAAGTATATGCATCAACTTATGATAAAGAAAACGAGCATTCTAAATTGCTTCCAATCGAAACAGAAAAAGAATGGAATATAATAAATGCAATATTAGAAGCAGCACAAGAAAGTGTAAAGGAAGAAAGTGAGTAATCACTTTTTTTCCACGGAGAAATAATGAAAAAGATAATAATATTAATGCTATTAGGAATAATTCTAATAGGTATTGGAGGGTATTTATACATATCATCTCCATATGATAAAAATTCCAAAAAAGAAATAGAAATAGAAGTACCAAACGGAACATCTGCTCTACAAGTTGGAAATATTTTATATAAAAATAAACTTATAAACAACTTATTTTATTATAAAGTTAAAGTAAAATTAATAAAACCAAAATTTAAATCAGGAATATATACTTTAAAACAATCAATGACACCAAATGAAATAATAGAACTACTTCAAAAAGGAACATCTAAAGGAATAAATATAACATTTAGAGAAGGTGAAAGATTTACTGACTATGCTAAAGTTATAAGCCAAAATACTAATAATACAGAAGAAGATGTAATAAAACTTGGAAAAGATAAAACATATTTAAAAGAATTAATATCTAAATACTGGTTTGTAACAGACAAGATATTACAAGATGGAATATATTATCCACTAGAAGGATATCTTGCCCCAAATACATATAATTTCACATCTAAGAATGTATCTGTAAAACAAATATTTAAAACATTATTAGATGAACAAGCTAAAGTATTAGAACCATATAAAGATAAGATAAAAGATAATCCACATGAAGTGTTAACTATGGCATCTCTTGTAGAAAAAGAAGGTAAATTATTAGAAGATAAAAGATTAATTGCTGGAGTTTTCTACAATAGATTGGAAAAGAAAATAGCACTAGGATCAGACGTTACTACATATTATGCAGAACAAAAGTCTATGAAGATACCACTAACTCAAGCAGAACTTGATAAAAAAAATAAATACAACACAAGAAATAGAACTATGCTTGGATTACCAATATCTCCAATATCTTCATGCGATAAAACAACAATTGAAGCAACTGTAAACTATAAAAAAACAGACTATCTTTATTTTGTCGCAGATTCAAATATGAAAGTTCACTTTATGAAAACTTATAAAGAACATCTAGAAAAAATTAAACAACTAAAGGAAGAAGGAAAATGGATAGGATAGAAAAAGAAAATTTAATAAGAGAAATGCGTACATATGCTGAAGAGGAAAATGTACCAATAATGCAACGAGATGGAATAAATTTTCTAGTAGAACAAATTATAAAAAAAGATGTAAAAAACATTTTAGAAATAGGAACTGCTATAGGATATTCTACAATAATAATGGCATTTATTCGTGATAATATTAAAATAACATCTGTAGAAAGAGATGAAAAAAGATATTTAAAAGCAGTTAAGAATGTAAAAAAAGCCCACTTAGAAGACAGAATAAATCTTATCTTTAATGATGCTCTAGAAGTAAATATTAAAGATAAATATGATTTAATATTTATTGATGCTGCTAAAGCCCAAAATATTAAATTCTTTGAAAAATTCAAAGATAATCTAAATGAAAAAGGACTTATTATAACAGATAATATGAATTTTCATGGATTAACAGAAAAAGAAGAAGAAATAAAATCTAGAAATCTAAGAGCTCTAGTAAGAAAGATAAAAAACTATCGTAAATATTTAGAAGAAAATACTGAATTTAAAACAGAATTTCTAAATATCGGAGATGGTATTGCAATATCAAAAAGAGTATAAAGATAGTTAAACTATCTTTTTTTAAGCACATATATTATAATAATGAAGAAAAAAGAGGTGTATATGAAATTATTAGTAGAACCAAGTAATAAAGAATTCTCATATAATAGTGATTTAATACTAGGATTAAAAAACTATTCTAATCAATCTATTGTAGAGTTTACTATAGAAGAAATAGAAAAATTATCAAAAGAACATGAAGTATTTGTAAAATTAAATAAAAGTTTTTCAAATGATGAAATAAAAGGCCTAGAAGAAGTGATGAAAAAACTAGATAAAATGAATATAAAAGGAGTATTTTTTTATGATTTAGCTCTAGTACAAATAAAAAGAGATTTAAATCTAAATCTAGACTTAATCTGGGATGAATCTCATATGGTAAATAATTATAAAACATGTAATTATTATTATAATTTAGGCGTAAAATATGCTCTATTATCAAAAGAAATTACAATGGACGAAATAGAAGAAATAATGAAAAATACTACAATAACTCCTATGGTAGAAGTAGTATCTATTCCATCCATCGCATTCTCTAAAAGAAAATTACTGACTAATTACTATAAAGACATGAATAAAAAAGTTAAAAATAAACTTGATATAGAAGATAAACTATCAAAACAAACTATGGAAGTGATAGAAGAAGAAAGTGGAACAAGTTTTTATTTAAAACATATATTAAATGGAACTTCTATTATAAAAAAATTATATGAATTAGACTGTAAATATATAATATTTAGAGAATACTTAATAGAAGAATTTAATGAACTAGTAGAAGATACAAAAAAATATATAGAAGGAAATTGTCTAGATGATAATTATATAGAAAAATATAAAAAATTAGGAGATAATATGGGATTTTTCTATAAGAAGACAATTTATAGGGTAGTAAAAGATGCGAAATAAAATAGAATTATTATCTCCAGCAGGAGACTTAGAAAGATTAAAAGTAACTCTTTTATACGGAGCAGATGCTGTATTCATTGGAGGAAGAAAATATTCTCTACGTGCAAATGCAACTAATTTTAGTATAGAAGAAATAAAAGAAGGATGTAATTTTGCTCATAAACTAGGTAAAAAAGTATATCTAACATTAAATATAGTTTTTCATAATGAAGATATGGATGGAGTAGAAGAATATATAAAAGAAGTAGTAGATGCAGGAATAGATGCCTTTATTGTATCTGATCCATATATTATTTCTCATATAGTAAAAAATTATCCACAAGTAGAAGTTCATTTATCAACACAAAATTCAACTTCTAACTATAAAGCTGTAGAATTTTTCAAAAATCAAGGAGTAAAAAGAGTAGTACTTGCTAGAGAATTAAATAAAGAAGAAATAAGAGAAATAAATGAAATAACTAAAATAGATACAGAAGTATTTATCCATGGAGCAATGTGTACTTGTTACTCTGGAAGATGTGCTTTATCAAACTATATTACAAATAGAGATGCAAACCGTGGAGGATGTGCTCAAATATGTAGATTTGCATTTGAAACAGATGAAGAAAAATCATTTACATTCGCATCTCGTGATTTAAATATGGCTAATCATATTAAAGATTTAATTGAAATAAATGTCGCAAGTTTAAAAGTAGAAGGAAGAATGCGAAGCATCTATTATCTTGCAACAGTAATTGGAACATATAGAGAAATAATAGATAGAATCTATGATAATACATTAGATGATGCCACTATGAAAGTATTAGAAAAAAGGCTAGACAGAGTCGCAAACAGAGTAACATCAACTCACTTCTTTAATCACTATGCAGATGAAACAGATCAGTATTATACAGGTAGAAAAGAAATATCAAATCAAGACTATTTAGGAGTAATTACTGGATATGATGATGAAAATAAATCTATCATATTAATAGAAAGAAACTATTTTAAAAAAGGAGATATAGTAGAAATATTTACTCCAGATAATAAAATATATAACTACGAAATAGATAAAATATATGACGAAGATATGAAAGAACAAGAAGTAGCTAATCATCCAGACCAAGTATTAAAATTACCGTTTGATATAAAAGTACCTGAATATTCAATGATGAGACTAATTAAAAAGCAATAACTTTATTGCTTTTTTTAGTATTTTATTATAATATTTTAATAGATAATAAGAGGCGTATATGGATAAAGTAGTATTACAAAATTTAGCAGATGAATATAAAGATAATAAAATTAGTATCGATACTTTTTATAATAAAATAACATCTCAAGTAAAAGCAGAAAAAGATAAAGAAGAAGTAGAAAAGATAGTAGTAGCGGTAGAAGAAACTAAAGCAAATGAAACTAGTAAAATTCTAGAAGATGCAAAAAACAAATTATCTTCATATATTATTTCTCTTGAAACAATAAGGCCACAAATTACAACTTTAAATTATGAAATACTAAATCTTGATATAGTCTTATATAACCTACAATTTATTACTGACCCTAATAAAATATATCAAATAGTACCAGATGAATATAAGAACTTATTACCACAAAATATTAATATGGAAAACTATAAAGGAGTAGTTATAAATACTCTTGTTGAAATAAAAAATGAATTAGTTGAAAAAAGATTTAATTTAGAACTAGAAAACACCATAATAGAAAAAAGAATGAATAAAAAGATAAAAGAAATACTTGGAATAAGTATAATGTGTAGAAGAAAAGATAAATTATTAAAACAAGAATTAATAGATGAAATAATAGATAAGTTAACACCAGATACTAAAAAAAGAATAATAGACAAAGGAAGACTTAATTTAGATGAAATCTATTCTATGTTTGCATTAACTAATAGTAATGTATCTAGTATAATTGGTAAATTAAGAGAAAATGAAAAAAATAGTAATAGTGCCAACACATTAATTAATATATCAAAAGATGAAATACCAAAGACTCTACTTTTTAATAAAGAACGAGAAAAAAATGCTAAAAAAGAAATAAAAGAAATAGATAATGTTTTAGCTAAACTAGATAAAAATTCAAATATAGCTAAAAAATTAATAGAAACAAGAAAACAATATGTAGCTTATTTAAATGAGTTAGATAAAAAAGTAATAGAATCAGGAAGAACTATTTCTGCAGTAGATTCTACTCAAAAAGAAAATAATAAGCCTCATAAGCTAGAGCAACAACTTGATTCTACATATAACGAAATAGCATCAAATCATTATGATAAAAAACTATCTAAATTGAATAAAGAAAAAGAAAATAGAGAAGCAATATTAAAACACTTTGATAAAGGTCTAATACATAATTTAAATATTAGAAAAATTGATAAATTAAATAAAAAAATAAAACTAGTTGAAAATAAAAAAGAGCAAACAATAACCTCGTCTCATATAGGCGATAAATATCTAAGTGAAAAAAATATCAAATTAGAAGAACAAAAAGCCAAAATACTATCTTTAAATAAAATAGTGGAGAATTCAAAAGGACTTTCAAAATTTGTATATTCTGCAGTAAACGAAAAAGAAAAGATTGCTTATAGTATAAATACTAAAATAAGTAAAGTCTTAACTATGTTCCAAAAAGTTTCATTTCAAACAAAAGTAGTAGTTGATGGGGTAAAAGATAAAAAAGATGCCTTAGCAACAATGCTAACTCCACAAAAACAGCAAGTACAAACTCATTCTCAACAACTAGTTAGAGCTTAGTCTAATAGCCTTGACAAAGGCTCTATAAAATGATAATATAAAGCAAGTTTAAAATATAATTTAAACACGAATTAAGAAAAAAACATTAAGTCTTCTTAATGTTTTTAAAGTTTATAGAGGTGAATTATGTCAAATAAAAAGATAATATTAACACAAGAAGGTTACGATAAATTACAAGAAGAATATAAAGAATTAATAAATGTAAAAAGACCAGCTAATATACAAGCTATAAAGGAAGCAAGAAGTTTAGGTGACCTATCAGAAAATGCTGAATATGATGCTGCTCGTAATGAACAAGCTGAATTAGAATCAAGAATAAAATATTTAGAAAAAATATTAGATAATGGAAATTATGAAATTATAAAAGATAAACCAACTGATAAAGTGGGAATAGGTTCAACTGTTAAAATCAAATATGTTGATGAAGAAGATGAAGAAGAATACACTATAGTAGGTTCTCAAGAAGCAGATCCACTATTATCAAAGATATCTAATGAGTCTCCAGTAGCAAAAGCATTATTAGATCATAAAATTGGTGAAACAGTAGAAGTTGAGACTCCAAATGGTTCAACTTATCAAATAGAAATTTTAGCAATTAGTTAATAGAGAAAAGTTAAAAAACTTTTCTTTTTTTATATCTTCTTTTTCTTTTTTTATTGAAGAATATATTGTATACTATTAATAGTAAGAATAGGAGAGGGCATATGATAATAAAAAAACCATATCAAATTTTTATAAAGAATTTTAAAAAGATTCATATATTCTTATTTGTATTATGTGCATATGCTTATATGAAATCAATTTCTATATCATCATTTGTAAAAGAATTTATGGTACTTGGAACATATGATGCATCAAGTGAACCAATAACTATGTATATAACACCTCTTCTATATATTTCACTAATACTAATAGTAATAACATTTCTAGGATTAACTATATTATTAAGATATAAAGAAAAACCATGGAAAATATATTTATACCCATTGATAGGATATGCAGTATACTTACTTATCGCATATGCAACATCATCATATTTTACATCATATAATGGAGTATTTGATGCTGCTAGTATAAGAATATATCGAGATATGTTTATAATGATACACCTATCTCAATTGCCAATATTTGTACTATTATTTATAAGAATATTAGGTGTTGATTTAAATAAATTTGATTTTAAACATGATGAAGATTATTTAGAGTTAGGCGAAGAAGACCAAGAAGAAATAGAAATTAATATAGACTTTGATAAACACTCGGTAATAAGACTATGTAAGAGAATATTACGTGAAGCAAGTTATGTTTATGAAGAACATAAATTTATATTTAATACTATTGCTTTAATATTATTCTTAATTATATTTGGAAAAGTATCATACTACTACTTAGTAGAAAATAAAGCATATAAATTAGAATCAAGTTTTAACGCTAATAACTATACAATTAAAGTATTAAATAGTTATTATACAGCTAAAGACTATAAAGGTGATGTAATAGAAAGACATAGTGCCTTTGTAATAACTAATGTTGAAATTACTAATAATAGAACAACTAGAGTAGAACCTGACCTATCAAAATTTCATATGATGAGTGGAATAACTAATAGTATAGAAACTAAGAAAATGTATGCAACTCAATTTAAAGATATGGCAAACCCTTATGATACTTTAAGACTAGAAGCAAAAGAAACAAAAAAATTAAGTTTAATATTTAAAGTACCAGCAAACTTAAATCCAAAATCATTCTCACTATACTATCAAAATTCATTAAAAGATAAACTTATAAAAGTAAAAATAAATAATATAGATGTTAATGTAGTTAAAGAACATGGAATACTAAAATTAGATGAATCAATTAACTATAAATTATTAAACGGTAGAGAAGATTCACTAACTCTAGAAAAGCCATATTTAATAGAAGATATAGTTAAATATAATGCTAAATATTGTGATAACGGAATATGTGAAATTGTATATCGTACTGTACATGCAGAAGAAGGCGAAAAAATACTTACTATGAAGTATGGAAGTAACTACTTAGAAGGCAAAGAGATAATTGACTTTTTATATGATTATGGTAAAATTAATTACATAGATAGTAATAACAAAAGTAGGGTAATAAGACTGGAAAACGCTATTGGATTTTCATACTATGGCAAATACGTATATATCAAGGTACCAAAAGATATAGTAGATGCCAAAACTATAAAATTAACATTTACAATAAGAGATAATAAATATACATATCAAATAAAATAGGAGGATTATATGAAATTAGGTACAAGAAAAATATATTTAATAGTTGCATCTGTCCTACTAGTTCTTCTAGTATATTTTGGAATATTATCTCCATATATAACATTTAAAAACGATGAAAAAGATTTATTAGAAGCAGCAAAAAGATACTATGATGTTAATTATACTCTATTACCAATTGGTAGTAGAGTTTCTGCCGTTTCAATGCAGGAATTAGTAAAAAGAGGAATGATACAAAAAGATTATTATATTCCGTTTACTAAAAGAACATGTTCACCAACTGAAAGTTGGGTAAAAGTAAAAAATGATAAATCTGGAAATCCTAAATATTACCCATACTTATCATGTGGAGTTTTTGCATCATCTACAGATCATACTGGGCCAAAGATTAAGTTAAAAGGTAAAGAAAATATAACTATAGGTAAAGATGGAGCGTTTACAGATCCTGGAATTTTATCAGTAGAAGATAATCAAGATGGGAAAATAGATATAAAAGAAGTAAAGATATCTGGAATAGTAGATACTAAACAAACCGGAACATATGAAATTAAATATAGCGTAACTGATTCACTAAAAAATTTAACTGAAGTAGTAAGAAAAGTTACAGTAGTGGAGAAATTAGAAAATACTATTTTAAAAAATACTCTTAATAAAGGAATATATAAAAATATAGAAGCAAATAACTATATTAAATTTGCTGGAGTATTATATAGAATTGTTAAAATAGATGAAGATAAAATAAAAATTATGTCTTATGAACCAATAGGACAAACTGATAAATTTAATTTAGATAAATATCTAAATGATTATCTAAAAACATTACCTAAAAAATCATCTAATGTATTAGTAAAAGGTGAAGCTAATGTAGGTATTGCAACAGAAGATGGGAAGAATAATAAACAAGAAAAAAGACTTATAACTATACCATCTATAAAAGATGTAATCGCAACAACTGAACAAACATCTTTTATCGCACCATATTATCAAATGTGGCTATCAGATAATTCAAGCGATAAAGAATCATATTTCCAATCAGTTATGTCAAGTGGTAAATATCACTTAGACAAGATGGAAAAAGAAAGAATCTTGCCAGTTCATGCTGTATTATATATTAAAAAAGATTTAAATATAACAAAAGGTAATGGAACAAAAGAAAATCCATTTGACGTTGGATTAACACCTAATAAAAAGGCAGGAGATCTATTAAATACAAGAATGATAGGAGAATATGTAAGATATTCAGATACATTATGGCAAATATCAAAAATAGAAAATGAGAGAGTAACATTAATATCTAATTTCATATTAAAAGATAATGATGGTAAAATCATAAAAAGTGAATTTGATGAAAGACAAGATGGAAAACTTCACTATTATGAAGTTGATAATAAAAACAATATTGGATATAAAGTAAATAATGAATCATCTCGTGTAATTAAATCTGACTACTTTGATGTAATAGATAAAGAGTTCAATGTATATAAAGAAAAAATAGCATATAAAAAAGAGTATAAGAAAAATAAATATAAAACCAGATTATATGCCCCAAGTGTATTTGATTATTATGCAACATCATTCAATGCAGAAGTAAGAATGTATTGGTATTCTGATTCAACTGATGAAGAAAATGTAAAAGCAATATCAGAAGCAACAGGTATAGTACTAACAAAAAATATTGCTGATAGTAGAATGTATGGTATGAGAATATCTGGAACATTAAACAAAAAAGTTAGTATAACAATAGGCGATGGAACAAAAGAAAATCCATTTGAAATAAGCTTGTGAGGTGTCTTATGAAAAAAGAAATAATGAAAATGAAACCAACTATTATTCTAATTATTGTATTGAGTATTATCTTAATTATTATAAGTATCTTAAATAAAAAAATATATAATAATTACTATAAAGTAGTAAATAGAGATAAAAATATAATAGAAGAGAAGAAAAAAGATAAAAAAGATAAAAATTATTCAACAATAGGATGGGTAAAAGTCCAAGGAACAAAAGTTGATACACCGATAGTTGATGTATCAGTAAAAAATCTAGGAGATATAGAAAAAACAGATTTTGCCTATACAATAGATTTTAAAAATAGAAGAAGAAACGTAATATGGGGACACAACATTTTGAATCTATCATCACATCCCTTAATAGGAGAAAAATATTTCACAAGATTTGAAGATTTAATGCAACTTATATACATAAGAAAAGCAAAAGATATTAAATATATTCAAGTTACATTAGAAGGAAAAACTAAATTATATAAAATATATGCTGTAGGATTTAATGGAGCTAGAGAAGAACAAGAAAGCATTCTTTACGAAGAAAATAAAGATGTAGAAGAATATGTTAAATCATCTATTGAAAGAAGTATATATAAATATAATGTAGATGTAAAAGAAAATGATAACTTAATAACACTTATAACTTGTACTAGACTTGAAGGATATGCTGATAAAGAATTTGTTATAAATGCAAGAGAAGTTAGAAAAAAAGAAGGCATTAATAATTATCATGTTGAAGAGACATCTAATTATGAAGCAATAAAAAAAGTATTAGAAAAAGGAGAAACTCATGAAAAAGAAGGCATTTAAAAGAATATTGGGGTTGTTAGTATTAATGCTATTCTTAAGTGTTAACAATGTTTATGCTACAACTTGTAATAAAGAATATGTTAACAATAAATATTTATTAACATTACAAGAAAAAGATGACAATAACAATTATTCTCTTTCAATAACATTGAATAGCAACAAAAAGAATTCGCAAGAATTAAATAAATATAAAAATGTTAAATTTAAAGTAACAAAAATATATCCAGATACTCCTACAAATAGAGCTATAGTTGCATCAAACCATGAACTTAAATTTAATAAAATATCAACTAATACAGTACAATTTAAAGCAGATGTTTCAAAAACAACAGAAACAGGAGCAACAGAAACTGAAGGACATAAAATAGATAAATACATAAAAGTATATCTAGAAGCAACTGGAGATCCTGTATGTAATGGTAATAAAATAACTCTAGAAGCAACTAATTATAGAGGTATAAATAAATACCCACCATCATATGTAAAAGATAGTTTTGATACTAATAAAATTATTGACAAACTTAAACCTAATAATCCAGGAATAACTGGAAAAGAAAGTATACAAGCTAATTATTGGGAAACAAACTTTGCAGAATGGAATCTATGGGTATCACGTGCTCAAGCAGCAGGTAATGTATTTGTATTACCTGAATCTAAGCCAGGAGAACCACCTTCAGTTCTTAATAGTGAAGAATTTAAAAAGAAAAATAGATTATATTGTAATTTTAAATTAACTGGAGAACAAATTGATAAGATTCAAAAAGATAATATTAAAGTAGATAAAGAAAATGATAAGTACTATTACGATGAAAAGAATGATACTTATTATATGGCTACAAATGTACAATCACTATCTACTAAATATAGATATTATTTTGAAGGACGTGGAGAAAATAAAAACGAAAGTGCAAATAGTAAAGGTGGATATACAGAAGAAACTGCTACATGTAAGAGAGAATGTACAGAAGTAGTAGAAGTAAAATATGGGCCACCAGCAGCAATACGTGGAGGACAATGCTTCCAATATCAAGTAAAAGTAACAAGTTATGTATCTTGTAAGATAAAAGAAACACCACAACCTCCAAAGAAATATCAATTATGTCAAGGAATATATCCGCAATGTTATCATAACGGAGGATACGCTTTAGGAGATGCACATTCAGCAGGACCTAAAGAAGATTTTGAAAGATGTATAAATAAATGTGATAAAGGTAAATACACTGCAAAATGTTCATTAAAATGTTATAATCAAGTATATGGAAAAAATAAAAAATTAAGCTTATTAACATCAGCATCAGTATCAAAATTAGATGCAGTATATAATAAGCCAGAAATAACAAGATTATCTATAGAAAGTGAAGAAGCTCAAACAAATGCATTACTTAATAGAGGATGGTCTTGTGGAGGATATTACGGAGAAAATATTAAGAGTTTCAAAGGAGGATATTATACATTCGCTGGAGGAAATACACTAACATATCATAAAGTAAATCCAAATGACACATCTGAATATCAAAGATGGTTTGATGAAACAGGTTATACAGAAAGATATAATTTATATGGAAGAGCAAAAGATGGATGCCATTATATCGGTGGACCAGATGGAAACTCTAGACAAATAGAAAATGGCCAAGTATGCCAAGACACATGTACAATATTTTATGCACAATCTGACAAATGTTATCTAAACTCAACAGAATTAGATAGAGCATATGATAAAGAAAATAAGACACGTCGTGAAAGAGATTACGAAGAAAACTATAAAGCATACCAAGAATTATCAAGTAAATGTAGTTCTCTAGCAACATGTAACACAGAATCAACTACATATACAATAGAAGCTAAGATTAATGATAATGGTAAGATTATAAGAACTACTAAATTAGATAATAACCAAGACACACTACAAAAGAGTGGTAAAGGTAACGAAAAAGTAGAAAACTTAAATTACATTATAGGATACGACGGATGCTACGCTAAGAATGCAATAAGCGGACACTATAAGACTGAATGGACACTGCCACTAACTTGGTATAACTTCAAAACAGGATTAGCTAAATATACAAAAGGAAAAGCTGCAGGATATAAAGCATATCCACAAGAAATATGTGTTGCCCTAAATACACCAGAAGTAAATGCTTCTTGGTGGAAATGCTATGTAGGATATCTACAAAACTTAAAGAATGGACAAGCACAAGCAAATGCTACATTAAATCAATGTATGAATAATGTAGTTATAAAAGGTGAATATAATAACGATAAATCAACTGAAGGATATAACGTAGAAGCAAGAGTTAAAAACTTTGGATATTATAATTGGAAGTTTGATATGAATTGTTTCTATGCAGTAAGTGGAACAAATCCACCTAAAACAACTGATACACCTAAAACAAAACCTATAAAAGAAGCTTGCAAACCATCAACAGATAAAGCTTGTAAGCCAGGTTGTGAAGAATGTGTAAGTGTATATAACATAACATTAAGAAACGTAGATCCAGTTGAATTATTCCCAACATACAAAGGAAAAGATGGAACAACTTCTGATAAGAGAGAGCCAGGATTTAACTGGACAAAAGAAGCATCAGTTCCAGAAGACAAAAACACAAATTATGCAATCAACCCTGAAAAATTAAAAGATAAGATGCAAAATAACTATAAACCATTTGATACAAATGGAGACAAAGATGAACTTGACTATGAATTTAATTTAAGTAGTGAAAACTTACGTGAAATTAAAAAGTATAATAAAAACGCTAAGAAACGTAATTATACAAATTATCAAGGTCAATATACTAAAGAATCTGGAGTATATGCATACTTAATGCCAAAAGAAATATTTAATTACTCTACAAATAAGACAACAAGATCACCTGGAGTAAATAATAGAGTAGGAATAAGAAATAATAGAAATCCAGATAAATCACTAGCAGGAGGTAAATAATGAACAAAGGAATGTTAACAGTAGGAATAATAATATTAGCCTTAATGGCATTACTACTAATAAATGTTATAAGTAATTACTCAACTGGTAGTGAAGTAGATTACTATCTAGTAAAAGAAACTGCTAACGCAGCTATGCAAGATTCAATTGACTATTTATATTATAGAAAAAACGGATTAATCAGAATGGACAAAGAGGAGTTTATCGAAAGCTTCCTTTGTCGCTTCGCTGATAGTGTAAATGATAGAAGAAGTTATAAAATTGGATTCTATGATATGAATGAAGTACCACCAGTAGTTAATATAAAAGTAGATTCACTAACAACTTTAAGTTTCAAAGGAGAAGCTGCTAATATTTCTACTAAGTATACAGGAATAATTGAAAGTAATTACAAGAGAGATGCTTATACTGAATATGAATTACAAAATAAAGATTCATCATTTGGTAAAGGTACAGTATCAGAATTTGATAAATAAAAGAAAGGAAAGGGAAAATGAATAATAGCGGTTTAAATAAATTCTTAAAAAATAAGAATACAGTTACAGTAGTAATGTTAACTCTAGCAGTAGGAATACTATATTTTGCTTATACTTTCAGAGTAAAACAAGCAACTACTCCAGTAAGAGTACCATATGCAACATCACTACTAAAACCAGGAACTCAAATTACACAAGATAAAGTAGGAGAAAGACAAATACCTAAATCAATGTTAACAGGAGATGTCTTAACTAAAATGTCTGAAGTAGTAGATAAATATGTAGCCCCTGATACAGTAATACCAGCACAAAGTATTTTCTATAAACGTACAGTGTTTGAAGAAGAACAATTACCAGGTAATATAATCTTAAAATATCCATCAGGATATGTATTATATAACCTAGCAGTTAACTCTGAATCTACTTATGGTAACTCAGTATATCCAGGTAACTATATAGATATTTATTTAAAAGCAGTAACAACAAAAACAGATAAAGACGGAAAACAAGTAGCAGATACATCAACTGACTCAGTAATGTATGGAAAACTACTTTCAAACGTAAAAGTACTAGCAGTAAAAGATTCAACAGGAGCAGCAGTATTCTCTAACTTAGAGGAACAAAAAACACCATCTATGGTAGTATTTGCTGTACCAGAAGAATACTATATTCTACTTAAGAAAGCAGAATATATGAATACATATGCAACAGAATTAGTTTTAGTACCAACTAATGAAGGTAATAAAGATAATCCTGCTGATGTAAAACTAGCAAGTGAAGATTTAAAAAATTGGATTAATCAAAAGACAATTTGGACAAAGAATTAATAAAAAAAGAAAGAGGGGCCTTGAAAAATGGATGGAAGTATTTTTGATAAATTGGACTTTGGTCCGTTTAGACAACTATTAGAAAATGATGACATTACAGATATATCTTATGATAATAATGGACAAATATGGATTCGTTCATTAACTCAAGGATCTATGAGAGTTGAAATTAGTGGAGCAACGCCAGAGTTTGTAGAAAAATTAGCCTTTCAATGCTCTAACGTAATGGGAACAACATTTAATAATGCCAAACCATTCCTAGATGCAGAAAGTGCAGAATTACGTCTAAACTTTGTACACCCATCAATCGCAACAAATGGAATCGCATTAGTTATACGTAAAACACCAGCTAAAATAAGACTAAATAAAGAAAAATTAGTAAATGAAGAATATTTTACAGAAGATATCCACAACTTCCTAATAAAATGTGTAGAAGGACACTGTAACATAATAGTAGCTGGAGAAACTGGTTCAGGTAAAACAGAATTTGTAAAATATTTAGCCAGTCATACAAAACAAAATGAAAAAATAATAACAATAGAAGATACATTAGAATTACACTTAGATAAAATATTCCCACAACGTGATATCGTTGCAATGAAGACAAATAATGTAGCATCATATACTGACGTATTAGTAACATGTATGAGACAAAATCCTAAGTGGATTCTACTATCAGAAGTACGTTCTGCTGAAGCAGTATCAGCAGTACGTAACTCTATATCATCAGGACATAACATATTATCAACAATCCATGCTGATAAAGCAGCATCTATTCCATATCGTCTATATTCACTTATGGAATCAGATTTAGATGTTGATCAGTTCTTAAATACAATATATAGATATATCCAAATAGGAGTACATATAAAAGCATATTACTCTCAAAAATATAAAGCTTTCCATCGTGAAGTAGATGAAGTAACAGAGTTCTATGTAGATGAAGATAATAAACCAGTATCAAGAACAATATATAAAAAGAACTTTGATGGATCACCAGTAATGATAAAACCATCAGAGCATCTACAAGAATACTTAAGAAATCAAAATATAGATGTAACACCTATAATATCTAAATTACAATATGAAGAAGAACATTTTGATGATAAAAAATCAGAAGAAATAAAAGAAGAAAAAATTATACCTAATAGAGTAGAACAGGTACAAGTTGTAAAGCCAGTAATACCTAACTTAACTAAATTAGATATATAGAAAGGGGCATTATGTATATAGAAGAATTATTATTTATATTTATAGTAATAGTATTATTATACCTATATCGTAACTATCAAGGAGAAAATGTAGGAAAATATATGGTAAGTCAAGTAACTACTCTATATGATAAATTTGCTCCTTATTCATTCAAAGTAGTAAGAGAAAAAACAAAGCAATTAGGACAAGAATATACAGTAAGACAATATACTGTTCAAATTGCTGTAATATCAGGATTTACTGCAGTAATAAGTTATTTATATTTCTATAACTTAGTAATAACTATAGTATATGTATTAATATCAATAGCATTTATTCCATATCTAGCATATTTAAGATGCAAAAGAGTATATAGTGAATTTATATTTGAACAAATACAAGTATATACATCTAACGTAATAATGGAATTTGCAACAACACAAAGTTTTGTAAAATCACTAGAAGGAGTAAAAGCATCAGGCGTATTAGAAGACCCAGTACTATCTGATGTATCACATATGATAGAGTTATCTTATAAAAATGGAACTATAGATGAAGCATTAGATTATATGTCTAAACTATATCCATATTATATAGTTAAGAATATGCATCAAATATTCTTACAAATAACTAAAGAAGGTGCACAAGATACAGCAGACTCATTAGAAAATATGCAATCAGATATAGATATGTTAATAGAATCAGTATATAGAGATAGAATAGATAGAGCAACATTCCATAAATCATTCTTGCAGTTTGGAGTAATGTTATATCTACTAATAATGTTAGTACAATATTTATTAGGAAGACCAAATTATATAGCTCTACTGGATAAATGGTATATACAGCTCCTACTACATATATTAATTATTACTAATACATATTTCCTATTAAAAGGAGAAAAATATTATAATGAGAATGTAGGTGCTGAATAATGATAGAGATTATAATTGTAGGAGCTATAATAATGTATGTATTTATCTATAATAATACGATAGATACTAAGCGTTTTGTAGCAGATAATTCAAAGTACTTAGAGATATTTAGAGAAGAAGATTATACATTCTTAATTTATGTAAAATATGGTGAAGAAGCAGATGCAGATAGACTATATATGCAAAGAGTATTCAATGCAATATTAGTATTCTTAGTAGTATTCGTATTAGCAATGGGATCAACTTCAGGAACTAGTGTTATTAACTCACAATTTTTCTTAAATTTAATACTAGCAACAGTCTTTGCAGCAGTAGCATTTAAATCACAATATTCTACTTTAAGAAGACACTATAAAGCACATCTACATGATATAGATATAATGCTACCATATTACTTAAAGAGTTTAGAAATATTAATTCAACACTATACAGTACCAGTAGCATTAGGAAAATCAATAGATGATGCACCTGAAATATTTAAACCAGGTTTAAGAAGAATGATAGAAAAGATTAATGGAGGAGATGCAAGTATTGATCCATATATGGAATTCGCTAATACTTATCCAGTAAGAGATTCAATGAGAATGATGAGATTACTATATCGTTTAGGAATAGGTTCTCAAGAAAAGAAACAAGAAAGATTATTAATGTTCTCAAGAACAGTATCATCTCTTCAAAATAAAGCAAGAGAAACTAAATATAAAGAAAGATTAAACCATATGGAAAGTCAGACAATGATTATGTTAGTAATAACAGGTATGGGAACAATGCTATTGCTATTAGTAGCAATGATGATGATATTTAGTATTTAATGTAAATAAAAGTAAACTATTAAAAATAGTAAAATATAATATGGTATAATTAATTAATAATAGAAAGGAAGTGTATTATGAAAGCAGCAGCAGGAGAATTAAATTTAACAGTAATAACATTAATAGCTATCGCAGCAATATTAGCACTATTCTGGGCTCTATATCCTAAGATTAAAGAAGCTATTGATACTCAATGGAATAATATTTCAACAAACGATATAAGCAAAAATACAAAATAGTAGTAAAAAGAGGAGTAACAAATGAGAGATGCATTTGGAGGCTTAGTGAACATAGTAATTATTGTAGTCTTTATAGTCGTAGTATCTGGCTATTTAGCATTCAATGTTACTTATACTAAAGCGTTTAAAGTTAAAAACAAAATGATATCTCTACTAGAACAATACGAAGGTAAATGTGGAAGTGCATATGCTAATAGTCGTTGTAATAATACTATTAATGAATATGTAAAAAACGTAGGTTACAGTATCCCAAATATGAAAAAAGAAGGATATGATTGTGACGCAACTCCAGGATTATGCATAAGAAAATATGATACACAATTAAATGCTGGTGTAAAACCAGATGAACAAACAGATAGACAATCATTCTATTATGAAGTATGTGCTAGTATTAATGTAGACATACCTATAATAAATAGAATAATGCCTAATATGAGACTGTTCCAAGTATGTGGAGATACAAAACAAATAGTATTGACTCAGTAAGATATACATAAAGACTAACTTTACAAAAACGATTGACAAATAAATAAAAAATATAGTAACATATAGTTATCGAAGGAGTGAGCGAAATGTTAATAGCAGATATCAATTGCGCAACAATAGGACCAATATTAGGTTTATTAAAACACGGAGTAATGCCATTAATTCAAATTGGAATTCCAATTATATTAATAGTATTTGCAGTAATAGACTTAGGTAAAGCGGTAATTTCATCAAAAGAAGATGATATGAAAAAAGCGCAATCTATACTAATTAAAAGATTTATCTATTCAGCATTAGTATTCATGGTAGTTTGGTTAGTGGGAGCAGTTATGGATATAGTATCTACTGGAGCCGATGATGGATCAGACTTAAGTGGAATCCAATGCTGGAAAAACGCATAATAAAAAGATAAAAAATTAAATAGCATAA
>CAUSWF010000005.1:0-71956 GCA_963535465.1 uncultured Erysipelotrichaceae bacterium | reverse complement strand
CCGTATATTGAAGGGACATTATACGCGACAAGTGATGAAAAAGTTATAAGAGAGACTGAGGCTACTGTTGATAAAAAGGATTTAGCTATAGGTACTGCGGTTGGTGGTATTGGTGGTTCTATTCTAGTAATGGGATTAGAAAATATAATTCCAGGTATTAGAAATTGGAAGAAAAAGAAAAAAGAAATAATAAAAGATGCAATTGAGAAAACTAGATAATTAAAATAATAATAGACTACATTATGAAGTAGTCTATTTTTTTATATTATTTTTATTAAACTTTTCTTTTATATTATTTAGTTCTATTTCTTGATATTTATTTATTTTATCTGGTACAAAATATATTAAATTTGATTCAGTATTATGAATAAATTCTATTACTATATATCCTCTTTGTAGCAGTTCTTTAGGCCAATTAGTTTCTGTTATAGGAGATAGTTTATTATTTTCTAATAATTCTTCTACTAAGTCTTGATGATATATTGTATTATCTATTGTATCAGTTTTTGATAATATTTTATTTTCTGTAATAATTATTACACCTATTATTTCTTTATCTGTTTTTTGTAACATAGTCTTTATTTCCTTTTATTTCATTTAATATATCTTCATTTATTCCAGTTTGAATATTATTATATAATTTTAGTTCATTATATATTTCTAATAATTTTTCTTTTTGATAGTTATTTAAATTATTTAATTTTGGTATAAAATACATTGGTTGTATTGCTGTATTTATACATAATTCTATTACTATTATATTTCTATCATTAAATTCATATGGCCAAGTAGCATCATTTAATCTTATATCTTCGTTAAAGATAATATCGGCTATTTTTCTTGCGGCTGTTACATGATAATTGTTTTTAGTATTTGGTACATATTTTATATAGTAATTATCTTGTGTTATAGCTATTACTACTAGTATTTCTTCATTAGTTTTATATAATTCGTTTATCATTTATTTACCTATTTTTTTCATAGCATTTTGAAATTCTTCGAAAGAAATTAATTTATTATCAAGGCGAGATTTTAACATAGCTATTGCTTTATCATTCATTTCTTTACTACTAGTTGGATTTGAATGAGACATATCTTTTATATCTTTAGTGAATATATTAGAATTTTTATTTTTATTTATATTGTTATTATTGAAGTTATTGAAATTATTTTTATTGTTGTTTCCGATAATCATTATTCTTCACCTCTATTTTTAAATTGTAATATTATAGGTGTTCCTTCATAATTGAAGTTTTCTCTAATTTTGTTTTCTAAATATCTTTCATATGAGAAGTGTACTAATCCTTTATCATTTACTCTAAATGTAAATTTAGGCGGTTTTATACCTGTTTGTGATACGAAGTATATTTTTAGTCTTTTACCTTTATATGATGGTGGCATATTTAGCATATAGGCATCTCTTATCATATCGTTTAATACTGAAGTTTTAGCTTCTCTTACTATTGCATCTTTTACTTTTAATACTTCTGGCATTAGAGTATTTATTCTTTTTTTAGTTAATGCTGATAAGTATACGATTTTAGCATAGGTTGCGAATTGGAATTCATTTTTCATAATTATATTGAATTCATCTATTGTATTAGTTGCTTTATCCCATTTATTTACTACGAATATAATTCCTTTGCCTTTTTCAATGGCATATCCTGCGATATGTTTATCATGTTCTTTTATGCCTTCTTCTGCATTAATTACTACTAGACAAATATCTGATCTATCTATTGCTTCTAAGCTTCTTAATAATGAGTATTTTTCAATTGATTCATATACTTTTCCTTTTTTTCTCATTCCGGCTGTATCTATAAGTATATATTCTTCACCGTTATATTTTAATATTGAGTCTATTGAGTCTCTTGTTGTTCCTGCTATATTTGATACTACAACTCTTTCTTCATTTAAAAGTGCATTTATTAGAGAGGATTTACCTACATTTGGTCTTCCTATTATTGAGAATTTTAATCTTGTATCTTGATCTTCTATTTGTTCTTTAAAATCTTCTGTAATTTTATCTAATAAATCTATATATCCTATATTATGAATTCCACTTATTAATACATAATCATCAAAGCCTAATTCATAGAATTCATATTGATTTTCTTTAGCTTCATTTGTATCACCTTTATTTATAGCAACTATAACTTTTTTATTAGCTTTACGAAGGATTTCTTGAACTATTTTATCTCCTTCAGTTAGTCCTTCTTTTCCATCAACTATAAATACTATTACGTCTGCTTCTTTTATAGCTATTTCTGCTTGCATTTTTATTTCATTATTAAAAGTTAGTGTTTCTGTATCAATACCACCTGTGTCTACTATATTAAATTCTTTTCCTTGATAAGATGCATTAGCATATATTCTATCTCTAGTTACACCTGGTGTATCTTCAATTATAGATATTCTTCTACCTACTATTTTATTAAATAGAGTTGATTTACCTACGTTAGGTCTTCCTACTAGAGCTACTGTTGGTTTTTTCATAATACCCCTCCAAACTAGCAATATTATAACATAAATGTATATGTTTATGCTATAATATATTTGGGTGAATGATATGTTAGAAGGTAAGAAGAATAAAGAATGGTATGATAATAGTAGAATTATTAGTTTACTAGCTATTATTAGTAGTTTAATTGTAGTTGGTATTGGACAGAGTTTAACTATAAAGATGGGATTTTCTACAGGTGGAGTATTTAGTAATAGGTTAAATGCTAATTTTATGTATTTAATAATGGCTTTATACTTTGCATTAATTAATTTTAAGATTGGTAAGAAGTATTTTAATTATCTTAACTTAGGTATTATTATATTACATGGTATTATAGGAGTTACTTCTATATTTACTGTTATACAATTATCTAGTTCTGGTACTATTAATTTTTTAGCAGCATTAATTAGTTCTATTTTAAATATATCTATATTTATATATATGTTATACTCATTATTTTTGGGTACTAGGTATTATGAGGAGTTTAAATTATCTAATTCGTTATTAAATGAATTTAGTAACGATAATTATTTTTATAGTATTGTTATTGTTAGTTTGTTTATTACTTTAATAAATATATTTACTATTAATTTAGATACTGTACATTTATATGTATTTAAGAGTATTTATACTATTTTATTAGCTAGATATATATATTTATATAGAGAATATTATAATGATGATAGTGATAAGTTATTTAGTGAAATAAAAGAAATAAGAGAAGATGTTCCACATATTAAAACTATTACTAATAACGTTAGTAAGACTAAGTTTAATTTTTATCAAAAGTTTTCTATAGTATTATTTTTAATACTTCTAGTAGTGGGTGCAATACTTGGTAATTCATATCCAGTTTGTTCTAATAAAATAGTGTATAGTTCTTTATGTGAATTTAATATATTATTAATGCTTGAAGTTTGGTTTGGATCATTAGCTTTATGTTTTTTATATTTTGAACTTGGTAAGATAATTGAACTTCTTTCTAAGAGAGGTAAAAAGTAGTTTAACCGTTGTAAAATAAAGAAAAAATGTAAATTAGATGTAATTTTATTGATTTATTATAAAAAATAATATATATTTTAATTGTAAGCATAATATGTGTGCTTAATTATAGGAGGAAACATGAAAAGAGTTGAATTAGTAGAAATCGTTGCTGAAGAAGCTGGATTAACTAAAACAGACGCTGCTAAAGCTGTTAATGCAGTATTTGAAGCAATTACAGGAGCATTAGTAAAAGGAGACAAAGTTCCATTAGTTGGATTTGGAACATTTGGAGTTTCTAAGAGAGGAGCTCGTGAAGGACGTAATCCTAAGACTGGTGAAACAGTTAAGATTGCTGCACGTAAAGCTGTAACTTTCAAACCAGGAACTGCTTTAAAGACAGCTGTTAATAAGTAATTATTAATTGGAACCTAGTGATAGGTTCTTTTATTTGTTATAATTTTAGTAGGTGATATTGTGTTAAAAGATGGATTATATATAGTTAATAAACTTGAAGATAATGGATTTAGTGCATATATTGTAGGAGGTGCGGTTAGAGACTTTATATTAAGTATTGATAGTGTTGATGTAGATATATGTACTAATGCTAGAGTAGATGATATATGTCGTATATTTTCAGGTGCAATACCTGGTGAATTTGGTAATGCAATAGTTAAACATAATAATTCTAGGTTTGAAATTACTACTTTTAGGGTAGAAGAGAATTATGTTAATAACAGGAAACCTAGTAGTATTAAATATGTTGATAATGTAGAAGAAGATTTATATAGAAGAGATTTTACTATGAATACTTTACTTATAGATAAGAATAGAAAAATAATTGATTATATGAGTGGAGTTAATGATATTAGAATGGGAATTATTAGAAGTGTAGGAGATGCTAACGATAAGTTTAGAGATGATGTTTTAAGAATACTTAGAGCTATTAGATTTGCTACTACTTTAGGTTTTAAATTGGATAACAATGTAGTTGATGGTATTAATAATAATAAAAAGTATTTAGCTAATTTATCTTATAATAGAAAAAAAGAAGAGTTAGATAAAATATTTTTAAGTGATAATATATTAGATGGTATTGAGTTATTAAAAAGATATGGTTTAGATAAAGAATTAAATTTATATGATTTAGATAAGATAAAAAGTAGATATGATTTATTAGGTGTATGGTCTATTGTAGATAAAAATAATTTATATCCTTTTAATAAAAATGAGTTTAATATAATTAAAGGTATTAGAGAGATAATTGATAAGAAGATAGATAATAATATTTTATATAAATATGGTTTATATATATGTAAAATAGTATCTGATATTAAAGGAGAAGGTTGTATTGTTTCTAGGTACAATAGTTTACCTATAAAGAGCAGGAGTGATATTGATATTAGTGGAGATGATATATTATTATTACTTGGTATGGGAGAAGGTAAATATATAGAAGAAATATTTGTAAGAGTTGAAGAAGAAATTATAAATTCTAGATTAAATAATAATAAAGATGATATAATAAACTTTATAAAAATATATTATTTATAGGAGGAGTTATGGATAGTACTTTAATAAATTTATATAAGCGTGGTAGTTTAGTTATTCCTTTATATTTTTTAGATAGATATAAAGAATTATCTATTGATATGGAATCTTTTATTGTTCTTATGTATTTTCATGGTAAGGGGAATAATTTATTATTTGATCCTGATTCTATTAGTAGTGATTTATCTTTGTCTAGTATAGAATTGATGGAGATTGTTGATAAATTAAGTACAATGCATTTGCTTGATATAAAGTCAGTTAAGGATAATAATGGTATTTTAAATGAAGTTATTGATTTATCTCCTTTTTATGAGAGAATGGTACTTAAGGATATTCCTGATGATAATGATGCTTGTGATATATATGATAAGATACAAGTTGAGTTTGGTAGGACTTTATCTCCTTCAGAAATTGAAGTTATTAAATCTTGGGTAGTTAATGGTAATAGTAGAGAACTAATAGATGCTGCGATAAGAGAAGCTTCTATTAATAAAGTTAGCAATATTAGATATATTGATAAGATATTATATGATTGGAACAGTAAGGGTATTAAGGAAATAGATGAGTTAAATAAATATAGAAATCCTGTTGATAGTAAGGTGGAAGTGGATGAGATAATAGATTATGACTGGCTTAACGACTAAAAGGATTATTGAGTATTTGGATTTACTATTTCCTGATCCTAAATGTCCACTTATTTATAGTAATGATTATACTTTATTAATTGCTATAATGCTTTCTGCACAAACTACAGATGAAAGAGTTAATAAGGTTACTCCTATTTTATTTAGTAAATATAATAGTTTAGAAGCGATAAGTAAGGCTAAGTATAGTGATATTGAAGAAATCATTAGACCTCTTGGTAATCAACGAAAGAAGGCTAGATATGTAGTTGATATAGCAACTATTTTATGTGATAAGTATGGTGGCAATGTACCTAGGGATAGAGAAATACTTGAATCGTTACCAGGAATAGGGAGAAAGACAGTAAATGTATTTTTAAGTGAATATTATAATGAGGCTCATATTGCGGTTGATACTCATGTTAATAGAGTTTCTTATAGACTAGGTTTTTCTAAAATGAATGATAGTGTTGAAGAGGTAGAGAGAAAATTATGTAAAAAAATTCCACAGGAGTTGTGGAGAAAGATTCATATACAGATGGTATTATTTGGTAGATATAAATGCAAGGCTATTAATCCTTTGTGTAGTGATTGTAAGTTAAAAGATATATGCAAAAAAGATGTAACTAAGTAGTTACATCTTTTTTTATGGTGTTGCTGGAGATGGTGTTGGAGTGGGTGTTGGAGTTGGCGTAGGTGAAGGAGTAGGTTGTTCTAGTTTATATGTTGCTTCTTCACTTTGTACTCCACTATAACCTTTGAATTTAGCTATTACTTTATATGTTCCGTAAGGTGATGTTGTAATCATTGATAGTGATGTAGTTGTTGTCCATCCAATTAACGTATCATTATGATATACATTATATCCCCATTCTCCAGTTGTATCTGTTTCAGTTTCTGCAGGTTTAGCTACTGCTTGCCATGTTATATCTAATTTATTGTTTGTATTATCATATGTTACTCTTAAGTTAGAAGGTTTAGCAACTATTGTTGGTCTGGCATCAGCTTTTGGTTGATAATCTTTTTTGAAATATTCGTATACAGCTTCACCAGAATTGGCTATAGCTGGTGGATTAGAACCAACTGCTATAGGAAGTTTAACTACACTATCTGGTTGTACAAATGGTGTTCTATTTTTTTCCATTGCACCAGATGCAACTAGGGCATTAAATAATTTTTCTTTTGCGATTGTTGCTGGTAGATTTCTTAGTATTCCGTCTTTTATTTCACTATATCCATACCACATGCCTATAGTAGTTTTATTTGAGAATCCAACTACCCATGAGTCTCTTATTGCATCTCCTGGCATATTATATTTGTCCATTGTTATATCATCAAAGTTTGTTGTTCCTGTTTTAGCTGCTACATTATGTGGCATGCCTCCAGTTAATTGTACATCTTGTAAAACTGATGCGATCATAAATGATGTAGCATCAGACATTACGCGAGTTTTTTTAGCTTTGTGTTCTACTGTCTTTTGACCTGTTCTATATGTAAAACTCTTAACAGCAAATGGTTCGTTATAATATCCTCCATTTGAGAATGCTGCGTATGCTCCAGCCATTTGTACTGGGTTAACTCCAGTAAATGCTCCAATAGCATGAGCTTCATGTAGTCTTCCGTTAGCATCTATTTCGGGTTTTATTCCAAGTGATGTTACAAATTTTTTAATTTTAGAATTGTCTACTTGTTGGAATGCTTTTAATGCAGGAATATTACGAGAAGCTGATAATGCTCTTCTTAATGTTATTAGTCCAAAGTATCCACCATCCCAGTTTTTAATAGATTTACCATTACTATATGAGTAAGGTTCATCATTAAATAGTTGATATGTTGACCAGTTATTATATTCAATACCAGGACCATAATCAAATAGCGGTTTAGCTGTTGAACCGGGTTGACGTTTTATTTGTGTTGCAAAGTTGAATGATTTTATACCATTTCTATAGTTTTTAACTTTTCTTCCAGCTCCGATTGCTTCTATAGCACCAGTTTCAGAATTTAATACTGCAACACCAGATTGTACAGCATCATCTTTCCAAGTATATGTTTCTCCATTAAATACTTTATTTACTCCATCTTGTTTAGATCTATCCATATTAGTGTATACAAGAAGTGGAGTAGTGTATGGATCAACTTTATATAATCTCATTAATTCTTCAGCCACAGTATCAATATATCCTTGATATTCATCAGCAGCTTCTGAGCCACTTGATGTTAGTGATTCTACTGGTATTTCATTAGCAGCTTTTCTTTCTGCTGATGTAATATATCCGTGTCTTTCCATTAAGTATAGAACTTGTGAACGTCTTAATGCTGCATTTTTAGGATTTCTTATTGGTGCATAGTAAGAAGGGGATTTAAACATTCCTGCGATAATAGCAGCTTCAGATAATGTTAAATCTTTTACATCTTTATTGAAATAAGCTTTTGATGCTTCTTGTACACCATATATATTTCCACCTAAGTAGTGATTATTAACATAATATTCTAATATTGCTACTTTAGTGTATTTTTTTTCTAATTTAAATATTGCTAAATAGATATCACTAAATTTTCTTACTATTCCTTTTAGTCCTCTATCTGCTTTTGCATTAGTAAATGTATTTTTTACAACTTGCATTGATAGAGTAGAAGCTCCACCAGCTCCTCTTCTACCAATTACTTGTCCAAGAGACGCTTTTAAGAAACGTGGTGCATCAAATCCATTATGAATAAAGAATCTTGAGTCTTCAGTGGCAACTACGGCATCTACTAGTACTTGTGGTAATTGATCATATGTAACTTTTTCTCTTCTTTCAGCACCTATTTTTTTTATTACATTACCATCTTTATCATATATTATAGATGTTTCTGTAGTATCTAGCTTAGATTCTACGAATTTTTCATCTGCAGTTAGTTTAATATATGTAAAAAACATGATTGATCCTGCCATAGTTGTTATAACTAATGTAAGTATACCTATTAGTAATACTCTAATCATTATTTTTCCATGTTTTTTATTTTGTAATTTTCTTAGTACATATATAATTCCATATATAAATGCTAGTCCTAATATTAATGCAAATGTTATTTCTTTACCAAATGTTATATATGACATAATAGTTAATATTAAGCCTCCTAATATTAGTAATATATCTATTTGATTTAAATTTTTTCTTTTTATATTTATTTTTGGTTTAAATTTTAATCTCTTTTTAATTTTCTTTTCCATTATTTCCTCCAATTATATAGTCTACTACTTTTAAGTAGTCTATAGGTGGTCTATAGGTGTCGTTTAAAATATACGCCTTTTTTTCAAAAAAGTCTATGGGAATAGATTTTCTTGTTGCATTATTTACATATTCTATAAAGTCTTTTGCTAATACAAAATATGTTTTATTTAGAGTGGTGAATCTTACAATTATAAAAGATATTCCACCATTTTTATCAATATTATCTAGATGTTTTATTTGATGCTTATGTATATTTGATAATGAAAATGATGTTTTAGATATAGTTTCTTTTGCCTCAAAATCTATATATTTACCTTTATATAATCCATTATAGTCTGTTGTAGATGGTATTGTGAAGTAGGCTTCTTTTATTATAGCTTTTTCACGAGATGGGTAATCTACTTTAACTATTTTTATTGGAGTAGGTTTCTTATAGATATAAGCTTTTTCTATTTCTTTATAATATTCGTTTGTTTTATTTATATCGTTTTCTAGAGTCATTCCTCTATTTTTATAATTTATTTCTTTACTTATATTTTTAATTTTTATTCCACCAGGATAATTCATTTAATCACCTACTAGTATTATACTATAAAATAGATAAAAGTTTATACAATAATTGACAATAAAACTTAGTAGTTAGTATAATACTAGTGTAAGGGATTGGTGATATAGATGTATCAAAATAAGATTGCACTTTCTCCACAAGATATTTTAGAAAAAGAATTTAAAATAGATACACGTGGATATAGATTAAAAGAAGTAGATCAATTTCTTGATATAATTATGGATGATTATCAACAATTTATTAGTATTATTAATAGTTTGGAAACAGAGAAGAGTGAGCTTTTGGCTGAAATTATGAATTTAAAGCAACAACTTAGAAATTCTGAACTTGCTAATGAAATAGTTAAAGGTGATGCTAGTAGTATGCCTGAAGTTACTAATGTTGATATTATGCGTAGATTATCTCATTTAGAAAAAATGGTTTATAATTTAAAGTCAGATGATACAAGTAATCAATAATATATAGACAAACGCTGGGATTTAATATCCTTGAGGAAAGTCCATGCTCACATAATCTGTGATGATTATAAGTGTTCGTGCTAAGGGAACAAATAACCTTAGGTAGTTATACTAACGGCGGTTGATGTGCTAAGTTTTTAATATGCAATAGACCATAAAGTGCCACAGAAACGAGTGTTTTAGAAATAAAACAGTGAAACGCGGTAAACCCCACGAGTGAGAAATCCAAAATTGGTAGGAGAGTCTTGATGAAGGAAATGAACAGATTCAAGGGCCTTATGGCAGATAAATGTTTGTCGCCTAGAAATAGGAACAGAACATGGCTTATTTATATTATTATTAATTGAGGGAGTTAAATGTGAAAGAAATAGGAGAATATTTAAAAGAAACTCGAATCGAAGCTGGTGTTTCATTAGATGAAGCAGCAGAAGATTTGAATTTATCAGAAAATGTTTTGGAAAATATTGAAAGTGGTAATGTAAGAGCTTTTAAAGATATATATGCTTTGAAAGATGATGTAATTGCTTATGCTAAATATTTAGGAATAGATTCAGAGAAGATAGAGGATGAGTTTAATGAGTTTTTATTTGAGAAGACTTCTAAAATCAGTGTTGCTGATATTATGAATGCTCAAAGAGTAAAAGATGAAGAAGAAAATAAAAGACAGGTTATTTCTCCATATACTATGGAGTATAAAGAGAAGAAAAATTTAAGGCCTATATATTTTTCTATTTTGTTGATATTTATAGCTATTATAGTTATTTATTTAATCTCTTTATATTTAAATAAAACACCTGATAGGGTAGATGAATTAAGAGGAGTTATTTATGAAGAACAATTTACCAAATAAATTGACAGTACTTAGAATTATACTTACTTTTGTAGTTATAGGATTATTAGTATTTCCATATGCAGAAGTTGGTATTGCAGTTACTACTTATGATATAGGAGGAGTTAGTTTAAAATTAAACTATGCTATTGCTGGTTTAATATATATACTTGCTAGTCTTACTGATTTTGTTGATGGTTATCTTGCTAGACGTTGGAATATGGTTACTGATTTGGGTAAGATGCTAGATGCTATTGCTGATAAGATATTAGTTAATTCAGTATTAATAATTTTGGCAGTAAATGGTATGTTATCTGTAATACCTAGTGTTAATGTGTTAATACCTGTTATTATAGTACTTAGAGATATAGTGGTTAATGCTATTAAGATGCAAGCTGCTGCTAGTGGTAAAGTAGTTGCTGCTATAGGAAGTGGTAAGTTAAAAACTGCATCACTTATGATTGGTACAACTTTAGCATTATATTCAAATTTACCATTTGAATTAATCGGTAAAGGATTAAAAGTATCAGATTTCTTATTATGTTTTGCTGCTGTTATGTCACTTATATCTGGAATACAATATTGGTATATGAACAAGCATATAATATTTGGTACTAAAAAATAATTTTCAAGTATTAAAATCACTTTTTTACTAAGTGATTTTTTTATTTTCATTAGAGCAATTTATCTTTTTATAAAACAATTGTTCGAAAAAGTATTGCAATTTAAAAAATAGTGTAGTATCATTAATTTGTAAGTTGTTAATGGAGGATTTATGGCAAAGGCAAATAAAGAAGTTGCTTCTAAAGATAATACTTTAGAGCAAGTTATGAAAGATATAGAAAAACAATTTGGTAAAGGTTCTATAATGAAATTAGGTGAGAATAAACATATGAAAGTAGATGTTTGTTCTAGTGGATGTTTATCACTTGATATAGCACTTGGTGTAGGAGGCTATCCAAAGGGGAGAATTATAGAAATATATGGGCCAGAGTCTTCTGGTAAGACTACTTTCGCGTTACAAGCAATAGCAGAACACCAAAAAAATGGTGGTAGAGCTGCTTTTATTGATGCAGAACATGCTCTTGATCCAATATATGCTGAAAAATTAGGCGTTGATATAGATGAATTATTACTTTCTCAACCTGATACTGGAGAACAAGCTTTAGAGATTTGTGATGCATTAGTTAAGAGTGAAGCTATTAGTATTATAGTAATAGATAGCGTTGCTGCTCTTGTACCACAAGCTGAAATAGATGGTGAAATGGGAGATTCTCATGTTGGATTACAAGCAAGACTTATGTCTCAGGCATTAAGAAAATTAAGTGGAACTATTAATAAGACTAAGACTACAGTTATATTTATTAATCAGTTAAGAGAAAAAGTTGGAGTGCTATTTGGTAATCCTGAAACTACTACTGGTGGAAGAGCACTTAAATTTTATTCAAGTGTTAGACTTGAGATTAGAAGAAAAGAGCAATTAAAATTAGGAGATGCTGTTGTAGGTAGTAGAACTGCTATTAAAGTTGTTAAGAATAAAGTTGCTCCGCCATTTAAGAGTTGTGAAGTTGATATAATGTTTGGTGAAGGTGTATCAAAAGTCGGAGATATAATAGATTTAGCAGTAGATGCTAATATTATTGATAAGACCGGTGCTTGGTATGCTTACAATGGTGAGAAATTAGGACAAGGTAAAGAAAATGTTAAATTATTATTAAAAGATAATAAGGAATTGACTGCCGAGATTGAGAAGAAGGTAAGAGATTTTTATGATATAACGCTTGATTCAAATGGACAAATTAAAGCAAAACATGTTGAAACTACTTTAGAAGAAGAAGTATTTGAGGATTAATGTCCTCTTTTATTTTTGTTGACAATAAACTTAAATAAAATTACAATATAGTTAGATTATGTTATTAATCTAGATGGAGGATTTATGATATCAGTAGAAATGATGGGGAACTCCATTTTACTTTTAATTATTGGCTTAATTTTAGGTGGAATAGTTGGTGCAATAATATTTTATTTCATTAATTATAGTCGTGGTAAGCTTGCTGAACACAAAGCTGAAGCACTTTTAAATCAAGCTAAGAAAGATATTGAAATTGCTAAGAGAGATGCTGCTATAGCACAAAAAGAAGAATCTCATAGAGCAAAAATTGAATTAGATAAAGAGATAAAGGAGAAAAAAGCGGAGATTAAGGAAGCTGAGGATAAGTTAATTCAAAGAGAAGCTAACTTTAATAAACGTGATGAAATATATCAAAAGCGCGAGTCTGCTTTAGATGAACGCGAAGAAAAACTTTCTATGCGTCAAACTCAAATTCAAGAAGAAAAAAGTAAAGTGGACGATATAAAGAAGGAACAATTAGAGTTACTTGAAAAGATATCTGGTTTTAGTAAAGAAAAAGCTAGAGAACAAGTGATGAAACAAGTTAGAGAAAACATGAATAAAGAAATAGCTGAATATATTCATGAAAGAGAGACTGAAGCTAAATTACAAGCGGATAAGGAAGCAAGAGAATTAATTGTTTCTTCAATGCAAAGATATGCTAGTGAAGTTGCAAATGATCAAACGGTTACTGTAGTTAATTTACCAAATGATGAGATGAAGGGTAGATTGATTGGTAGAGAAGGAAGAAATATAAGATCAATCGAGGCTGTTACAGGAGTTGATTTAATTATTGATGACACACCTGAGGCTGTAGTATTATCTAGTTTTGATCCTTTAAGACGTGAAATGGCTAGAGCTACTTTAGAAGATTTAATTAAGGATGGAAGAATACATCCTACTAGAATTGAAGAAATTTACGATAAAGTAGTTAAGAAATTTAAAGAAAAAATTATGGAATATGGGCAAGAGGCTATATTCAAATTAGGGATTACTAAAATGGACCCTGAGTTAATTGAAACTATAGGTAAACTTCATTTTAGAACAAGTTATGGACAAAATGTTTTAAATCATTCAATTGAAGTTGCTGAACTATCAGGACTTCTAGCTGGTGAGATTGGTGAAGATGTAGTTCTTGCTAAAAGAGCTGGATTACTACATGATATAGGTAAGGCAATAGATCACGATATGGAAGGAAGCCATGTTGATATAGGAATTGATATTGCTAATAAGTATAAAGAACATCCTGTTGTTGTTAATGCTATTGCATCACATCATGGTGATACAGCACCTACTTCAGTTATAGCTTCTCTAGTTGCGATTGCAGACGCTTTATCTGCTTCACGTCCAGGAGCTAGAAATGATTCTTTAGAAAACTATATTCAAAGACTTACTCAACTTGAGGCAGTTGGAAATGAAGTAGATGGAGTTGACAAGGCATTTGCCGTTCAAGCTGGAAGAGAACTAAGAGTAATAGTTAAACCAGATAAAGTAGATGATGCGATGACTTATACAATTGCTCGTGAAGTAAAAGAAAAAATTGAAGCTACAATGAAATATCCTGGTACTATTAAAATTACAGTTGTTAGAGAAACTCGTGCACAAGAAGAAGCTAAATAAGCTTCTTTTAATTTTATTAATTGTATTTTTAGATGTATATGATATAATTTAATTATTGATAGGAGAGTAATATGGATAACAGTCAAAATAATGAATTTTTAAATAATCAAAATTTAAATAGTCAGGTTCAAAACAATTTTGTTAATAAACCTGAAAAAAAGAAAAATATAGTTGCTGCATTATTAATAATTTTCGGTGTTGTAGCAATAGTATTTGGATTAATTTCTTTACTTTTTGGAAATAAAGGTAATACGAATTTGAAAAAAGGGGAAGATGCATTTTTCTTAAGTGATAGTAAAGGAAATTATGCAATTTTCAATAAGTCTGGTAAAAAAATAACTGACTTTGTGTATAAAAATGTATCTGATTTTGCAAATGGAAGTACTAAAGCCTCTAATATGAAGGGTGAGGAAACTATTGTTTCAAGTTCTGGAAAAGATCTTGTTAAATATGGTACTTGTCGTTATTTATATAACCAAGGTGCATTATATGAATGTGTAGATGAAAAATATAATAGTACTTATTTAGATTCTAAAGGAAGAAAAATCCTTGAAGGTAGTAATTTCCAACTACTTTCAACTTCATCAAGTAGACCTTACTCTATAATAAAAGATAAAAAAGCTAAAAAGTTTGTAATTTATAATTATAATGGCAAAGTTATAACAAGTATTCCATTTGCTGATAATGGCGATGTTAATCCTGATGAGGAATATACTGATAATTATGATTACATTTATTATAATGGCGTAAATTATATATTTGATTTTTCTAAATCTAAATTACTATTATCTTTTAAAGATGATAACAATAATAGATATTGTATTAAACATATAAATAAAGAAAATGGAGATATGACAGTTGGAACTTGTGGAAGTAGAAATAAGGATTCAGGAGTTTATAAATATATTAAAAATAATAAAGTAATATATACAAAGAAGGCTAAATATACAGGTGATTTAGTATTTTCTGGTAATAACGTTATATTTAAAAATGATAAAGATTATTTATTAGATGATAAAGGTAATGAAGTAGTAGGAATATATCAAGCATCTTATAAAGATTATAAAAATTATGCTAAGGTTACTGAGGAAGGAGTTAATATTTATGTTGACTCTAAATTAAAGGAAACAGTTAAGTGTAAAGGAATAAAATCAGGATATTCTAAATATGGAATATATGCGTTAAATCATTGTACTGGACTAGGAGATAATAATTCTATTTATGTTGATTCTAATGGTAAGAAGTTAGGTAATAATAGTTATAGAATTGCTGATATGTTTGATGATAATGGTTATGCTGTTGTTTCTTCTGAGTATCACAAATATTATTTAATAGATTTAAAAGGAAATAGAATATCTGGTAAATATGCAGATACTGATAGTGGTATAATAGTTTATCCTATAGAAGGAACAAAAAATACTTATTTATTGGTAGAAAATGAAAGTAAAACATTATTTAAAGTTGTTAATTCTAAAGTTGTTGATAATAGTGTGATAAAGAGTAAAGATATTACAACTAATAAAAACAATGATGTTGTTTATGCAATTATTGAGAAAGACTCTAAATATATAGTAAAAAATTTAGAAAATTATAAAGATGTTGTTACTTTAGATAAGAAACCATCATTTAATAGAGAATATTTTACTGTTTATAATAATGGTGTAACTGAGTATTATTCATATAATACTGGTAAGATGTTTTATAAAAAATAAAAAGGCAACATTAGTTGCTTTTTTAAAAAAAGGGAGAATTTATGGATAATTTAGATATTAATAAAGTAAATAAAAATAATAATATTGTTATAAAAATAGTTGTAATATTAATTATGCTTTCGTTTACATCATTTGTTTTATATTTTATGTTTTCTAATAAGCAAAGTAATAAGAAAAAAGTGGTTAATAGGGATTATAGTTCTTTAGAGAAAATAAAATTTGATTATGATAATTCTAAAATTGATGTATCAGAATACTTTAAACAGTTAGTGTATTTAGAATATGATTATAATAATTTAAATCCTAAATATAAAAATGAAAAAAAAGATTATATTACTAATTGTAATTTTAATACAGATGATATTTTAGATGAGTATTTTGATAAATTAGATAAAGATGTTGTTAAATATTATTTAATTAATAAGATGATGACAAATGTTTACTTAGGGGAGAGAAAAGCAAGAATTTCAAGACAAGCTAATAAGACTTCTGATATAAATAATCATGTTTTAGATGGAGTTTATTTATCTCCTAATGGAAAATTCTTGATATGGTATGCTAAGAGTGGAAATGATTCTGTTAATTTTGATGATATAAAATTACTTGGTGATGGATTAGAAAATACTGTTAGTAAATATGAGTCTTATTTCGGAGTTAAATATTCTTATAGCCCTTATATTGATAATAAATATTTTAATGAAGATTATAAAAGTGCTAAAGAAGTGCTTAGTAAAAATGGAATCTCTGTTGATGTTCTTAAGAGTGCAATGAGTGTTTATGTGTATGATACTGGTAGTAATAGTACTCTTGCCAGTTATAATGATGAACATTTTGCAGCTAAGTTAATAAATCGTTCACTTATTTTTGATATATTAGATAATGATGGTGTGGTTAATTATCCTTATATGGTAATTAATAAAAAAGGTATAGCTAGTAGTCGTGATAGTTTAGTTCAGCTTTATAACCATGAATTGTTTCATCATTTTCAACAAATTTATTGCAAAGGAACTACTGGTTCTAGATGTGTTGGTTCTTTAAGATATATGGAGGGTATGGCTAATTTTGCAAGTGCTAAAGTTAGTCAGGTTTCTTCTTCTAATAATTTTTTAAATAGATGGGCAACAGTTTATACTAAAAATACTAGTAATAAATTACTTGATATTGCTGATAGAGGTGGTAGTGTTGGTTATGCATTATTTCCTTACTTATATTCTTATCATAATAATAATGCTAATTGGAATGGTATTCTTATGAGTGCTCATAATCAAAGAGAGTCATTTTCTTATATTAAAAATTCAACCGGAAGTGAGGAACTTAAGAAAACTATAAATGAGTTAGCTTATAGAACACTTAGTCAAAAGTATGATAATAACAACCTTGTATCTTATTCTAATGTTTCTTACAAGAGACCATTAAACCAACTTAAAAAATATGATTTAGTTGTTAATGCTGGTGGAGTTGATTATTATGAGTTGTCACCAATATACTATTTGAAAGTTATAATGAATAATTCTTTAATTACTGCTAAGATTTATGGATATAAAAATGGTGGTTATACTGAATTAAAATCATCAAACAATAGTTTAAATGTTAATACTGCTAGTTATAATAAATATGAGAAAATCTATTTGGTTATTGCTAATGGTGATATTTTAAACTCTTATAACTACAGTATACAGTTAAGTAAAAAGGAAATTAATAAAACTAATAATTCAAATAAAGATAAGGAATATAATACTGCTTATAAGAATTATAATGTTTCAATTGATACTCGTATTAAAATAAAGAATATTGAAATAACTACGATTTCTACTGGTGTAATTGATGAGTTACATCAAAAACAACATTTAAATATAGCTACTAATAGTATGGGTATATCATCATCACAGGAGATGTATGTTGATTTAGCTGGTGGCTATACTTATATGACAAAACCAAATATGCCAGATACTTGGTGGAAGGATAAACAAACTTCTAGTTTTGTAGATATAAAGAAAATTTTAGATAAATTAATGAATATGAAAGATGTCCAAAAAATATCTGATAATAAATATAAGATTAAATTAGATATGAAAGATGCTAGTGGAGTAGTTAATTCAACTAATTCTAAGATGCCTGCTGCTAAGGGAGATATCTATGTAGTAGTTTATACTAAAGATGGTAAAATAAAAAAATTAGAGTATGATTTTAGTAGTAATTTCTCTAGCTTTGATTTGTTTATTACTACTATTGAAATATCAAATTATAATAATGCTGGAAATGTTACAATACCTAATTCTATAATATCTAGTGCTAAGAATATGGATAATTAAAAAAGGAAGTTTTATACTTCCTTTTTGATATCTATTATTATTGTTAAAATTATAGGTTTTCTTTCAGTTAGAGAATAGATGAATGAATATAATTCCTCTGTTAAATTAGATTTTATTGTATTTATATTATCTTTATTTTCTAGTGATTTTGTTATAATTTCATTTGATTTATATTCTATTTTTTTGATTAATTCTTCATTTTCATTTACTAATATAAATCCTCTTGTTGTAATATTTGGTTTTAATAATAAAATATTCTTTTTCATATCTATATTAGCTATCACTACTAATATTCCATCGTTGGCCATAATTTTTCTATCTTTTATTACGGCTCCTCCGATTTCTCCAACTCTATTACCATCTACATAAACATCTTGTCCTGAATATGATGGACCTTTTGTTATTACATGGTTTTTTAAGATTAATGAATCACCATTATTTATTATAAATGTATTTTCTTTAGGTATTCCACAAGCTATTCCAATGTTAGCTTGTTTTTTTAACATTCTATATTCTCCGTGGAATGGCATCAAATATTTTGGTTTAATTAATCTAATCATCAATTTAATTTCTTCTTCGTTGGCGTGACCTGATGTGTGTAATTCAGATAATCCTGCAGAAGTATATACTTTTACTCCTTTTAAGTATAAGTTATTTATTGTTTTATAAATACTTAATGCATTACCTGGTATAGCAGATGATGAGAATATTACTACATCTTCTGGAGTTAATTTAATATGTCTATGTGTACCATTTGACATACGAGATAGTGCCGCTAATGGCTCTCCTTGTGTACCTGTACATAATATACATAGATCTTTCGCTTTTACATTTTTAGCTTCTTCTGGAGATATTAGGATTTCTTTATGGTCAATGTAACCATTTTCTTGAGAAATTCTAATATTGTTTTCCATGCTTCTTCCAAATATACATATTTTTCTATTATTTTTGTAGCAAGTATCAAATATATGCTTAATTCTGTATACGTTAGATGCAAAAGTTGCGATTATTATTCTTTGGTTTTTATGTTTTTCAAACATTTCTCCAACAGTTTCATCTACTACTGATTCTGAAGGTGAAAATCCTTCACTTAAAGCATTTGTAGAATCTCCTATTAAAAGGTCAACACCTCTTTCTCCAAGAGAAGCCATTTTGTATAGATCAGCTATTGGACCTATTGGTGTTAAGTCAAATTTATAGTCTCCAGTTGTTACTACTGTACCGTCTGGTGTAGTTAATGCTACTCCGTGTGAATCTGGTACTGAGTGTGTTACTCTGAAAAATTCAACCTCTATTTCTTTAAATTTTAATTTAGTATCGTTGGTATAGGCAATTAGATTGTCATATCTTATATTTTTGTCTTGCAATTTGGCACTAATTAATTCTTTTGCGTGAATTGGTGCATATATTGCTGGTATATTGACACTTTGTATTAAAAATGGAATTGAACCTATATGGTCTTCGTGTCCATGAGTAATAACAAGTGCTTGAATTTTATCCTCATTTTCCTTTAAAAAAGTAAAATCAGGTACTACATAGTCAACTCCCATAAGTGATGACTCTGGGAAACTAACTCCGGCATCAATAATAACAATGGCGTCTTTATGCATTACACAATACATATTTTTTCCAACTTCGCCTAAACCACCGAGAACTATTACTTTTGTCTCGTTCATATTTATCTCCTTTCAATTAATTTTATAAGAACTAACTAAGAAATTATACTACATATTTTCTTATTTGTCTACTTCATGGTATAATTAAATGGGTGAAGTAAATGGGATTATTTGATAAATTAAAGTCAGTATTTGTTAATAAAAAAGATACTAATTTATATGAAAAAGGATTAACTAAATCGAGAAATAATTTTGTATCTAAATTAACTAATTTGAACGATAAATATAAAGAAATATGTGAAGACTATTTTGATGAGTTAGAGGAAATATTAATTGGTGCGGATATAGGTATTAATACATTAGAATCTTTTATGGAAAGTATTAGAAAAAGAGTAATAGATGAGAAGATTAAAGATACTAGTTTATTAAAAGAAATTATAGTTGATGAATTATTTGTATTATATGTAAATGATAATGTTTTAACAAATAAGATAAATTATAATGATATTGGACCTACTGTTTTATTATTTGTTGGAGTTAATGGAGTTGGTAAAACTACTACTATTGGTAAGTTAGCTAGTAAGTTTAAAAAAGAAGGCAAGAAAGTTTTATTAATTGCTGGGGATACTTTTAGAGCAGGAGCAACTGAACAATTAGAAGAGTGGAGTAAGAGAAGTGGAGTAGATTTTTATGGTGTAGAAGATAGAGATCCTGCTTCTGTAATATATGATGGATTAGAGAAAGCTAAGAGAGATAATTTTGATATTGTACTTGTTGATACTGCTGGTAGATTACAAAATAAAGATAATTTAATGAGAGAGTTAGAAAAAATAAATAAAGTAATTAGTTCTTTAATAGAAGGTGCTCCACATGAAACATTATTAGTAATTGATGCGACTACGGGACAAAATGGTGTTAGTCAAGCTAAGTCATTTAAAGAAATTACTAATATAACTGGTATAGTTTTAACGAAGCTTGATGGTACTGCGAAGGGTGGTATAGTTTTAGCAATTAAAAATGAACTAGATTTATCAGTTAAATATGTAGGACTTGGTGAAGGAATCGATGATTTAGTAACTTTTGATATAGAAGATTATATATATGGTTTATTTAAGGATATGATGTAGATGGAAGAAGTAGTTTATTATAATAAGTTGTATGATATGTATGGTGAATTGTTGACTGATACTCAGAAGAAGTATTTTGAAGATTATTATTTTAATAATTTAAGTTATAGTGAGATGAGTGAAGCATATGGTGTAAGCAGAAATGCCATATTTAAACAATTGAAATTTGTTACTAATAAGTTAATTGAATATGAAGATAAGTTAAAGTTACTTGATAAGATAAATAAAATTAGCGAAATTATTAGTAGTAAAATATCAAAAGAAGAAATGGATAAAATAAATCAAATATTTAATAGTTAGTGTAAATAGTCTTTATAGACTATTTTTTATTGCGATAGAGTTAATATATTTGTATAATATTAATAGAATAGAGGGATGCTATGTTTGAGAAAATTATATATATGAGTGATAAGTCATGTTCTATACTTTCTAAGAATGTTAGTAGTAATTTGATGAATTTACATTTGATATTTGAAGATGGTAAGAAGACTATACTTGGTGAAGTTGATGATTTAGATGGTTCTATTGTTAAGGTTAGGTTTTTAGGAGAAATAGTTAATGGTAAATTACTTAATGGAACTATTAGAAAACCATCACTAGATGCAAGAGTTAGAGTTATAGATAAGAGCGAAGTTCCTATTATAACTGGTACTAATAATTTTGGTTATATTGAATTAGGAAATTCTCCTTTTTATGATAATTTACCGATTTATATGAATGTTAATGCTTTTTTTAGTAATCATTTTACAATATTTGGTAATACTGGTTCTGGTAAGTCTTGTGGAGTTAGTAGACTGTTTCAAAATATGTTTTGTGATCCTAAGTTAAAGCCAATTAATGCCAATATATTACTTTTTGATTCTTCATCTGAATATAAGAATGCTTTTTCTAATATCAATTCTATTAATCCTATGTATAATTATAGATATATTACTACTAATAGTGGATTAAATGGAGGAGAAGATTTAATAATACCTATTCATTTGCTTAATGTAGTTGATTTGGCATTACTTTTAGGCGTTAATAAACATTCTCAATTACCTATAATTGAGAGAATGAAAAAGTTAGCTTTAATATTTTCGCAAGATGAAAAAGATTCTTTGAGATTTAAGAATCATTTGATTGCTAAGGCTATTATGAGTGTTTTATATACTAATGAAACTACTCCGAATAAGAAAAATGAAATATTTAATATACTTTCTAGTTGTTCTACTGATAGTTTTAAATTAGATACTGAAGTAAAAGGAGTAGGATATACTAGAAAATTTAAAGATTTATTTTTAATAGATAATAAAGGACAATTTAGTGAGAGTGTTTTATTAGGAGAATATCTATCTTCATTTATAGATGATAAATTGGAAGATTATAAGATAAATGAAGAAGTTTATTATAATTTAGATACTTTAGAAAAGGCTTTAGAGTTTACTCTTATTAGTGAAGGTTGGTTAAGAAATAAGAATACTTATAGTGATGCTATTACTATTAAAGTTAGATTACATGAGTTAATTAGAGGTAATAATGCTAAATATTTTAATTATCCTAATTATGTTAGCATTGGTAATTATTTATTGGGACTTTTATCTAATAATGGTAAGAAATATCAAATTATAAATATTAATTTAGATGATGTAGATGATAGTTTTGCTAAGGTAATTGTTAAAATATTTTCAAGGTTAGTTTTTGATTATAGTAAATCTCTTAGTAAGAGAGCTAGTATTCCTTTTCATATAGTACTTGAAGAAGCACATAGATATGTTCAAAATGATATAGATAGAGAATTATTTGGATTTAATATATTTGAAAGAGTAGCGAAAGAAGGAAGAAAGTATGGTGTGTTACTTGGATTAATTACACAAAGACCGGTAGAGTTATCTGATACTGTTATTTCTCAATGTTCAAATTTCTTAATATTTAGAATTAATCATCCAGTTGATGTTGAATATATCAGAAAAATGGTTCCTAATATTACAGATGAGATTGTTGAAAAACAGAAAGGTCTACAGAGTGGTACTTGTCTTGCTTTTGGACATGCTTTTACTATTCCGATTATAGCTAAGTTACAGATGCCAAATCCACTTCCTTGGAGTGGTAACTGTGATGTTGTTTCTATTTGGAATAGTGGAAATAATATGAATAATGTAGTTCCTAATAATACTAATCCTGTTTTAAATAATGTCACTGTTAATAATACTAATCAAGTAGATAATAATCCTTATATTAAGGAACTTAGTAGTGAAGTTATAAATAATAGTGGTAATAATAGTGGAGGATTTATTGATATTCCTACATTACAGACTAGTAGTAATTCATCTAATAATTTATATGAAGATATTAATTTAGATGATGATGATAAATTATCACCAGATGATTATTAAGATTATATTTTATATAATCTTTTTTCTTGTAATATTATTATGATTTGTTTATAATTGTTTTATTTGATAATTGATAAGGAGAAGATATGATAAAAATATTTAAAAATTTTAATAAAAAGCAATTATTTTTAATATTAGTTAGTGTAATATTTATATTTATTCAGGTTTTTTTAGAGTTAAAAATGCCTGATTATATGTCTAATATTACTAAGTTAGTACAAACTAGTGGTAGTAAGATGAATGATATCTTAGCTAATGGTTTTTATATGCTTCTTTGTGCATTTGGTTCTTTTATGGTATCGGTTTTTACTGGATATATAATAGCTTATATTACTTCTAGTTTATCTTTAAGTTTAAGAGAAAGGTTATTTAATAAGATATTATCTTTTTCTACTTCAACTACTAAGGAGTTTGAAGTATCTAGCTTAATTACTAGAACAACTAATGATGTTACGCAGATTGAAATGACTTTAGGTATGGGGTTACAACTTCTTATTAAGTCACCTATTACAGCTGTTTGGGCTATTACAAAAATACTTAATAGATCTGTACTTTGGTCTTCATATACTGCGATTAGTGTTTGTGTTTTGATGTTTGTTGTAGGTATACTTGTTGTACTTGTTGTACCAAGATTTAAAATTATACAAAAATTAACTGATAAATTAAATAGTGTTACTAGAGAAAGTCTTACTGGTATTAGGGTTGTTAGAGCTTTTAATGCTTCTAATTATCAAGAAGATAAGTTTGATAAAGTTAATAATGATTTATTTAAACAAGAAATATTTATACAATCTGCTTTTTCTATAATGCAACCTATTATATTCTTAGTAATGTATTTATTAACGTTATCAATATATTTTAGTGGAGCAACTATAATTAGTAATAGTATGATGTCTGATAAGTTAAATGTATTTTCAAATATGATTGTATTTTCAAGTTATTCTATTCAAGTAATAATGTCATTTTTGATGCTTGCGATGATATTTACTATTATTCCTAGAGCTATAGTTTCCTCTAAAAGAATAAATGAAGTATTAGATAAAGTAGAAAATAATGTAGATGGTACATTTATTGGTAATACTAAATTAAAGGGAGAAGTTGAATTTAGAAATGTTTCATTTAAATATCCAGATGCTGAAGAGTATGTTTTAAAAGATATTTCGTTTAAAGCATCTAAGGGAGAAGTAGTTGCTTTTATTGGTAGTACAGGCTCAGGTAAATCTACTTTAATAAATTTAGTTCCTAGATTTTATGATGTATTTAGTGGTGAAATATTAGTTGATGGTAAGAATGTTAAAGAATACAAGAAGAGTACTCTTAATGAGAAGTTAGGATATGTATCTCAAAAAGCAGTATTATTAAACGGAAGTGTTAAATTTAATATAGATTTTGGTAAAAATATAGATATGAAAACAATAAAAGAGTCTATAAAAATAGCTCAAGCTAGTGAATTTGTTGAGGCTATGGATAAAAAATATGATTCTATAATAGCTCCGTCTGGTACTAATATAAGTGGAGGGCAAAAGCAAAGATTATCTATTGCGAGAGCTATTGCGAAAAATCCAGAAATATATATATTTGATGATTCTTTTTCTGCTCTTGATTATAAGACTGATTCTATACTTAGAAAAGAATTAAGAAAGAATATGAAGGATTCTACTGTACTTATTGTTGCGCAAAGAATTGGTACTATTATGAATGCAGATAAAATAATAGTTTTAGATCAAGGGAAAATAGTTGGTATTGGTAAACATAAAGAATTATTAAAGAATTGTAATGTTTATAAGGAAATAGCATTATCTCAATTAAGTGAGGAGGAATTATAATGTCTAGTAATAGAAGAAGTATGGGTGGAATTCCAGCAGCTAAACCTAAAGATTTTAAAAAGTCAGTTAAAAGGATTTTTATAGAATTAGGTATATTTAAGTATTTTATATTATTAGCAGTTTTATTATCTGTTTTATCTAGTGTTATATCAATTTTTGCTCCTAAACAACTTAGTAAGTTAACTGATGAAATTACTAGTGGTTTAATGATTAATAATAGTAATCTTGTAAAGATATCTAATAGTATTAAGAGTAATATTAATAGTGATTCTTTTAAAAAGAGAATAGTGAAAATATTAGATATTAATTATACTAACTTTGGAAATATTATGACAGATTCAAGTATTTCTCAAGAAGAGCAGTCTTATATTTTAAAACTGTATAAAGGAGATTTTAGTTCTATTTATTCACTTAGTGATAATACACTTAATAAATTATTTACTGATAGTATATATAATGGGGTAAATATTAGTCGCAGTGATAAGATTAAATTTATTAAAGAGAGCAGTAATAATAGAATTAGTTTACCTGATAGTATAGCTAAGGTTATATTTGATGATTTAATTATAGATGGAGTAAAAATTAATTCTTATGATCAAGTTAAATTTATGAATATGGTATCTTCTTCTAAGGAGTTAAAGAAAGATAAAGATATTTATAATAAATTTGATAAGTTACCTAGCAGTTTAAAGAAAGTAATTTTACCTAGTATGAGATTGGATAAGATTAAAAGTATTACGATTTTTATATTTATATTATATGTAGTTAGTGCTTTACTTAGTTTTTTAGAACATATTATTATGGCTAATACTTCTAATAGATTTGCTTATAAAATAAGAAATAATATTTCGAAAAAATTTAATAAGTTACCTTTATCATTTTTTGATAAAAATGAAACAGGTAATATAATGTCTATTGTTACTAATGATGTAGATACAATAACTCAGAGCCTTAATCAGTCAGCAGCGATGCTAGTTTCATCTTCTACATTACTTATTGGTTCTTTAGTTATGATGTTTATTACTAATATAGTTATGGCCTTTACGGCAGTTATTTCTAGTATATTTGGTTTTATATTTATTGGTATAATTCTTAGTAAGAGTCAAAAATATTTTATTAAGAAGCAAGAGTCTTTAGGGTTATTAAATGGTCATATTGAAGAGATGTATTCTTCTTTGAATGTAATAAATGTTTATAATGCATCTGATTATGCAAGTGATAAGTTTAATAAATTAAATACAGAATTATATAAGTCTAATATATTATCTAGTTTCTTATCTGGTTTAATGCAACCTGGGATGAATTTTATAGGTAATTTTGGGTATGTTGCGGTATGTATAGTTGGTTCTATGCTGGCACTTGATGGTAAGATTACTTTTGGAGTAATAGTTGCTTTTATTACTTATGTTAGATTATTTACTCAGCCTCTTTCACAATTTGCACAAGGTCTAAATTCACTACAATCTGGTGTTGCGGCAAGTGAGAGAGTATTTAAATTTATAGATGAGAAAGAAGAGGCAGATGAATCTAGTATTAATTCTAAGTTAGCTATTTCTAAAGCTAAAGGTAATATAGAATTTAAGAATGTTGTTTTTACGTATGATGGAAATGACACTCCTACTATAAAAGGCTTTTCAGCCAAGATAAAAGCTGGTCAGAAAGTTGCGATAGTTGGACCTACAGGAGCAGGAAAGACGACTATGGTTAATTTACTTATGAAATTTTATAATATTTCATCTGGAGATATAGTAATAGATAATTATTCTATTTCTAAGTTAACTAGGGATAATATACATGATTTATTTACAATGGTACTTCAAGATACTTGGTTATTTGAAGGAAGTATTAAAGATAATATTAGATATAATCAGTTAGATGTTAGTGATGATGAAATAGTTAAAGTATGTGAAGTTGTTGGACTTGATCACTATATTAAGACACTTTCTAAGGGATATGATACATATATAAATAGTGTCGATTCTGTTTCTGCAGGAGAAAGACAACTCATGACTATAGCACGTGGTATGCTTAAAAAGAGTCCATTTTTAATCTTAGATGAGGCTACTAGTAATGTTGATACTAGAACTGAAGAGATAGTACAAAAAGCTATGGATAAACTTATAAAGAATAAGACTTCATTTATTATTGCTCATAGATTATCTACTATAAAGAATGCTGATTTAATACTTGTAGTTAAAGATGGTAATATTGTTGAACAGGGAAATCATGAAGAACTTATGAAATTAGGTGGAAGTTATGCTGAACTTTATAATTCTCAATTTGAATTAGAGTAGGAAACTACTCTTTTTCTTGTTAATAGTTTGGTATATAAGATATAATATTTAGGAGGAGGTATTATGTTTGAGACGTTAGGAAATAGATTACAGGGTATTGTTGATAAAATTAAAGGTTACGGGGTTATTACTGAAGATAATATTGCTCCTATGATGAGAGAGATTAGATTGGCTTTGTTAGAAGCTGATGTAAACTATAAGGTAGTAAAAGAATTTACTAATAGTGTAGCAGAAAAAGCATTAGGAGAAGAGGTACGTAAGAGTATTAATCCTGGTGATAAATTTGTAAAAATAGTTAAAGATGAATTAACACTTCTTTTAGGTGGAGAGTCATCACCTTTATATGTAAGTGGTAATCCTTCTGTTCTTATGTTAGTAGGTTTACAAGGTTCTGGTAAAACTACTACTATAGGAAAACTTGCTAATTTTCTTAGAAAAAAGTATGCTAAAAAACCTTTACTAGTTGCTTGTGATGTATATAGACCTGCTGCAATTGATCAATTAAAACAATTGGGTAAAGAATTAAATATAGAAGTTTATGAAGAGGGAAAAGGTAAGCCACAAGTAATTGTTGAAAATGCATATAAGTATGCTAAAGAAAAAGGATATGATTATATACTTATAGATACTGCTGGTAGACTTCATATAGATGATTTATTGATGCAAGAGTTAGAAGATATAAATAATATTGTTAAGCCTAATGAAGTATTACTTGTAATTGATTCTATGATGGGTCAGGATGCAATAAATGTTATTACAGGTTTTAATGAGAAATTAAAATTAACAGGAGTTATTTTAACGAAGCTAGATGGAGATACTAGAGGTGGAGTTGCTCTTTCTGTTAGACATTTAACTAATGTGCCTATTAAATTTATTGGTGTAAGTGAAAAATTAGATGGTCTTGATAAATTTGATCCAGAGAGAATGGCTGGTAGAATTCTAGGAATGGGAGATATTGTATCTCTAGTTGAGAGGGCTGAAGCAGCAATAGATGAAAAAGAAGCAATGAATGCTGCTAAGAGAATGAAAGATGGTAAATTTGATTTGGAAGATTTTCTTAAAACTATGAAACAAATGAAAAAACTTGGCCCATTAGAAAATCTTATTAAATTAATACCAGGGGCATCTAAGGCTGGCCTTGATAAAGTTAAAGTTGATCCAAAACAAATGACTCATGTAGAAGCAATAGTTCTTTCTATGACACCATATGAAAGAAGAAATCCTGATATTATAAAAGCTTCACGTAAAAGTAGAATAGCTAAGGGATCAGGAACTAGTGTTCAAGAGGTTAATAAATTACTAGAACAATTTATTCAAATGAAGAAGATGATGAAGAGTTTTAGTAGTGGAAATTTTAAATTACCATTTTAAAAGATAGGCTAAACGTCTATCTTTTGTCTAATTGTGTAATAAATGTTGTATTTTGACAAAACTTTTTTTATTATTAAATTAGGGAGTGTGATATATAGATGATTTATCCATCAATAGATAAATTATTGAACTTAATAGACTCAAAATACGAATTAATTCATATTGCTGCTAGTAGAAGTAAACAAATATCAAAAGGTGGTTTTTTACAAATGAATGAATCAAATTACAAATGTAAAAGAAATATTGGTAGGGCCTTAGAGGAAGTTCAAGCTGGTTTAATAACTAAAAAGAATAAGTAAAATAAGAAATTGTTTTACTTATTTTCTTTAATTAATAAAATTAGTTATTTTTAAATTAAAATATTATTTGTTATAATTTAGTTGGTGATATTATGAAAATAATTAAGTATAAAAAAATGTCTAATAATAGATATAAAGTTACTACTGATGATAGTGATTTAATATTATATGAAGATGTTATATTAAAATATGGTTTACTTATTAAAAAAGAGATAGATATATCTTTAATAGATTCAATAATTAGTGATAATTCTTTTTATCAATGTTACTATGATGCGATTAATTCTATTAGAAGTAGGATAAAGAGTAGGTATGAAATAAATAAATATTTAATTAATAAAAGTTATGATAATAGTATTGTTGATAAAGTTATTTTGAAATTAGATAGTCAAGGTTATATAAATGATAATCTTTTTACTAAGAGTTTTATTAATAATAGTTTAATTACTACTAATAATGGTCCTGGTAAGATTAGAATGGAACTTGAAAAAAGAGGAATTTCTTCAGAATTATTTTATTCTAACATTAGTTTATTTAATAAAGAAGATATGATTGCTAAAATAAATAAATTAATTGATAGATCAATTAAGTCTAATAGAAATAAAGGAGGAGTTGTTCTTAAAAATAATATTTATAATTATCTTTTAAGACTTGGATATGACTCTGATATTATAAATAGTTGTTTATCTAATTATTCGTTTGATACTGATTTAAAGATATTAGAAAAAGAAGAAGAAAAGCTTAGAAAAAAGTATTCTAAGAAATATAGTGGATATGAATTAGAATTAGTAATAAATAGGAAATTATATCAGAGGGGACTAAAAAAGTAGAATTTAATTCTACTTTTTGTTTAGACTATTTCTAATTGTATTAAGATATTTGTTATAAGCTTCCTTTAATTTATCGTCTTTAAATTCTACTTTAGCTTCTTTTCTTATTAAATCTAGTGTATCAACTGATATAGTTTTACTACTTCCTAGTTTTTGTGTTTTTAGTTTTTCTTTAATATCATTTTTGATAGATTTAAGAGAAGGTTTATCTTTTACATCAGTTTTTAATAATATATGATAACCATGTTCAGTTTTAAGTGGTTCTTTTGTATATTCACCTTTCTTTAAATCTTTAATAGCATTATTCATTTTTTCATTGATATTAGTTGCTTTTAAGAATCCTAAGTCTCCATCATTTAATTTAGTAGCTTCGTCATCTGAATATTCTTTAACAAGGTCTTTCCATGATTTTTTATCTTCTAATTTTTTAATAACTTCATTAGCTTTTTTTAGCGCTTCTTCTTCTTTTTTCTTCTTTTCTAATTCATTATCACTATTTTTTATATTTGATTTGATATAGATTTGACTTATTCTTACATCTCCAGTTATATTTTTATTATAGTAGTCTTCTATTTCACTATTTGTGATATGACTTTCAATATAATCATTTATTGCTTCATCTCTTTTGAATTCTAATCTAATATATTTCTCTAATTCTTCAATGGATTCTACTCCATAATATGTTCTTAATATTTGTGGTAGAACTTCTGCGTTATAAGCTGATTTTATTTGAGTAATTTTTTTCTCAACGTACTTATTTTCTTTTTCATTTTTCTTGTATTTTTTTTCTAATATTTTTTCATCTATTAAATCAACTAATCTTGAAATATTTTTTTCTTTTATTTCGTCAAAGTAGTCATTTGATGAAATATTCCATTCTTTAGCATTTACTGCAGTAGTTGATTCTTTTAGTGTTGCTTTAGAACAAGCGGTTGTTAGTGATATAGTTCCAATTAATGTTAGTAATAACAATGTTTTCTTTTTCATAAATTCTCCTTATTTTAATTTGTTCCATACTTCTTCTACTTTTAGAAGATTTTGTTTTTCTTTATATTTTGGTATTAAATGAATATGATAATGTTTTATTTCTTGTCCGTATTCATTATTTTGAGATAGTGTTATTCCATCACAATGTAGTTTTTCTTTTAGCATATTATATAATTTGTTTTTGATGACGTTATGCATATGAACTATTAAGTCATCAGGCATATCCAATACGTTTTCATGATGAGTTTTTGGTATTAACAATATGTGACCATTAGATACTGGATCAATTGTCATAAACGACAATACTAAATCGTCTTCATAAACTTTGTATGAAGGAATATCATTATTTATTATTTTACAAAATATACAGTTTTTCATGTTGCCTCCTAACTATATTTATAAGTAATATTATTTTCTTTTAATAAATTACTTTCTTTCTTTTCCATTATATCATATAAGATATTTATAAAATTATCATTTTTTATAGTATCATAAGATATATTATATATTGTTAGGTCAATAGATGCTTTTTTAATTTTTATTATATATTTATTTGGATTATATGATGTATCTATTTTTTTTATAATTTCCTTTTTTATTGATATTGGGTTATAGTCCACATCTTTAATAAGTATTTCCATATCGTAGAAAGGAATAGATTTAATATTATTTCCTTTTAATAAATCTGCTTTATACCTAGTTAATTCATCTAATGTTTTTGATAGAGTTAATTTATTTTTAGTTGTTTTACTTATTTTATCTAAATAATTTGATAAGAATATTTTTCCTTTTTTATATGAATAATTATAGTTAGATGTTATATAATGTTTCTTATATTTTATTTCAAAATACAGGTCTTTATTATATATATTAGTTATTCTTTTTATATAGGTACCTTTTTTTAATAGTCTTTTATTTTTTATATAGATTGTTTTATTTAATTTAGTATCTTTTAAGTTATAGTGTCTATTATAAAAATCAGTTAATTTATTATCTATTCTTTTTATTGTTAGTGGATTAGAATATTCTAGTAGTAATATTGATATTATTAAAAATATTACTATTATATATAGGGAAAACATTTGTATTCTTAGTTTATTCATACGATCACCTTCTTTAAAAACATTATCATAAAAATATTAATAATACAATTATATTATTAGATTAAATGATTGATTTAGAAAATTATTTATGTTATGATTTATTATATTAAAGAATAGAATAAGATAGGGTATAAGGTGATAGTATGATGACAGTACAAAAAGGTCTTGTGAAATATAAGGATCGAACAGATTTGTTATGCACATATGGTACTAATGAAAGTGGAGTTAATTATTATTTTTTATCGGAATTAGCTAATAAGAATATTATTGCTTCTAGCGAATTAATTGAGGCAATTGATCCAGAAGTTATTAAGTCACATGTTGGATTAATAGATAGTGAAGGTAAAGAATTAATTCCATTAATTAATAAGAATATTAAGTTAATAAACGATGATATGTTACTTGTTGAAATTAGTAAACCAGTTAGTAGTAATGTAGTTGATGCATCTACTAACGGTAGTAATGTAGTAGCGGATGCTGCATATATTAAAGAGCAAATGAATACTTTATCTAATAATATGAATTTCTTATTTCATGACCATACTGGTGAAGCTACAATATATGATTCTAACGGTAATAATTTATTAAATAATGAATATTATAGTTATATTGGATTAGTAGAAAATGATGGAATATATTTAAGTAAGAATATACCAAATTCTGGTATTTTAAAGCTTCCATTAGCATCAGATGAAGTTAAGAAAGAAAATATTGCTGAAGAAAATAAATATCAAGAAGAAAATCCTTTTGAGAATCCTTCAGTAAACATTTCAAATGATGATTATCATATACCTGATGCGATAGAGCCTAGTGTTTCAATCCCTGAAGTAAATGATGATAATCAAGAAGTTCAAGAAGATAATCAATATCCAAATACTAATCAAGATAAGATTAATTTTGATAGTAATGATACTGATGAAGCTAATAATACTAGTGATATAACTGATACTCCTATGGATATTAATACTGATTTAGATACATCTCATAGTGATTTTAATATACAAGATGATAATGTTGATACTTCTATAAATTCTAATGTAGAAGAAGAAGTTAATGATAATAATGTTTATGATACAAACAGTAATAATGTACTTGGAGATGCGACTGAACTTGTTAAGAAGTTAACTGATTTAGCAAAGAGTCTTCAAGAAGAAAATAAGAGATTAAAAGAAGAATTACTAGAGAAGAATGAGAAAATTCAAAAGATGGAAGAAGCTAATGTAGAGTTTAAGAGTGTACTAGATTCTGCACAAGATTTTTTAAATAATCAAAATAACGCTTAGGCGTTATTTTTCTTTGTATATACATGTGGTATAATATTCTTGCATGGAGGTTTATATGCTTAAAATTAATAATTTAAGTGCTAAAGTAGTTTCTACTGGTACTTGTATAATAGATAAATTAAATTTAGAAATTGGTGATGGAGAAATTCATGCCATAATGGGTCCTAATGGTACAGGTAAGAGTACTTTATCAAAAGTTATAATGGGACATTATCAATATGAGATAGTTGATGGAGAAATTTATTTTAATGATAAATTACTTAATGATTTAGATACGTGTGAGAGAGCTAGATGCGGAATATTTTTATCAATGCAAGATCCCGCTATAATAGATGGAGTTAGTACAAGTGAGTTTATTCGTACTGCGGTTAATGAAGTAAGTGGAGAAAAAAGCTCTATATTTAGCTTTGTAAAAGAATTAGAATCTAATATGGAACAGTTACATCTAAATAAAGATATGGTACATAGAAGTCTTAACAAAGGATTTAGTGGTGGAGAGAAGAAGAAAAATGAAATATTACAACTTAAGTTCTTAAAACCTAAATTTATTATTTTAGATGAGCTTGATTCTGGACTTGATGTAGATAGTTTAAAGATTGTATGTAGGGAAATAAATTCATATAAGAAGGATCATCCTGATACTTCTATATTAATTATTACTCATTATCCTAGAATACTAGAAATGATAGTTCCTCATTTTGTTCATATTATGAATAATGGTTCTATTAAGAAAACTGGAGATAAGTTACTTGCGTTAGAAGTAGAAAAAGATGGGTATGATAAATATGAATAATATTTTAATTTTTGATAAAAAAGATATGGAATATAACATAGATAAGGATACTAATATATATCATTTTTCTATAAATAGTAGTAGTAATATTTTGATTAATATAGTAAAAGAAGGTGTTACTTTAAATTATTATTATAATAATATTAATTATGATGATAATAGTTTTAATTTAAATATTAAACATATGGTTTCTAATACTTATAGTAATGTATTTAATCATGGAGTTAATGTTTTTAGTAATAAATTAAAATATAAAGTTGATAGTATAGTTTTAAAGGATAGTTATAAATGTAAATGTATACAAGACTCTAAGATTATAAATTTGGGTGACGGTAATAGTACTATTTGGCCTAATTTACTTATAGATAATTATGATGTTGTTGCGGAGCATGCTGCATATATTGGTAAATTTAATGATAGTGATTTGTTTTATCTTATGAGTAGAGGTATTAGTAAGAATAGTGCTTATAAACTATTATTAAAGGGATTTTTAGTTAATAATGATATAGAAGGTATTGATGATTTTATTAGGGAAATAGATAGAATGGAGGTGTAGATATGAATAGAGAAGATTTTAATATTAATAGTATATATTTTGATAATGCAGCGACTACTTTAAAGCCTAGATGTGTAGTTGATTCTATAAATAAATATTATTTAGAACATACTTCTAATATACATAGAGGTGATTATGATAGTGCGACTATTACTAATAAGTTATATGATTCAGTTAGAGATGATGTTGCTAGATTTGTTAATTGTAGTAGTAGTAATGTAGTATTTACTAGTGGTACAACTTTTTCAATTAATCAGATAGTTAGTGGTTATATGTATAATCATTTAAATAGTGGTGATGAAGTTATACTTACTACTTCTGAGCATGCTTCTAATATATTACCTTGGTATAGATTAAAAAGAGATAAGGGTATAAATATTAAGTTTGCTTTACTTGATGATGATTATAGTTTAAGTGTCGATAGTATTTTAAATAGTATTACACCCAATACTCGTGTTATTTCTATTGCTCATGTTACTAATGTTATTGGAGACGTTAGAGATATAGAAAAAATAGGGGAGATATGCGATGAAAAAAATATAATATTTTGTGTGGATGGAGCTCAAAGCGTTCCTCATATGAGAGTTGATTTTAAAAAGTGTAATATATCTTTTTTAAGCTTTTCTGCACATAAGATGTGTGGTCCTACTGGAGTTGGAGTATTAGTTGGGAAAGATGAATTATTAAAAGAAATGGAACCTATAGTTTTAGGTGGTGGAAGTAATCAGGATTTTTCAATAGATGGTACTTATACACTATATGCTGCACCTACTAAATTTGAGGCAGGTACTCCTCCTATAGCTCAAGTTATAGGTATGGGAGAAGCTGTTAGATATTTAGAAAATATTGGTATTGATAAGATACATCAGTATGAAGTTATGCTTAGAAATAGATTAGTTGATGGATTGAGTAAGATTGATAATATTAATATTATTAATAAGAATAGTAAATCGGGTATAGTTAGTTTTAATGTTAATGGAGTTTTTCCACAAGAAGTTAGTGTATATCTTAATAAAAAAGGTATAAGTGTAAGAAGTGGAAATCATTGTTGTAAGATATTACATAATGATATTAATTATAAGAATAGTGTTAGAATAAGCTTATATTTTTATAATACTATTGATGAAGTAGATGAAGTTATTAGAATACTTTCATTAAAGGAAGATATTTTATCTACTATAATATAGGAGGGTTATGGATAATAATTTAAGAAGAGAAATAATAATTGATGCTTATCAAAATCCTCATAATAGAGGTTTAGTTGATGATAGTAGTTATTTAACTAATAAGCAGGCTAGTGAGTCATGTATTGATAATTTAGATTTTATGATGAAGATAGAAGGTAATATTGTTAAAGATATAAGATTTGATGGAGAAGCTTGTGCTATTAGTACTAGCGCTACTTCTATTATGATTGATACTCTTATAGGAAAGAATATTGAAGAAGTTGAAAATATACTTAAAAATTATTATAATATGATACAAGAAGAGGAATATGATAGTGAAGTGTTAGGTGATTTAGTTGTGTTTGATGAAATATATAAGCAACCTAATAGGAAAAAATGTGCATTATTACCAGGTGTTGCGATAAAGGCAATGCTTGATAAGTTGGAGGAAGAAAATGGAAGAAAATAAATTATTTTTAGCAGAATATAGATTTTATGATGCAAAGCATGGTTTTGAAGTTCAAGATGAAGTATTATCTTATGGTATATTAGCAGAAAATGATGGAGATTTTTATAATATCTTTAATATACAAGAAGATTTACCTGTATTTATGGATACTAATAAGCCAAATTTTACAAGAGATGGGGAAATGTATGGTTTTAAAAAGAAAGCTATTTATAAAAACCCAACTGAAGATACTTTTGCTTGGGTTATAGCTAATAAACCTGTTACTTTTAAAGATTATAATGAAGCATGTGAATATATTGATAAAAATCCTCGCTTTTTTAAAGATAGAAGAAGAGATATTGAACTTAAAAATCCTATTGGATATCTAAAAAGAGTAGCAGAAGATAGAAAAAATAATCGTAAGTTAAAAGAATTTGTTAATAGTAAGCATGGAGTTAAGTAATGGAAATTATCGGAATAGATAAAGATAAGATAAAAGCTATTTCAAGTAAGAAGAATGAAAGCTCTGATATATTAAAATTTAGATTAGATAGTTATAATAATTTTTTAAATATAGATATGCCTAAATACGGTCCTAAAATAGATATAAATTTTGATAAGATTGTTTATTATAAATCTAATGAAGTTGATGATGAAATTCAAAGTGATTGGAGTAATGTTCTTAGACCTATAACTGATAAATTGAATGAGTTAGGGGTAATAGAGTCTGAAAAACATTTATCAGGTATGGGAGTTCAATGGGAGAGCGAAGTTATATATCACTCTATGGTTGATGAAATTCGTGATAAGAATATTATATTTACTTCAATAGAAGAAGGATTTAAGAAATGTCCAGAGATATTTTCAAAGTATTTTGGTAAGATAGTTAAAAATGATGAAAATAAGTTTGCTGCATTAAATTCAGCAGTATTTTCTGGTGGTAGTTTTATATATGTACCTCCATATACTAAGCTAGATAGACCATTACAAAGTTATTTTAGAATTAATAGTCGTAATATGGGTCAATTTGAGAGAACTTTAATAGTAGTAGATCATGATAGTGAAATAGAATATATTGAAGGATGTACTGCGACTAGTTATAGTGAGTCTAGTTTGCATGCAGCAGTTGTTGAAATATATGTAGGTGAAAGATCTAAATGTAGATATTCATCTATTCAAAATTGGGCTAAGAATGTATATAACTTGGTTACTAAGAGAGCAGTTGTTGAAAAAGATGGAGTAATGGAGTGGATGGATGGAAATCTTGGTAGTAAGGTTACTATGAAATATCCGGCTTGTATTTTAAAAGGAGATAATAGTACTGGTGTATGTATAAGTATAGGTTTAGCTTCATCTAATCAAGAGATAGATAGCGGTGCTAGAATGATACATTTAGGTCATAATACTAAGAGTACTATAATATCTAAAAGCATTTCTAGAGATGGTGGTAATTCTTCTTATAGAGGTAAAGTATATATTGATAGTAAAGCTAGTAATAGCAGTTCTGATGTTAAGTGTGATACTTTAATATTAGATGATTTATCTAAGAGTGATACTTGGCCAGATAATAATTGCTACAACGGAGATAGTGTTCTTGAACATGAAGCTAGTGTTGCGAAGATTAGTGAAGATAATTTATTTTATATGATGAGTAGAGGAATAGAAAGAGAAAGAGCAATTGAATTAATAATACTTGGATTTATAGAAAGATTTAGAAGAGAACTGCCTGTTGAATATGCTGTTGAATTAAATCAATTAATTAAATCAAATTTATAAAAAGTAGACTTAGTCTACTTTTCTTCTTCTTTAGATGATTTAGATGATAAGAATGTTATTTTTTCAGCAATTACTTCTACCTTGTTTATTTTTTTATTTTCTATTTCAACTGTCTTTGATGCTAGACGTCCTTTTATGCCTATTATGTCACCTTTTCTACAATATGTAGATGTGTTTGTTGCGACAATATCAAATGCTGTACATTCTATAAAGTCTGTTTCGTATTCTCCGTTTATATTTTTAAAACTTCTTGGAACAGCAACTATTATAGTTGTAACTTTAGAACCATTTTCACTATTGTGAAGTTCTATATCTTTTGTTAGTCTTCCGACTATTACTACTTGGTTTAGCATAATTCCTCCTTTCAAGTAGTAATATATATATTATATTTAAAATAGACAAATAAGGGTTTTTAATAATTGTATGAGTTCTTAATTGTGATATTAATATTTTATGTGGTAAAAAATGTTAAATGATGTGAATTAAACTTTACAAAATACAAGTTTATATAAAAGATAAATAATTTGTGATATAATTTTTTTGAGGTGATTTTATGAAAGATAATAATATTGAATCTTATTTTGATGGGAGTATAAGTGAGTATATTGGGATTTGGGTTGTGTCAGTTTTTGCAACACTTTTTACACTTGGTCTTGCGACTCCTTGGGTTATTTGTATGTATACAAATTATGAAGTTACACATACTGTTGTTAATGGTAGAAGATTAGGTTTTGATGGTAGTGGTATTAGTTTAATAACTGATATGGCTTTATGGTTTTTATTAGCAATAATTTCTTTTGGATTACTATCATTTATATTACCAGTTAAATTTTATCAATGGAAAGCTAGACATATTGTATTTGATTAATTAAGGTCTCTTATGAATAATAAAAAGATCTATAAAATATTTAATTCGCTACTTAATTTTTTTGAAGATATTAGAATTGAATATGTTGATCAATATAATAAAAATATTAGTAATTATATATATATAGTTAAAGAGAATTTTTTAGAATATGTAGTGAAGAGGAGAAAAAATGGTGATAAGAGAATACGAAGATAGAGATTTAGAAGAAGTTAATGAAATATTAATGGAGGCATTTAATTTTTCCAAAGTTACTAATAAAAAAGATGATAATATAGTTGAACTTGTAGCTTATACAGATAGAGTTCTTGGATACTTATATATAGTTAAGGTTTATGATATTGTTAAAGATACATATCATTATTTGATAGAAGATGTTTGTGTATCTAGTAAATTTAGAGGTATGGGTATAGGTAAGGCACTTATGGAAGAGGCTATAAAAAGATGTGATAATTATATTACTTTAACATCTAGACCTGAGAGAGTTGCATCTCATAAATTATATGAAAAATTAGGATTTGTAAAGAGCAATACAGATGTTTTTAAGAAGGTATTATGATAAAAGATATTATTAATAAAAAAAGAATGGGACTTGAGTTAACTTATCAAGAACTTGATTATATGTTTAATGGATATTTATCTGGTCGTGTTAAGGATTATCAGATGAGTAGTTTACTTATGGCTATTTGTATTAAAGGTATGACTAATAATGAAGTTTATGATCTTACTAAGATATTTATAGATAGTGGTGAAGTTTTAGATTTTAGTCATATAGATGGGGTTTTTGCTGATAAACATTCTACTGGTGGAATAGGTGATAAGACTACTTTAGTAGTTTTACCTGTATGTGGATCTTTATCTATAAATATGGTTAAGATGAGTGGTAGAGGACTTGGATATACAGGTGGTACTATAGATAAGCTTGAATCAATACCAGGATTTAGAGTTGAGTTATCAGATGATGAGATAATTAAACAAGTAAAAGATATAGGAATAGTACTTACTTCACAAAGTGATATATTGACTCCACTTGATAAGGTTATTTATAAGCTTAGAGATGTTAGTGGTACTACTAATTCTATACATTTGATTGCTGTATCTATTATGAGCAAAAAGATTGCTGCTGGAGCTGATAATATATTAATAGATGTTAAAGTTGGTAATGGTGCTTTAATTAATGATATGGATAGTGCTAAAGAGTTATGCGATTTGATGGTTAATATAGGTAAAAAGTATAATAAGAATGTAAGATGTATAATTAGTGATATGGATAGTCCACTAGGTAATTCTATCGGTAATGCTTTAGAGGTATTAGAAGCAATTGATATACTTGGAGGAAAGATTAGAAGTGGTAAGTTATATGACTTAGTCATTGATATTTGTACTAATATTTTATCTATGTCTAAAAATTTAGATATAGATAAAGCTCGTAATTTAGTTATTAATACTATAGATAGTGGTGATGCTTTGGTTAAATTTTTAGAATTTATAAAGTATCAGGGTGGAGATATTGATAAGATTAAGTTATCTAAGAAGATAGATATTAAGGCTGATAGTAGTGGAATATTAGAATCAATTTCTGCGATAGAAGTTGGTAGACTATCTAGTATGCTTGGAGCAGGTAGAAATATGTATGATGATGATATAGATTATGGTGCTGGAGTTGTTTTTCATAAAAATATAGGAGACTATGTTAAAAAAGGGGATATAGTATGTAGTTTATATACTAATAAAAAGTTCAGTAATATACCTAAAATTTATGAAATTAAATAAAATATTTACAAGTTATTGTAGATATTTTTATTTAATTAAAAAAACTATTTCTTTATAAAAAAATGAGTGTTATAATGTTATATATAAGATAAGGAGTTTGTATGGAAAAGATATATACGAATAATAGTAATAAGAAAAATACTAAAAATGTCTCTGTTTTATTGAGTCTTTCTTTAGCAATTATTGCGGTAGTTGCAGTTGTTTTAACTCAATTTAATAAAGTTTCATATGCTTTACCTGATGTTGATACTACATTAACTAAAGAATTTACTGGTAAGCAAAAGGATGATGAGTCTATGGTTACTGAATTTAATAAGAAATCAGTAGTACCATATGAAGGTGAGAAAGAAGGAAAAGCTGATCCAGTTTATTGTTTACAGGCACCAACTAGTTTTGGCCATGAAAAGCAATATAAGCTAGGTAATATAATTAATGATCCAGGACTTTTATATTTACTTGCTAATCTATATGATGGTAAAAATAATAAGTTTACCGCTGAAGGCGTTACTCTACAACCAGGTCATGAAAAAGAAGTTCAATATTTCTTAAGTCAAATTGCTGTATGGGCATATCAATATCAAGTAGGAGATGACGTTAAACTTACTAAAGAACAATATGATGATTTAATACAAGCAAAGAAAATTATGCCACAAAATGGTGGAGTATTACCTCAAGCATATGCAGAGTCTACTACTACATCATTATACAAAGCTTATAAAGTAGAAGAACTAGTGGAAAAAGCTGTTAAAGTTCATAATGATGTTGATAATACAAAAGATAATTCATTTATTAAAGTTGTAATGGGTGATGCTACTCCTTCAGTTACAAGCGATGGTAAATATTATCAAACTGATAAAGTTAGTGTAGTTGCATCTGTAGTTAATTCTAATGTTGGTGAATATACTGGAACATATGCTATAACTAAGAATAATTTACCTGAAGGTTCTAAATTAATATATGCAGATGGAGTTGATAAAGATAAAGAAGTTCCTAAAGAAGATTATGCTAATATGAAGGGTAATTTCTATATTAGAATTCCAGTTGATGCAATTAAGAGTGGTGAAGCTGCATCTTACGACCTTGAGTTTGAAGGAATATTTAAGACATATGGTGGTTATGAATATACTGCTGTGTTAGATGATGGACAACCTGCTCAAAAGGTTACAACTGTTAAGACTGTTAATGTTAAACGTCCAGCTAAATTAAATGTTAAAGTTACTAAAGTTCCTGATACTGGTTTAAATAATACTAAGACTATATATATAATTGGAATCTTAGTTCTAGTACTTGGTGCTGTAATTATATTAGTAAATGCAAGACCATTAGTACGTGAAAAATAAAAAGTCTAAGAGCCAAATGTTATTAATTGGCTCTTTTTTAATTTTTGTTTCAATAATAATATTATCCTATAATAGTTTTATTAATTTGAAAGAGGAAGTTTATTCTGATTTTAAACTAAAAAATAGTTATAATTATACAGAAAAGATTGTTGGTCTTCCTTTTCTTAATAATTTAACTAAGAAAGATGTAAAAGTTACTCCTAAAGAAGTAAAAGAAGAAATTGATTATTCTAAATATATAGGTGTATTAGAAATACCTAATATTTCTTTAAAAAGAGGATTTTATAGTTATGGAAATAAGCTTAATACAATAGAGCATAATGTTACTGTTGTTGGTGGCTCTGATATGCCTGATGTTAATAATGGTAATTTAATATTAATGGCTCATTCAGGGGATGCATATATATCTTTTTTTGCATATTTATATAAGTTAAATATAGGCAATTATATATATGTATCTTATGGAGGGGTTAAATATACATATAAATTAGTTAATAAATATGATGTTATGAAGACTGGTTTTGTCGATATAAAGAGAAATGATTTTAAGAAGACTATTACTCTTATTACTTGTACTAAAAATAATGATAGTAGTCAGACTATATATATAGGAGAGGAAATATAATGAATATGTCTATAATAAATAAAATATCTAATATATTTTTGTATGTATTTAATAATGTATTTGCTTTTAGTATGTTATTTATGTTTTTAATTATTATTTCTTTACTTATATTTAATATAAATAGGAATAATAATATTATTAAGATATCTGTTGGTATATTGATTGGTTCTATAATAGTTTTTACATATATTAAATTTTATGGGTATGCAAGTAGTAGTTTTAGATATTTTTTTAAGGAAGTATTAAGTTATTATTATTTTCCTTCTACTATGTTATATTTTGTTATAGTTACTTTTATTACTTTAATATTTATAACTACTTTATTTTCTAAGATAGATAAGTATAAAAAGATATTTAATTATATAGTATGTGGTTTAATACTTTTATTTTATGTTATATTTATGTATATTTCTATAAGTAATAATATTAGTTTTATCGATAGTTATAAGTTATATGAGAATAAAACTATACTTAGTTTAGTTCAAATTAGTAATTTATTAGTAGTAGTTTATGTTATATGTACTATGTTTAATAAATTATATAATTATTTTAAAAGTAGGTGATTTATGGATAAGATGAATTGTAGTAAATGTGGTAGAAGTATAGATAAAGATTCTAGATTTTGTATTTACTGTGGAGAAATATTTTATGATAATAACCAAAATGAGTTTTTAAGAGAATTTAAGAGTAATGAAGTTAAAAAAGATAAATTTGATTTAGATATAGATTTAACTAATTACACAATTGATGGAGTAGGTGGTCCTAGTAAGTTAGAAAAGAGATATAGTTTTTTTAGTAAGATATTTGATTTTCTATTACTTATATTTTTTGTTGGTATAGGTTTGTTTTCTATTCCTTATATTACTAGTTTTATTAAAAATACTAGAGATACTGTTATTAATGATTCTAAGAGAATTGTTGAAATCGTAAAGAGTAAAGAATTAAAAGAAGTTAAATGTAGTGAAGATAGATATTATTATATATTTGATGATAGTAAAGAGATTGCGGTTAATGGTATATTTAATACTGGTTATAGTGGATATGTAGAAGTTAGAGTAGTAGATGGTGTTAAGAAGTACTATATTACTTTATCTAATGGATTAATTGGATATGGTAAAACTTTAGCAGAAGAACTTGATAAGAAAGGTATATCATTATATTTTAAATTTAATATAGAGAAGCATATTGTTGATAATAATTGTATTATGGGCTTGTAATGATTGAGAAAATAATTTATAATTTATTTAAATCAGTGATTAGAGATAATAATAAGATTATTTAGTTATAGAGAGTCGTGGTTGGTGGAAACGATATAAATACTTATTTGTCTACTCTATAGAGGTATTAATAGTACCCGGTTAAAGCCGTTATAGTAATTAAGATAAATAGAGGATGGTACCGTGCATAGCACTCCTTAGTACTATCCTTTTTTTGTAGGAGGAAATATGATAGATATAAAGTTAATTAGAGAAAATGCTGATATTGTTAAGGAAAATATTAGAAAGAAGTTTCAAGATGAGAAACTAGTTATAGTTGATCAAATAAAAGAATTAGATATTAAGGCACGTGAGGCTCAAACTGAGGGTGATAATCTTAAAGCTTTAAAGAATAAATTAAGTAAAGATATTGGTTTACTTATGAGAGATAAGAAGATTGATGAAGCTAATAAGATAAAAGAAGAGGTAGCAAGTATCTCTGATAGGATTGCTTTAATAGATAAAGAATTACCTATTATGCAAGAAGAAATAAAAAATAAGATGATGATTATTCCTAATATAATAGATTCTAGTGTTCCAATAGGTAAAGATGATTCAGAAAATGTAGAAGTAGAAAGATTTGGAGAACCAGTAGTTCCAAGTTATGAGATACCACATCATGCTGATATATTAGATAGAGTTGGTGGAGTTGATAAGGAAAGTGCTGGTAGAGTAAGTGGAGAAGGTTTCTATTATTTAATAGGGGATATTGCTAGACTGCATGAAGCAATGTTAGCTTGTGCTAGAGACTTTATGATTGATGCAGGATTTACTTATGCTATACCTCCATTTATGATTAGAGCTAATGTAGTAGAGGGAGTTATGTCTTTTCCTGAGATGGAAGCTATGATGTATAAAATAGAAGGTGAAGATTTATATTTAATCGGTACTTCTGAACATTCTATGATTGGTAAGTTTAAAGGTCAACTAATTGATAAAGATAAGTTACCAATAAATATGACAAGTTATTCACCATGCTTTAGAAAAGAGGGTGGAAGTCATGGACTTGAGGAAAGAGGATTATATAGAGTTCATCAATTTGAAAAACAAGAGATGATTGTATTATGTGAACCAGAAGAGTCAATGGATTGGTACGAAAAGATGTGGAAATTAACTGTTGAAATATTTAGAAAGTGGGATATTCCAGTTAGACAATTAGAATGTTGCAGTGGAGATTTAGCTGATTTAAAAGTTAAGTCATGTGATATAGAAGCATGGAGTCCACGTCAAAAGAAATATTTTGAAGTAGGAAGTTGCTCTAACTTAGGTGATGCTCAAGCTAGACGTCTTGGTATTAGAGTTAAAGGTGAAGAAGGAAATTATTTCTTACATACTTTAAATAATACAGTAGTTGCAACTCCTCGTGGTTTAATTGCTTTACTTGAAAATAATTACAATGAAGATGGTTCAATTAATATTCCAAAAGTTTTACAACCTTATATGGGTGGTAAGAGTAAAATAATGCCTATTAAATAATAATAGGTATTTTTAATTGTAAAAACACTTTTATTATCTTTAAGTTGTGCTATAATTATAATAAGATTGGGGTAGTTATATGTATATTCATAAGTGTAATAAATGCGATATTGTATTTTATAGCGAATTATCAAGTGATCATTGTCCAATGTGTAACAATATAGAACTTAAGAGTCAGTTGATAGATAAGTATAGTTATGACTATATTATTCCTTTTAGTGTGACAAAAACTGATGCGATAGATAAGTTTAATAATGTATTTAAAGGTAAAAAACTTATTCCAAATTCTATTAAAAATATTAATGTAGAAGAAAGTATTAAAAAAATTTATATTCCTTGCTACTTATATGATGTTAGTATAGAAGGAGAAGCTAGATATATAATAGATGGTAATGATACTAGTAGAATTGCACATATTGATTATAAGATGGTTCCTTCTATTGCGACTAGATTAGTAGATGAGGCTAGAATTGATGGTTTTGATATGAGTAAATTGATACCTTTTAATCCTAGCTATTTAGAAGGAAGTTATGTTATATATTCAGATGTTACTTCATCAGAAGGCATTATTAAGATAAGTGATGATACTATACTTAGTGCAGTTGATTTAATTGGAAATGTGAATAGTGGAGAATATAAAGAGATTAATAATGATTTAGTTATTAAGCCTAATAATACTTATTTGGCGTTACTTCCTATATATATGATTAAAACTACTTATAAAGATAAGAATTATACGTATGTGATAAACGGGGATAATTGTAAGTTGTTGGGGACTTTGCCTATTTCATATTTTAAGATAGTAGCTTGGTTTATTTCTCTTTTTGATTTATTCTTTATAATAGGTTTAATTATATTACTAGTTATTAAAGGGGTAATGATATGAAAAAATTATTGATAATTTTAATTGGTATTTTAATGATACCCAATGCTTTTGCAGTTACTACTTATCCTAGAACAAAAGATAATCTTAGAGTTAGGAAAGAAATAGCTGTTAATAAAAACATAGATAATATACTTAATACACCTTCTGTTAATCCTTCTGAAAAAGTATATGACTTTGCAAATGTTTTTAATAATGAAAAGATTGTTTCTATAAAAGAGAGAGTCGATGCATTTAGAAGTAAAAATAATTATGACTTAGTTATTGTTACTACTAGTGATAATAAAAAAGAAAATACAATAAATTATGCAGATGACTTTTATTGGTATAATGATTTTGGTATTAGTAAAAGTAGAAATGGTGTAGTTATTGTTCTTGATTTAAAATATAGAAGAGGATATGTTTCTACATATGGTAATGTTAAAGCAGATAATTATGATGTAAAGATATCTTCTCACGAAATTAAAAGAGAAATTAGAGATGGTAAATATTTTGATGCGACTATGCATTTGATTGATTTAGTTGATAAGAGTATTAATGATGGATTAGGTGATTTAGATACTAAGAGTACTTTTGGTATTGCGAGTGAGTCCTTTGTAACATATTTACCTATTGTAATATTTATATCACTTACTATTACTACATTTATAATAATAGTTATGATTACTAAAAATGATATTAAGAGTAGAAAAAATAATTTTAATAAGATGGTAGTTAAAGATACATTAAAAATATATAATAAAAAGAATTAATAAAATTATACAGATTGTATAATTTTTTTATTTTATAAAATAAATTTATTTGTTATAATATTGAGTTGACTAATGGGGGATATTTATGAGGGTCGATTTATATTTAACTGATAATTCGAATTTTGGTAAATTTAATTTGGAAGTTTATATAGAAAATATCATTTTATTTGCTTATGTAGATCATAATTATAAATTAGAAAGTCAATTAAGTGATAGAAAAAAGGTTTTAGATTCTATAGAAGAAACAAGTCATATTATAAATACAGATAAAAATGTTTTTTATGAAGAAGGAATAGAATATCTTAAAAATAATTTTGATAATTTTTTAGATGAAGTTCAGTTTGTTATATTATCCTTTGCAGAGTATGACCCGTTAGAGTTTATTAAAAAAAATACTATATTACTTTCTAAAAAAATAGTTTTAAATATTAACCTTTCTATTACTGATTATGATAAGTTATTAGAATTGATGATTAAATATGATGGAATTTTAGATAAAATTTATGTTAAATTATATGGTAATTCAGATTATATTAATTTATTAAAATGTGCAGAAGTTATGGATATGATTAGGGATATTGCTTTACCAATAAAGAAGTTAAATTTATCTCCTATGGAAATGGTTATGTATGCGTATGATAAGATAAGAGATAGGGAATATAGAATTGAAGATAGTACGGATTCAATGTCTAAGTCAAGGGATTTGGCAGAGGTTTTATTTGGTGATAAGATAGTTTGTTTGGGATATGCTAATATATTTAGTGCTATTTTAGATTATCTTGGCATTAAGAATGATATTTCTTATTTGGCTAATAAATCTTCAATATATGGACATGCAAGAAATTTGGCCTATATTAAAGATTCGAAATATGATATTGATGGAGTTTATTATTTTGATTTAACTTGGGATAGTAAGGCTTTCTATAATAAAAATAATTACTTAAGAGGCTATAAATTTTTTGCGAGAACTATTGATAGTTTGAAAAATGATAATTTTGAAGATATAGTTATGCCTTTATATTCTCAAAATTTATGTAAAGAAGTAAAAAAAATAATTAAAAATGGTAAGTATAGTGAACTTAATAAATATAAAAATACACTAAATTATATGTCCTGTTTAGTTATGGGTTCTTATTTTATATTATCTGAATATATGATTGATAAAGATTTGTCTTGTAAAAATATTGATTTAATATTTGATAAATTTAATAAGCCATTGTCTGGCGAAGTTTTATTAAATATATTAAATAATGTTAGAAAGATTGAATATTATGAAGATAGTTCATTTTATCCATATACAATAGATGATTTGTATGTTGTATTTGTAAATAGTAATTGGAAATTTAAAAATACTTATTTAACACCACAACAAAAATTACTTAATGTTTTTGGATTTAAGTATGAATTGAAATTAGAAGATCAGTTTATTATTTATGTTAGTATGTTAATAAAAGATATTTATAGAGTAAGAGTTTCTAAAGTATTAAGTTTAGTTAGAGATGAGAAGATTAAGAAATTAAAAAAGTAGTTATACATATCGTATAACTTTTTTACTGTTTGACAAGAATTATCTATATGATATAATAAATTGCATCAGTTATTGGAGGATTTATGAAGATAAGTGATTTACAATTAATTAATGATGTTGCGAATGATCCCACCTCGATATTTGAATTAATAAATATAAAGAGATTTGATTTAATTAAGAGTTTAATTGATGATAAGATTGTATCTATTAATATAGTAGATGATGGTGGTAATAATTTAATAATTAGATTATTAAAAGTTAAGGAGTATGATTTAGTTAGTTATTTACTTAATAATAAGAGTTTAGATATTAATAAGTCTAATTTGAATGGTAATAGTTTTTTACATGTACTTGTTAAAGATTCTAATGTTAAGGCAATTAAGATACTTGATAGTGTAATTAATAGAAGTGATATAATTGTTGATTCTATTAATAATAGTGGATATACTCCACTTGATATTGCGATTAATAATAATTATTTAGTTATTGCTTTTAAGATACTTTTTAGTAATAAGTTTGGTAATATTACTATTGGTAGTTTGATTAGATTAATTAATACTTTTTTAAGTCCTAGATATGGTGTATATAGTAGAATTAGTAATTTTAATACATTTATAGATGGTATTAAAAATATTAATTTAAGTTTAGAAGTTAGTTTATTTATAGATTATTTGATTGATAATGTTGATAATATAAATTTAGCTATAAAAACTGATAATAAGAAGATGTTTGATGGTATAATAAAAATGGCTTAGGCCATTTTTTTAGGAGGATATATGAAGTTACCTAATATAGTAGAAGCTAGAAGTAGAGATAAGAGAGAATATAAGACTATTAATTATAATATAGATGATCAGTATATTGATAAATATAAGGGTAAGAAATTATATATTAAGACATATGGATGTCAGATGAATGAAAGAGATAGTGAGACTATTATTGGTATACTAGGAGTGATGGGTATTAGTAAAGTTGATAATTATAGAGATGCTGATATTTGTATACTTAATACTTGTAGCATTAGAGAAAACGCTAATAATAAGGCTTTTGGTATGCTTGGTAGATTAAAATATTATAAAGAGCAAGAAAGACCTGATTTAGTTATTGGTATATGTGGTTGTATGGTACAAGAGGAAGAGGTTGCGACTAATTTAGCTAATAATTATAAGTTTGTTGATTTAGTATTTGGTACTCATAATATAGAAGATGTTTTAAAATTAGTGGATAATGTATTTACTAATAGAGAAAGAAATATAGAGGTTTATTCTAGAGAAAGTGATTTAGTAGAAGGTTTACCTGTTATTAGAAGTAGTAAATATAAGGCTTATGTAAATATAATATATGGTTGTGATAAATTTTGTACTTATTGTATAGTACCTTATACTAGAGGTAGAGAAAGAAGTAGAAGTAAGAATGATATATTAGAAGAAGTTAAATTATTAATAAAAGATGGATATAAGGAAATTACTCTACTTGGTCAAAATGTAAATGCATATGGTAAAGACTTGTATGATGATTATAATCTTGGTAATTTACTTGAAGATATAGCTAAGTTAAATATTCCAAGAGTTAGATTTATGACTAGTCATCCATGGGATTTTACCGATAATATGATTTCTGTTATAAAAAAATATGATAACATTATGCCTAGTATTCATTTGCCTTTACAAAGTGGTTCTAACAAAATACTTAGGTTGATGGGTAGAAGATATACTAAAGAGAGTTATTTAGAATTATTTAATAAAATAAAAAATACTAAGAAAAATATGTGTATTAGTACTGATATTATAGTTGGATTTCCTGGGGAAGATGAAGAGGATTTTTTAGAAACTTTAGATATAGTTAAGAGCTGTAGATATGATAATGTATTTTCATTCATCTTTTCAGCAAGACGTGGTACTCCTGCTTGTAGATTGAAAAATATAGTAGATGATGATATTAAAGAAGATAGATTACAGAGATTAAATGATATTGTAAATACTATATTTAGAGAAAAGAATGAGGAATTAAGAGGAGTTATTTTACCTGTATTAGTAGAAGGAGTTAATGATAAGAAGAATATGTATTATGGATATAGTGATACTAATAAATTAATTAATTTTACTAGTGATAGTGATATATCTATAGGAGATATAGTAGATGTTAAAATAGTTGATCCTAAGACTTGGAGTTTAGATGGAAAAAGAGTTGAATGATATAATTAATTATATTAAAAATAGTAGTTATTATAAGAAATGTGAGATTCTTAAAGAAGAAATAAAAGATAATAATGAAATATCTTCATTATTAGAAGAGATAAAGATATGTCAGAAGTTATATTCTAATGGTAAAATAGAAAAAGATAAGATTGATGAATTAAATAATAAGTTGAATGATATACCTCTTTATATGGAATATAAATATAATTTAGATAAGGTTAATATGATGATAGATATAGTTAGTTATGATATTAATCAATATTTTAATGATGTAGTTAATATGTTATAATAATTTTTGAAGAGGGAATTATGAGTATTGAAGAGTTAAATGTTAATTTAAAAATGATAAGTGATGATATAGAAGTAGTTGATATATTTAATATTGGTGGAAAATATCAAAATAAGAAATACTTATTATATAAAATGGGAGATACTTCATATGTTGGGATAATAGATGATAGTAGTGATGAATTTAATTTATTGCCTGTAATAGATGATGAGGAAGCAGAAGTAATAAAACGAGTATTGGAGGAGAAAAATAATGGATGAATTAAATAAGAAGATATTAGAGTTAGAGAATAAACATTCTGTTATTAATGCTGAACTTAATAAAGCTTATAAATATTTAGAAAGTTATAAGAAATATACTCCAAGTAGTGATGCTGATAAATTAAAATTAGAAGAGTCTATTAAATTAACTAATGATTATATAGATAGAGCTACTGCTAGACTTAATGAAGTAACAGATGAGTTAGTTAAATTAAATAATAAAAAGAAATATCTTGAAAATAGTAAGTCTAGTGGCTATAGTTTTTCTAAGGTTATAGAAAAAAAGTTTGATGATAAGATAGCAGAACTTAACAAAGAAAAAGATAATATTTTACGTTTTATAAATGTAAATCAAGGTACTGTACTTACTGGTTTATATAAAGATAAGTTAAAGAAATTAGACGATAAGATAATAAAATTTTCTAAAAGAAGAGATGAGTTAGTAATACTACATATGCATGATGAGATGGGTATTGATATAGCAAATAAAGAAGAAGAATTAAAAAAATTACATGATAGAATAATTGCGAATAATAAGTTAAGTAAACAAGGTTCTATTATTGATAGAACTGTTATTGGTACTATTAATGAAGCAGATAAGGTTAAATATAATTTATTAGATAAACAAATAAAGGCACTTAAGAAGTTACAAGATGTTTCTGCTTCTACTATGGTTACTTTTGGAGAATTTAATAAAAGTAAATAGTGTTATATAAAAAAGGTTGACAGATATAATTATTAATAATATAATATTTGTAGTTTTAGAAATGGAGGGATATTATGGCAGTTAAATTAAGATTAACTAGAATGGGAGCTAAGAAAGCACCATTTTATAGAATCGTTGCGACTGATGCAAGAAGATCTAGAGATGGTCAATATTTAGAGTTAATAGGTACATATGCACCAACTAATGATGGTAAGGTTACTATCAATGAAGAATTAGCTTTAAAATGGTTAAAAAATGGAGCTATACCTACTGATACTGTTAAGAGTATTTTAAGTAAGAATGGTATTATGAGTAAGTTTGCTAGTTCTAAAGTAAAGAAGGACAAGTAATATGGATTTAGTAGCTTTAACAGAAGTTATTGTTAAGTCATTAGTTAATGATGAAGATGCGGTTAGTGTAAAAGAGTTTCCATCAGATGAAGAAGGAGTTATGCTTATACAAGTAATTGTTTCTGAAGATGATATGGGAAGGGTTATAGGAAAGGCTGGTAAGACAGCTAATTCTATAAGAACTTTGGTACAAGCTAGTAGTTCATTAAATAATGGTAAACATATAAAGATTAATATTGATAAGTTTTAGAAGAGAAATCTTCTTTTTCTTTTTATATAAATGTTATATAATTGTATTATTGGAGGATTTATGAAGAAGAGAATACTTGGAGCTATTTTATTGATATTAGTTTTAGTACCAGTTACTATTATTGGTGGTAGATATTTTAGATTGTTAGTTAGTTTGATTAGCTGTTTAGGTATGTGGGAAATATCTAAAGTTAAGGGTATTAATAAATATATTAATTTATTATCAGCTATATTTATGTTTTTAATTGTTTATTTTAAGAATAATTTACTGTTACCTTTATATTTACTTGTAGTTAGTTTAATTACTATTTTTAATAAGAAATATAGTGTTTTAGATATGTTTTATAATATTGGAAGTATGATATTACTTAGTTATGCTTTTAGTACTATTGTAGATATTAGAAATAAAAATATTTCTTATATTGTGTATTTAGTCATTATTACTTCTATGACTGATACTTTTGCATTTGTTACTGGTAAGTTTATTGGTAAGAGACATATTGTTAAAGATATTAGTCCTAATAAGACATTAGAAGGTTTTATTGGTGGGGCTTTGATGGGAACTATAATTTCTTCTATATTCTATATGTTTGTTATAGGAGATATAAATATTATTAATTTATTATGTATTAGTTTATTATTTAGTAGTATTGGACAAATAGGAGATTTATTATTCAGTAGTATAAAGAGATTTTACAATATTAAAGATTATTCTAATTTAATACCTGGACATGGTGGGATATTAGATAGATTTGATAGTTTGATATTAGTTCCAATAGCGTTTAGTATATTGTTTAGTTATATATAGGAGGAATATGAGTATAGTTATTAATTTATTATTATTTATTTTAATATTAGGATTTATTGTTTTTGTACATGAAGCAGGTCATTTTATATTTGCTAAGATGAATGGGGTATATGTATATGAATTTAGTATTGGTATGGGTCCTATATTATTTAAGAAGCAGGGTAAGGAAACACTTTATTCTATAAGAGTAATACCAATAGGAGGTTTTTGTCAGTTAGCTGGTGAAGATTTAGGAGAAGATGATAAGAATAAAGTTCCTAAAGAAAAGAGATTACAAAATAAGGCTCCTTGGCAAAGATTTTTAATAATGTTTTTTGGAGCAGGTAATAATTTTATTTCGGCATTCTTAATATTACTTTTAATTGGTAGTATTTGGGGAGCTTCAAGTCTTAGACCTATTATTAATTATGTAGATCCAAATAGTGCTTCTTATAATGCAGGATTAAGGAGTGGAGATTTAATAAAAGAGATAGATGATAAGAAGATAGATACAAGTGATGATATTACTTTAAATCTTGCATTATCAAAACATAAAAAACCTACTAAGTTTTTAGTTATTAGAGATAATGGTAAAAGTGCTGCATTAGTATTTGTTAGTCCTCATAAAACTAAGAATGGATATGTGTATGGTATTGGAGTAGGAGAAAAAGGTGGCTCTGGTTTAGTTAATGGTTTCAAATATGCTACTCTTAAGTTTAAGTCTATTTATAAGCAAATGTATGTTACTATAGGAAGTTTAGTTAATGGAGATGTTAAGTTTACTGATTTAAGTGGTCCTGTTGGTATATATTCAGTTGTAGGTCAACAAAGAAAAGCAGGTTTTGTAAATATATTATATTTAGTAGCTTTTTTGAGTATAAATGTAGGGTTTATGAATTTACTTCCACTTCCTGCGATGGATGGAGGACATATTATATTTATATTTATTGAAATGATAGTTGGTCATCCAGTTAATCCTGATGTCGAAAATAAAATACACTTCGTAGGACTACTACTTTTATTTACTTTAATGATATTTGTTACTGTAATGGATGTAGTTAAGATATTTGTGTAAATTGACAGTAAAATTAGGTGTAAACAATAATTGTAAAGTAAGAAGATATTTATCTATATATCTTCTTTTTTTGTATGGGTATAGATATAATTAAAGTGTAAAGAAGGGAAGGATAGTATGAGCGTATCAGTGTTAATGATTGTATTTATATTTGTTATAACTATTTCATTTATTACAGGTCTTTGTATAAAGATTTATGAATATAAGAATAAGAAGATTATGCCTAAAGAAGATATTAATGTATCTAATGTAGTTATAAATACTCCTGTAGTTAATTATGATGTTCCTACTATTATTCAGGTACTTCCTGTTGACTATAAAGTATCTAAGTAGGTGAAGTATGAAAAAAATAATTAATATAATATTTTTTCCTATTACAACTACAATGATTGGTTTTGAATATCTGTGTGGAATTATATCTAAGGGTTTTTATTTCTATTTTGTTAAATTATTTGAATTGTTAAAATATATTTTTAAGTTTAAATTTATTGATAAGATAATATTACATTTTAAGAAGCGTCAGAATCAACCTGAGTTTTTCTTGTTGATGATGATATATATTATTTCTGCTTTTGCACTTACTGAAGTTATATATGTACCTAATGAAAAAACTATTAAACTTAATCAGAAAAGTTTTGATATAAGAGATAATCAAGTTAATTTTAAGAGTGAGACTGGTATTAGTGATAAGAACATTAATATAAATAATGATTTGAATAAATATAGAGAATATAGTAAGATGCCAATTAATTCTATTGATGTTAAAGAGTTAAATAAGAAAAATAAAAATATTCATTCTTGGATTAGTGTAGATGGTACTAATATTAATTATCCTGTTGTTAAAGGGAATGATAATAAATACTTTTTAAATCATGATTTAGATGGAGTTAGTAAGAGTAGTGGTTGGGTATTTCAGGATTATAGAAATAATAATAATTTAGATAATAATACAATTTATTATGGACATAATTTACTTAATAAAACTGGTTTTGGATCTTTATCTAATGTGTTTACAGATGAATGGTTTAATACATCTACTCGTATGATAGTCGTTATAGATATGGAATATGTTTATGTATATAAGATATTTTCATATTACTATATTGAACCTGAGGCATATTATATTCAGAATAATCCAAGTGATTATAGTAAATTTTTAGATACTATAGTTAATAGAAGTATAAAGAAGTTTAATGAGAAAGTAGAAGTTAGTGATAAGATTATAACTTTATCTACTTGTACTGAAGATAATTTAAATAGAAAAGTTGTACATGCTAAACTTATTAGTAAGACTGAGATAAAATAGTTACTATGTGACTATTTTTTTCGTATAATATATGTAGGAGGAAGTATGATAGTTGGTGTATTAGTAGAATTATCAAATAAAAATATTGATAAAGTTTTTGATTATAACGTTCCTTCTTCTTTAGTTGATAATATTAAATTAGGAGTTAGAGTAGTAGTTCCTTTTGGTGCGATGAAGTTAGATGGGTTCATAGTAGAAATAAAAGATAAAAGTGATTTTTCGGAACTTAAGGATATTATTTCTATTAAAGATGATAGTTCTATATTAAATAGTGAATTATTAGAACTTGGTAAGTGGATGAGTGAAGATTTACTTTGTACACTTATTAGCTCTTATCAGGTTATGTTACCTAAAGCATTAAAGGCTAATATTAGTAATAATTATAATAAGAAATATGATATATATTATAAAATTGGTAAAATAAATGATAATCTTACTAAGACTTCTTATAAAATATTAGAATTATTTAAAGACAGGGAATTAGTTAGTAGAAAAGAATGTTTAAGTGTTAGTAGTAGTGTATTAAAAAAACTTGTAGACAATGGTATTTTAATAGAAAAAAGAATTGAAAAATATAGGGTTACATATAGTGATAATAATAAATATAATTTCGTTTTAACTGATAAACAGAAGTCTGCTTATAAAAAGATTATAGATAGTAATTTGGTTAGTTTATTATATGGAGTTACTGGTTCTGGTAAAACAGAAGTTTATATGGAACTTATTAATTATTATTTAAAAGATGGAAGAAGCGCGATAGTACTTGTTCCTGAAATTAGTTTAACACCTCAAATGATATCTAGGTTTGAGGCTAGATTTGGTAGTAAAATAGCTGCTTTTCATAGTGGTTTAAGTGATGGAGAAAAGTATGATGAGTGGAGAAGAATAGAAAAGGGAGAAGCATCTATTGTGATTGGAGCAAGAAGTGCGATATTTGCTCCGCTTAAGGATATTGGAATAATAATAGTAGATGAGGAACATTCTAATACTTATAAGCAAACTGATATGAATCCTAGGTATGATGCGAGAGATATTGCGAAATGGAGAGGTAAATATCATAACGCTAAAGTAGTATTTGGCAGTGCTACTCCTAGTTTAGAGAGTATGGCTAGAGGAGTTAAAGGTGTTTATAATTTAGTTACTATTAGTGAAAGAGTTAATGGTAAGAGTTTACCTATTGTTAATATAGTTGATATGAATAAACATATTAAAGATAGTATAGGAAGTTACAGTACTTTATTAATTGATGCGATAAAGAAAAGAATAAAAAATAATGAGCAAGTTATACTTTTAATAAATAGACGAGGGTATAGTAATGTTGTTAGTTGTAGGAATTGTGGTTATACATATAAGTGTCCTAATTGTGATATTGCGATGACGTATCATAAAAGTAATGATATGCTTAGATGTCATTATTGTGGATACGCTACTAAATTAGATAAGCTATGTCCGAGTTGCTCTAGTGATGCTTTAAAAAATGTTGGTACTGGTACTGAAAAAGCAGTAGAAGAGTTAGAAAAAATAGTCGAGGCTAGAATAGTTAGAATGGATTTTGATACTACTAGTAGAAAGGGTGCTCATCAGAAAATAATAGATGATTTTAAAAATCATAAATATGATATTTTACTTGGTACTCAGGTAGTTGCGAAGGGACTTGATTTTCCTTTAGTTACTTTAGTAGGGGTAATTAATGCTGACACTTCACTTAATTTACCTGATTTTAGAGCTAGTGAAGATACATTTTCTTTACTTAGTCAAGTTGCGGGTAGAAGTGGTAGAAGTGAATTAAATGGTGAAGTTATAATACAAACATATAATCCTGATAATTACGCTATTGTATCTGCTTCTAAACATGATTATTTAGCTTTTTATAATAGAGAAATGGCTATTAGAAAGATGATGAAATATCCGCCATATTATTATTTATGTTATATACGAGTTAGTGGAAAAGATTCATTAGAGGTATTTAATCAAGCTAATAAGATTAAACAAATCTTGGATAGTAGGAGTCATAATTTAATACTTGGACCTACTCCTTGTAGTATATATAAATTAAATAATGTATATAGATATGGAATATTAATTAAATATAGAAAAGATGATAATTTAAAATTGATTCTTAATGAAGTAATAGAACATTATGTTGGTAGTAAAATAAAAGTAGATATAGATTTTAATCCTAGAGAAATACTTTAGTATATGATAATATAAAAGGGGTGATTATATGAATTTTTTTGAAGAAAAAGAAACTGATCAAGAAATAGAAGAAAGAAAACAAAAAAATATTAATGCTAATTATGATACTGGTCTTTATTCTAATGACTTAGAAATAGAAGAAAAAGAAGAGAGTAGTTTTAATAAAGAAAAAGAAGAACAAGAAAGAAGCATTTTTAATAAAGTATCTAATAAGAAAATAAGTAAGAGTGATTATTATGATTCTAATGATTTAGTAGTTAGAATTATTAGTTATTTATTATTACTTATTATAATTGTTGGTGCGATATATATTTTTGTTACTAAGAGGTAGATATGAAGATAGTTTTTATGGGTACTCCAGAGTTTAGTGCTAATGTACTTGCTGGATTAATTTTAGAAAAATATGATGTTAGTCTTGTTGTTAGTCAACCTAATAAGCCAGTAGGAAGACATCATATACTTGAAGATACTCCTGTTGTTAAGGTTGCTAAAGAAAATAATATTAAAGTGTTTCAACCTAATAATATAAGAGAAGATTATGATGAGATTAAGAATGTTAATCCTGATATTATAATTACTTGTGCTTATGGACAAATTATACCTGAAGAGTTAATTAATCTTCCTAGACTTGGTTGTATTAATGTACATGCTTCTATACTTCCTAAATATAGAGGTGGTGCTCCAATACATAGAGCGATAATAAATGGGGATAAGGTTACTGGTGTTACTATAATGTATATGGATAAGAGTATGGATACTGGTGATATTATTAGTATTAGAGAATGTAAGATAGAAGATGATGATAATTTAGAGACATTATTTAATAAGTTAAGTGATATAGGTAGAAGTTTATTACTTGATACATTACCTTCTATAATAGATAAAACTAATTCTAGAATTCCTCAGGATAATAGTAAGGCTACATATGCTTATAATATAAAAAAAGAAGAGACTAAGATAGATTTTTCTGATAATACTTTAAATATATATAATAAGATAAGAGGACTTAGTCCTTCTATTGGATGTTTTTGTTATTTAAATGATAATATATTTAAAGTATATGGAGCTAGAATTGGTAAATTAAGAGGAGAAGTTGGTAAAGTTACTAAAAAGTATGATGATTCATTTGGTGTTGCGACAGGAGATGGTGAAATTATATTTACTATAGTTCAACCTGCTGGTAAAAAGAAGATGAACGCTACTGAATTTATGAGAGGATTTGAAGTAGAAGGAGTTATATTTAAATAATGGATGATAAGAAGAAAAAAGGTATAATATTTATTTTGTTTTATTTAGTATTTTTTACTATGGTTATATTTTTAATTATTAATATTAGAAAAGAAAATAGAAATAGATATTTAAATAATAAGAAAAATAATACTAAGATTAGTAATAATCTTAATATTAATATAAGTAAAATACTTAGTAATAATTATAAATATTCTTATAATATTATAATTGATAATGATATATATGTTTATTCTGGTAGTAGAAAAGGGGATATAGAAGAGTTTTATGATAATAAATATTATTATTATAAAGAGGGTGATAAATACTATAAGAATGATGGAGTTAAATATATTCCTTTTAATAATCCTAATAAATATAGTTATATAAATGATAAAATTAAAGATATATTAAATAGTTCTACTTTGATATCTGAAGTTAAATATAATACTGGTAGTAAGATATATAATATGGGAATTACTGTAGATAGTTTAGTAAAAATATTTGATAATGTTAGTAGTGATTTATCTCTTAATAATGATTTAGTTACTTATATTAGTGATGATAATAATAATATAGTTGAAATAAGTTATGATTTTACTAATTATTTTAAATATAAGAATATATGTAAAAACAAGTTCAAAGTTAATTTTAAATATAGTAATTTTTCTTATAGTAGAATTAATAATCCTATTAGATAGATACGTTCTTATGAACGTTTTTTCTATATATAATAATAAAAATGTAGTATAATTATATTAGTTTGGAGTGGTTTATTTGAATATATATGGAATGACTTTAGAAAAGTTAGAAAAATACTTTGAAGATATTGGTAGTAAGAAGTTTCATGCTAGACAATTATTTGATTGGTTATATGTTAAGAGAATTAAAGATATAGATAATATTACTAATATTAAGAAAGAAGTTATTGATAAATTAAAAGAAGATTTTTCTTTTGATACTATTAAAATAGTATTAAAACAAGAAGATAAGGATGTTTATAAGTACTTATTTAAACTTAATGATTCTGAACATATTGAGGCTGTTGTGATGATGCATGATTATGGTATTAGTATTTGTGTTTCTAGTGAAGTTGGTTGTAATATGGGATGTAAGTTTTGTGAGAGTGGTAGAAGGAAGAAGGTTAGAGGACTTAGTACTTTTGAAATGGTTTTACAAATACTTATGGTAGAAGAAGATTTGGGTAAGAGAATTAGTCATGTTGTTGTGATGGGAATAGGAGAACCTTTTGATAATTATGATAATTTAATTGATTTCTTTAAGATAATTAATGATCCTTTAGGTCTTGCGATTGGAGTTAGACATATTACTGTTTCTACATGTGGAGTTATTCCTAAGATAGAAGAGTTTAGTGATTTAGGTATGCAGATTAATTTGGCTATTAGTTTGCATGCTCCTAATGATAAAATTAGAGATAAGATTATGCCTATTAATAAGGCTTATCCTTTGACTAAGTTAATTCCTGTTTTAAAAAAATATATTGAAAAAACTAATAGAAGATTAACTTTTGAGTATGTTATGTTAAAGGGCGTAAATGACAGTGAAAATGATGCGATAGAACTTTCTAAATTAATTAAAGGAATGAATGCTTATGTTAATTTAATACCTTATAATGAAACAAAAAACATAGAATTTAAGAGGACTGATACTATTCAAATAATGAAATTTTATGATATACTTAAAAAGAATAAGATAGCTGTTACTATAAGAAGAGAATTTGGTGGTAAGATTAGTGCAGCTTGTGGGCAACTTAGAAGTAAGAAGGAGGAAGTATGAGAGCTTATTGTTTAACTGATACTGGTATGGTCAGAGATCATAATGAAGATGCAGTTACTATTGTTAAAAATGAAGATGCTGTATTACTTGCGATAGCTGATGGCATGGGTGGTCATCAAGCTGGAGAAGTAGCTTCTGCTATTGCGATTAATTATTTAAATAAACATTTTAAAGAAACATTTATAGGTTTAGGAAAAGTAGACGCTGTTAAATGGATTAAGAATGCTTATGAAGAAATTAATTCTTCTATATTTGAATATGAAAAGACTCATCCTGAGGCTAAAGGAATGGGTACTACTTTGGTACTTAGTGTTAGGACAGATAATTATGTATTATTTGGAAATGTAGGAGATTCTAGTGGGTTTGTAATGAAAGATGATATGTTACATAAGGTAACTTATGATCATACTTTAGTTAACTTATTAGTTAGTGCGGGTGAACTTACTAAAGAAGAGGCAGCAATGCATCCTAAGAAAAATGTTTTAATGAAAGCGCTTGGGGCTAGTCCTAAGGTTGAAGTTGATATATTTGACTGTGATACATCTATTAGGGGAATATTACTTGCGAGTGATGGTTTAACTAATATGTTAGATAATAATCAAATAACTAAGACATTATTAGAAGAAAATGATGAAGATGTAGTTAGAAAACTAATTATGAAGGCTAATAATCGAGGAGGTAATGATAATATAAGCGTTGCATACTTGATGATAGAGGGTGAAGAGTAATGGTTACAAAGGGGCAAAAAATTAATGAGCGTTATGAAATAATAAAATCTATCGGAGAAGGGGGAATGGCTAATGTATATTTAGCTTATGACTCTATTTTAGATAGAAATGTTGCGATTAAGGTATTAAGAGGAGATTTATCTAATGATGAAAAATTTGTTAGAAGATTTCAAAGAGAAGCTTTATCAGCGTCTAGTTTAGCTCATCCTAATATAGTTGAAGTATATGATGTAGGAGAAGATAACGGAATATACTATATTGTAATGGAGTATATTGATGGTAAGACAATAAAACAGTTACTTAAGAAAAGAGGTAATCTTACATTGAGTGAGGCAATTGATATTATGCTTCAACTTACTGATGGTATGGCTCATGCGCATGATTCATATATAATACATAGAGATTTAAAACCACAAAATGTAATGATAAAAGATGATGGTTCAATTAAGATAACTGATTTTGGTATTGCGATGGCAATAAATGCTACACAATTAACTCAAACTAATAGTGTTATGGGTAGTGTACATTATTTACCTCCAGAACAAGCTGCGGGTAAGAGAGCAACTACTAAGAGTGATATATATTCTATGGGTATAATATTTTATGAGTTACTTACTGGAGTATTACCTTTTAGAGGAGATAATGCTGTTGAGATAGCACTTAAGCATATGAGGGATGAATTACCTAGTGTTAGAGATGAACATCCTGAATTACCACAAAGTGTTGATAATATTATTAGACGTGCTACAGCTAAAAATCCTAAAAATAGATATGATGATGTAAGAAGTATGCATGCTGATTTACTTACTTGTTTAAATGATGATAGATTAAATGAAGAAAAGTATCAATATAAATTTCCTGAATTTGATATGGAAGCAACACGTAAAATTAAAAAAATAGAAGATGATGTTATAGTCGGTGAAGAAAGTCTTGAAGATATAGAAAAAGAAGAGAAAATTAAAGAAGATGCGACTGATAAAAAGTTTGATAATATTACTAGAAATATATTAATTGGATTAGGATTAATACTTTTACTTGTACTTATATCATTTGTAATACTTGTTATTATTCCTATGACTAAGAGAAGTAAGAATGTAGAAGTACCTGATTGTACTAATTTAAAAGTTAGTCAATGTCAAGAAAAGATTAGAAAAGTTGGTCTTGTTAGTTCTGATACAATAGAAGCAATACCAAGTGATGATGTTTTAGAAAATAGAGTAGTTAAGACTAGTCCTAGTGCTAAGACTGAGCTTAAAGTTGGTGGTAGTGTTAAGATATATAAATCTAGTGGTAAGAAGACTATTAAAATAGAAAATTATGTTGGTAAAAATTATATTACTGTAAAGACGGAGTTAGAAGTAAAATATAATATGGTAGTTACAGTTGAGAAGAAAGATGTTGATGAAGCAAAAGATGCTGATTTAATTATTGGACAAAGTTTAGCTGAGGGAAGTGAAATTAATAAGGGTGATTCTATTACTTTGTATATTCCTAATGTTGTTGAAAAATATCCAGATATGGTTAAAGAGGAATGGAGTGCAGATGAAGTTAAGAGCTTTGCTGAAAAATATGGTTTAGAATTAACTATAAAAGAAGAACCTACATTACCTAGTGCACTTGGAAATGGAAAATATGGAAAAGTATCAGATCAGTCTAGAAGAGCAGGTACTAAGATAGTAAAAGGAGAAAGTTTAACTGTTGTTATTCCAATTAAAAGAACTTCTGCACCAACACCAAGACCAACTTCAACTCCAGGAACAGGGGCATAATGATAGGACAAATTATAAATATAAATAGTGATTTACATAGTGTTCTATGTGATGGAGTTATATATCCTTGTAAGTGTAGAGGTAAATTTAGATATGAAAAGATATTACCTCTAGTTGGTGATAATGTATTTTTTGATAAAGATAAATTATTAATAGAGAAAATAATGCCTCGAAAGAATTATTTTGATAGACCTAAGGTTTCTAATATAGATATAGCATTTATTGTTACTAGTTTAGTAGAACCGGATTTAGACTTAGTTTTACTTGATAAGTTTTTAGTATTAATGGAGTTACATAATGTAGAAGCTGTAATATGTATTACTAAGTCAGATATTTGTTCTAAGAATTATGATAATATATTTGACTATTATAAACATATTGGATATAGAGTTGTCTATAATTATGAAGTTGATAAAATAAAAAATATTATTAGTAATAAAACAGTTTGTTTTGTTGGACAAACTGGAGCAGGTAAGAGTAGTTTAATAAATAAACTTGATCCTAATTTTAATATAGAAGTAGGAGAAATATCTAGAGTACTTGGTAGAGGAAAACATACTACTAGAAGTGTTACATTATATAATTTCTTTGATGGTAAATTGTTGGATACTCCTGGTTTTTCTAGTTTAGATTTTAATAAAAGTGATTTAAGTAAAATTAAAGATTCATTTATAGAGTTTTCTAATTATACTTGTTTATATGGAGATTGTTCTCATACGAAAGAAGGAGAATGTCTTGTTAAAAAAGGTGTTCTTGATAATAAAATACTTAAGAGTAGATATGATAATTATTTATATTTTATAGGAGGAGTTAATGAAAAAAATTAGTGTTTCTTATTTGTCTAGTAAAAATATACCAAGTGATTTGAAAAAATTAGATAATACTAATTGTGATTATATACATGTTGATGTAATGGATTCTAAATTTGTAAGTAATAAAAGTCTTCCTTGGAGTGAAGAAAAGAATATTTATAAGTTTACTTCTAAAAGATTAGATGTTCATTTAATGGTAGAAGAACCATATGACTATATATTAAAATATGCTAGTTTAAATGCGGAATATATTACAATACATGTTGAAATTGAAGAAGACTTAGTTAAATTATTTGAACTTATTAAGTCATATTCTATTAAATGTGGTATTGCGATTAATCCTAATACTCCTATTAGTAAGTTAGTTCCATATTTACCTTATGTTGATTTAATATTAGTAATGAGTGTATATCCTGGTAAAGGTGGACAAGAGTTTATAGAAGACAGTGTAGATAGAATTAATGAAATAAGAGATTTAATAAATACTTATAAACTAGATATAGAAATAAGTGTAGATGGTGGAATTAATAATAATACATGTAATAAATGTAATAGTGATATATTGGTATCTGGAAGTTATGTTATTAATAGTTTAGATTTTTCTAATAGTATAGATATATTAAGGGGTGATATTAGTGGATAATGAATTTGATAGAGATAGGGTTGTTAATCCTAATAGTAATAATATAAATATTAAGGCATCTAGTGATGTTACAATAGATGGAGTTAGTAGAATAGGTACTGAAGCTGTTTCTAGTGATAAAACAGAGTATAAGAATACTGCTGAAAATATTGCGGCTTATAATAGTATGATTAAGAATAAAAAAGAAGAAGTAAAAGAAGAGATTCAATATAATGAAGTAAGCAAAGGTAAGATTATATTTGTTGGAGTATTTTTCTTATTTATAATAGTATTTGTAATGTTTTTACCAGAAATACAAAATTATTTTGATGGATTAATTAATAGTACTAAGAATAAAGAAATTATAAATGGTAAGTTAGTATGTAAATTAGATTCTACTAGTAGTAATTTTAATTTAAGTTATATACAAGAAATTAAATTTAAAAATAGTTTACCTACTAGTTTAGTTTATACTAAGAAGATTATTGGTAATGGAATTAGTGATATTAAAAATTTAGAGGATGAAAATAAGAAGTGTAGTAATTTAAGTGATACTGTTAAAAATGTTAATGGAGTTAGAGTAGAATGTGATTTATCTAATGGAGAAGTTACTGAAAGACAGTATATAGATTATAATAATTTAGATTTAGATAAAGTAAATGCAGCATATGCTGAAGCCGGAGGATTTTATCCTAAGATTGATAGTAGTAAAAATATTAATAATATAAAGAAGGATATAGTTGCGGCTGGATATAGTTGTAATATAGTAGAAGATGTAAAATAAAAGTAAAGTTATGATACTTTACTTTTTATTTTGATATTATATAGTAGAGGTGTATTTATGAATGAAGATATAATATTAGAAATGTCTAATAGTTTAAATATAGATAAGAAAAGAGTAGAAGCAGTTTTAAAGATGCTTAGTGATGGAAATACTATACCTTTTATTGCTAGATATAGAAAAGAAGTTACTGGTGGATTAGATGAAGAAATAATTAGAAAAATAGATGAAGTTTATCAGTATCAAGTTAATTTATTTAAGAGAAAAGAAGATGTTATTAGATTGATTGATGAGAAAGGTTTACTGACAGAGGAAATTAAAAATAATATATTAAAAGCAGATAAATTAGTGGAAGTAGAAGATATATATAGACCATATAAAGAGAAGAAGAAGACAAAAGCAACTATTGCGATTAGTAATGGGCTTGAGCCACTTGCGAAGATTATTATGTCTTTTCCTACTAGTGGTAGTATTGATAGTATTAGTAGTAAATATATAAATAATAATGTTAAGAGTATTGATGATGCGATAAATGGTGCTAAAGACATAATAGCTGAATGGATGAGTGATAATTCATATTATAGAAAATATATTAGAAATTATATTATAAAGAATGGTGTTATTAAAACTAAATTAAAGAAGAATGCTTGTGATAGTAAGAAATTATATGAGATGTATTATGATTATAATGAGTCTATTAAATATATTAAGTCACACAGAATACTTGCGATTAATAGAGCAGAGGATGAGAAAGTTATTTCTGTTAGTTTTGATTTTGATAATAAATATATTAGTGATTATATAGAAAGTAAAGTAATAAAAAATAAAAATAGTTTTGTATATAATATAGTTGTTGATGCGATAGAAGATAGTTTAAAGAGATTAATATATCCAAGTGTAGAAAGAGAAGTTAGAGCTTTATTGTCTGAAAGAGCAGAAGTTGATGCGATAGATAATTTTTCTAAGAATTTACATCAATTATTACTTACTCCTCCTATAAAAGAAAAAGTAGTTATGGGATATGATCCTGGTTTTAGAACAGGTTGTAAATTAGCAGTTGTTGATAAGCAAGGCAATCCTTTAGACATTAGTGTTATATATCCGACTGAGCCTCATAATAAAATAAAAGAAGCAGAAGAGATTGTTTTAAAATTAATAGATAAATATGATGTTGATATTATTGCGATAGGTAATGGTACTGCTTCTCGAGAAAGTGAAGAGTTTATTAGTAGTATTATTCCTAAAGTTAAAAGAAAAGTTAGTTATGTAATAGTTAGTGAGGCAGGTGCTTCAGTTTATTCTGCTTCTAAATTAGCTATAAGTGAATTTCCTGATTTAACAGTTGAAAAGAGAAGTGCAATAAGTATTGCGAGAAGATTACAAGATAGTTTAGCTGAACTTGTTAAAATTGATCCTAAGAGTATTGGTGTTGGATTATATCAACATGATGTTACTCCTAAAAAATTGGATGAATCATTACAGTTTGTAGTTGTTAGTGCAGTAAATGATGTAGGGGTTAATGTTAATACTGCTTCATCATCTCTTTTATCATATGTTTCTGGTATGACTAAGAAGGCAATAGATGCGATACTTGATTTTAGAAGTAAGGGTAAGATAAAGAGCAGAGAAGAAATTAAGAAGCTTAAAGGAATGACACCTAAAGTATATGAACAATCTATTGGATTTATGAGAGTAATTGATGGAGATAATTTTTTGGATAAAACATCTATTCATCCAGAAAGTTATAAATTTGCGATTAAGATAATGGACAAATTAAATATAATAGAGAGTGATATTGGACATCATGAAATAAAAGATAAAATAAAAGATATTGATATAGATAAATTAAGTGAGGAGATTGGGACTGATAAATATACAACTGAAGACATAATTAATTCGTTAGAAAGACCTAATAGAGATCCTAGGGATCAAATGATGAAGCCACTACTTAGAAGCGATATATTAAAAATAGAAGATTTACATGTGGGTGATAAATTACAAGGAACGGTTAGAAATGTTATAGATTTTGGAGCGTTTGTAGATATTGGGTTACATGATGATGGATTATTACATATTTCTAAGATATCAAAGAATTATATTAAACATCCTAGTGATTATTTAAGTGTAGGTGATATAATAGAAGTGTATGTAGATGACATCGACTTGAGTAAAAATAGAGTTAACTTAAGCATGATTAGATAGGAGGATTTATGAGAAGTTTTGAAATAGCAAAGGGATGGGAAGATAAAGGAATTAATCTTCCAGTTAGAAGTACAAAACACTCTGCAGGCTATGATATAGAGGCTGCGGAAGATGTAGTTATTCATCCATTTAAAAAAGGAGATAAACCAACTATTGTTCCGACTGGTTTAAAGGCTAAAATGATGGAAGACGAATGCTTATTTTTACTTAATAGAAGTAGTGGACCAAAGAAGGGATTAATTCTTTCTAATAGTGTTGGATTAATAGATAGTGATTATTATGGCAATCCAGATAATGATGGACATTTCTTCTTTACTTTTTATAATAATCGTAATGAAGACATCATTATTAAAAAAGGAGATAAGATAGGACAAGCGGTATTTTCTAAATTCTTAGTTGTAGATAATGACAATGCATCTGGAGATAGAATTGGAGGATATGGTTCTACTGATAATAAATAAAAGGAGAAGTTTTGAAATTCTACTAAAATAATTATTTTAATTAATTATGTTGATTATATTTTTGTACCTAGAAATTGTTAAACTAAATATTATGGGGATAAAAAATGTGGTTTAATATAAGGGAGTATGTTATGAATATAATATTTTTAAGACATGGTGAAGCTATAGATAATGTTAAAAAATTAATTTCTGATAAAGAAATATATTGGTCAGTTCTGACTGAAAGTGGAAAAAATACAGTTGTTGATTCTATATCTGGTTCTTCTAATTATATAAGTAAAATCTATGTATCACCATTTCCTAGAACAATAGAAACAGCTAATTATGTATGGAAAAAATACAGTGATGTAGAAGTGGTTATAGATAGTAGAATAAGAGAAATTTATCATGGAAAATATAGTCATAAAGAAAATAATTTGGATCTTGATAATGTTAGATTAAAGCAAATATCTGGTGATTATTTTGTAAGATTAGGTGATTATGGTGAAAATAATTTTGATATAGAAAGTAGATTGTGTAATTTTTTAAGAGATGTTTATAAAAACAATATGAAATATAATACAGTAATGATAGTTACACATGGTTCTATCACCTCATATATGAAGAGAATATTAAAAATAAAAACTGCTCATATTCAAACTGGGAAGATGGAGGTTTTTAAAGATGTTGATTTTAAACCTTTATTTATTCATATTAAAAAGCTAAATAAGATAAAAAAAGAAAAGATTTTAGATAGAGTTAATAAAGTTAATTTGTTAAATATTTCTGATTTACTTAGGAAGAAACTTTTAAAACTTGCGAAGGACGAATTTAATAATGTCGAATTTAATGATGAGATGTTTAATAGTTATATTGAAGGATTGAAAACTAAGAATCTAAAACAAATTACGTCTGCTAATTTTTCTTCAAATATTATATTGGTTTGCTTTTATAATAATTTTCAAAATTTTGCTGATTTTTGGATGAAGCATTATATATCTATAGGAATAAGAAATTTCGTTCTTATCGATAATAATTCATCTGATTCTTCAACTGATATACTTAAAAAATATACTGATATTGTTAATATATCTTTCTGGGAAATTGGAGAACATTATGATTGTGATAAAATGTGTGGATGGAGACAACAAATTTTTGAATATTATGGGACAAATAAAATATATTTAACTGTTGATTCTGATGAATTGTTCATATATAAAAATTATAAAACTATTTCTATCAATGAATTTATTAAACATAATAAATTTCATTCTGTTAAGTCTTTGATGCTTGATGTATATTCTAAATCTGGATTATATAAAGGAATGATTTCTGAATTTAAATATGTAGATAAAGGAACTTATTATATTAATTCATCAGTCTCATATGGACAACGTTTTTATGGTGGACCTCGTTCAAGGGTCTTAAATATTAATCCAAGTCTTCAAAAAATTCCAATGATAAGATATACTGGAGTAGAACTTTTTATAAATGATCATTTTTATTACCCTTTTAATTTAAATAATAATTCTAAGTTTATTTCATATTTATTACATTATAAATTTTTACTTGGAGATTATAAAAAATATTTAATATATGCTAATGATGAAAGACACTGGAATAATTCTCAAGAGTATAAGGCTTATTGTGGTTGTGTTAAAGATGATACTTCATTTTATGATGATGTTAATTCTATTTTGATAGATGATATAAAATTTGATTTTAAGTGATTTTTAATTGCATGAATTGCTTTATATTAAATAAAATAGTAGATATAAATTTCTAATTATATTTATAAATAAAAGGAGAAGTTAAACTTCTCTTTTAGCTATCCTGTACAGATAATTTAATAATTAAATTCATATCGTCATCATTTGCCATGATGTTTTTATGTAGTTTATTACATTTTGTACATTTATAAATTATTTTATAAGTATTTTTAAATTTTTCTATACCTATTGGTTTTAGAAGACCAAGACAGGTATTTTTTCTATCACCAGGATTTATATCTACATGTTTAGAATATAGACAATAAGGGCAATGATCTCTTGCTGTATAGTTTAACTTTGATACTAATTTGTTGCATTGTTCGCAAATGAATTCTTCGTCTTTCATAGTAAAATTTTTCATTCATATCACCATTAACATTATATCATTAAATATGTTATAATTTATATAGTTTGGGAGGATTTATGTTTCAGTTTAAAATAAATGAATTTTCAGGCCCACTTGATTTATTGCTTCATCTTATTAAAAGCCATGATATGGATATTATAAATATACAGATAGAAGAAATAACTAATCAATATCTTTTATATTTAAAAGAGATGGAAAATTTAAATTTAGAGATAGCTTCTGAGTATTTAGTTATGGCATCAGAATTAATTGAATTAAAATCTAGAGTACTACTTCCAAGAGAAGAAAAAGAAGAAGATATAATTGAAGAAGATCCTAGAGAAGAATTGGTTAAGAGATTATTAGAGTATGAAGCTTATAAAGAAATAACTAAAGTATTAGAAGAAAAAGAAAGAGATAGGTCAAATGTATTTACTAAGTTACCTGAAGCTAATAAGTTATATGTAGAAGAAAATAATGTTAGTGGAGAAGGGGACTTAAATTTATTAATGGAGGCATTTAAAAGATTTTTACAAAGAAAAGAAAATGCTAAACCATTAAAGACTAAGGTTACTAGTAGAGAGATACTTGTTAGTACTAGAAGACATGAAATTGCGAGTTTACTTTCTAGAAAGAAAAGAGTTAGTTTTTTTGAACTTTTTCCAGAAAAAACTAAAGAGTATGTAGTTGCTACTTTTCTTGCAATATTAGAAATGGCTAAGGCAAGAGAAGCTAATATTACTCAAGAAGATACATTTGATGAAATAATAGTGGAGGAGGCATCATGAATAAAGAAGCAATATTAGAAGGTTTATTGTTTGTAGTTGGAGAAGATGGATTAACTTTAAAACAAATAAGTGATGTTTTAGAAATTAGTGAAGAAGATGCTTCTTTACTTGTTGGAGAACTAAAAAATAAATATTTAGATGATAATAGAGGACTTAGAATAGATTTTTTAGGTAATAGATTAAAGTTAACTACTAAAGTAGAACATAAAGATTATTATAAGAAATTATTACAAAGAGAAGATTCTAATGAATTATCTCAGGCTGCTTTAGAAACTTTAGCGATAATTGCTTATAACGAACCTGTTACTAGAATAAGATTAGATGCTTTAAGAGGAGTTAGTACTTCTCAAATGGTTAGAAAGTTGGTTGCGAAGGGTTTTGTTAAAGAAGCGGGTAGAAGTGATGCAGCTGGGAGACCTATATTGTATGAGACAACTAATGAATTTTTAGATTATTTTGGTTTAGCTACAATAGATGATTTGCCAAGTATAAGTGATTTTTTAGAAGAAAATAGTGAAGATAGTGAAATGGAATTATATAATTCTAAATATAGAGAAATAGATTAAGAGAAAAGTTTAACTTTTCTTTTTTTAAAAATAATATATAATATAATTAGGGTGATTATATGAATAGAAGAGGATATAGTAT